>JBBRXP010000018.1:0-52001 GCA_038238555.1 Chthoniobacterales bacterium | reverse complement strand
ATTCCTTGATCGCCTTCTCGATGGCCTGCACCGTCGAGGCGTCGAAAGGCTGGATGACGAGCAGCCGTGGCTCGGGTGTGGTGATGAGCGCGAGCTGCTTGAGTTTCATCGAAGCGCCGTAAGCTTCGACGTCGATGTTTTCCACGAGCGCGGGCGAGGCCTTGCCGGTGCGCACGGCGGCAAATTCATGCGACATGTAGTCGAAGCCTTTCTCCATGGTGGCTTCGGTATCGAGGAGGATTTCGTCGGGTTCCATAATGTGTGGGAGTCAGAATTTGTCGGTCACGAGCGTGCCGACCTTGCGGCCGAGCACGACGTTGCGGATGTTATTCGGCGTCATGAGATCGAATACAATGATGGGGACTTTGTTGTCCATGCACAGGCTGAAGGCCGTGGAATCCATCACCGAGAGCCGGCGCGAGAGCGCTTCGCTGTAAGTGATGCGGTCGAATCTTTTGGCCGTGGGATCCTTCATCGGATCGGCGGTGTAGATGCCATCGACCTTCGTCGCTTTCAAGATCACCTCCGCGCCGATCTCGCTGGCGCGCAGCGCGGCGGTGGTGTCGGTGGAAAAAAAAGGATTGCCCGTGCCGGCGACGAAGATGACCACGCGGCCCTGCTCGAGATGGCGGATGGCGCGCCGGCGGATGAATGGCTCGGCTATATTCTCCATGTGGATGGCCGTCTGCACGCGCGTGACGAGCCCGCTCTGTTCGAGCTGGCTCTGGAGAGCGAGGCCGTTGATAACCGTGGCCAGCATGCCCATGTAATCGGCCGTGGTGCGCTCCATGCCGCGATGGCTCGCGGAAAGTCCACGCCAGATATTGCCTCCTCCGATGACCACCGCGACCTGCACGCCCATCGCGTGGACTTCACCGATTTGCGCGGAAATCTGCCGGGCGATTTCCGGCGAGATGCTGTCGGCACTGTCTTTGGCCTTAAGCGCCTCGCCGCTGATCTTGAGAACAATGCGCCGGTACTTCGGCTGCGGCTTCTTTGTGATGGGCTTTGGCATCGCCCGGAGATGGAAGCCAAAGCTCTCGGCGATGAAAAGGCCAAACGCCCCTCCTCCATACTGCCGCGCATCACACACTGGAAAAACAGGGCGGCAATCTCGATGCCGGAGGCGTTGAACTCAGCGCGCAGTTCTTCCGCATTATTCCAAATCTTTATGCGCGGCAGTATGCCTCACGTGACGTGCCGCAGCGCCTCGATGGGATTCATCGCCGCCGCGCGCTGCGCCGGATAAAGCCCGAAGACCACGCCCACCATCACCGAGATGCCAAAGGCCAGGGGCAGCGACCACGGCACGATGAGCGGCGTCATGGTGCGCACCGTGTCGGGCAGCGCGGCCATCGCTTTTGGAAAAGCGGAGCCGAGCAGCCGCATGGTGAGCGAGAGCACGGGCGTGCAAAGCAACCCGCCCACGATGCCGGTGATGCCGCCGGCGATGGAGAGCACGATGGTCTCGACGAGAAATTGACGGGTGATGTCCGCGCGCCGCGCGCCGATCGCGCGCCGGATGCCAATCTCGCGCGTGCGCTCGGTCACGGTGGCGAGCATGATGTTCATGATGCCGATGCCGCCGACCACTAGCGAGATGGCGGCCACGAGGCCCATCATGGCGATGAACATGAGCCGCGTGTTGCGCGCCTGCTCGAGGAGTTCGAGCGGCACGGTGAGCGAGTAGTCATCGCGATCGTGCGTGCGCGCGAGGCTCTGGCGCACGATCTCCGCGGTGTCGAGCACCTGGCGGGTGTGCTGCAGGGTGAGGGTCACTTGCGAGACGATGGGGATGCCGTCCTCGGTCTTGCCGTAGTAATCGTACACGAGCGTCCACATGGCGGTGATGGGGATGTAAACGTCGCGCGCAAAACTCTGGCCTTCCCGCGCGCCGGGGATCGCGGCATCGGCCTTGCGCGGCTTCATCACGCCGATCACGCGGAAGTAATCCGGCCCGATGTGGATGGCGCCGCCGATCGGGTCTTCGTAGCCGAAGAGATCGCGCGCGACGTCGGCGGCCACCACGCACACCTTGGCTTTTTCCTCCACTTCGGTGTCGGTGAGAAAGTGGCCGCGCGCGATGTCCATGCGGTTGAGGGCGAGGTAGGCGGGCGTGGTGCCGATGAGCCGCCCGGCGAAGTGCTGCGTGCCGTGGGAAAACTCGCGCTTGTCCAATTCCCGCACCGGCACCACCTGCGCGATGCTCGGCACCGTGGCGTCGAGATTCTGGTAGTCGCGCTGTGTGACTCCGTAGCGCGCCTTGCGCTGCGTCTGCTGCGCCGGCGGCATGGTGCTGGTGACGATGATGTTCTTTGCGCCGAGCTCGGCGATCTGCTCCTGGGCCTTGGCGCTGATGCCTTCGCCGATGGCCAGCAGCCAGATGACGCTGGCGACTCCGATGAAAATGCCGAGCACCGTGAGCAGCGAACGCAGCGGGTGGACGAGGAGGCTCTTGACTCCGAGTTGCACGGTGCGGCCGAGCAGCGCGAGGGAGGCGGAGTGTCCGGCTGCGAGGTTCGAAGTGCCCCGTGGGACGTTCGATGTTTTCCACTCCACCTCCCGCGCGCGGGAGTCGCTTTGCACCACTCCATCTCGCAACCGCACGATGCGCCGCGCGTGGCGGGCCACCTCTTCCTCGTGCGTCACGAGCACGATGGTCTTGCCCTCGTTGTTGAGTCCGTCGAGCACGTCGAGCACTTCCTGCGTCGTGATGGAATCGAGGTTGCCTGTCGGTTCGTCGGCGAGGATGTAGCGCGGATCGTTGACCAGACTCCTCGCGATGCCGGCGCGCTGCTGCTGGCCGCCGGAGAGTTCCGCGGGCCGGTGCCCGAGCCGTTCGCCGAGTCCCACGAGCGCCGCGAGCCGGCGGCAGCGCTCGCGGCCTTCGGGCGTCACGTTGCCCTGGTAGTAAAGCGGGGCCTCGATGTTCTCGAGCACGTTGAGCTGCGGGATGAGGTTGTAGCTTTGAAAAACAAAACCGATGCGCGACGCGCGGATGGCCGCGAGTTGGTCGTCGTCGAGCTGCGCCACGTCGTCTTCGCCCAGCCAGAATGCGCCGCCGGTCGGTTTGTCGAGACACCCCAGGAGATTGAGCAGCGTGCTCTTTCCCGAACCCGATGGGCCCATGATGGCGACGTAATCGCCCTCGGGCACCACAAGGTCGATGCCCTTCAACACAGGCACCGCCTCCGAGCCGAGGAAGTAATCTTTGCGCAGCCCTTCGAGCCGGATGGCCGGCCGGGTGAAGAGGCGTTCAGGAGCGAGAGGAATCGTGCTCAGTTGTAAGCGCCGTAGGCGCGGCAAGTTTATAGACAACACCTGTAAACGCGGACCAAGCCCCATCGGGGCGGCACGTGCAGCGTGCCCGACTCTGTGCCGCCCCCGATGGGGCTTGGCTGCGTTTGCAAGAACGATTCTATAAACATGGCTCGCCTACGGCGCGGAAGGGTTGGGAATTTTTGCACTCACATCTGCTCAGTGCTCAGCCATCAGCCCTCAGCTCAGTGCTCAGTCCACGGCACTCAGTAGTCGATCGCTGGATTGCTCCGGCTCACTTGTCTTTCACCGCGACGACCGGGGCCTTCTTCGCAGCGACGACCCCGCTCTTTGCTGCTTTCGCGGCGCTCTTTGCTTTCGCGATCGGCTTGCTCCGGGGCTTGCCGGTGGCGGCGGGCAGCGAGATGAGGTCTTCGTAATTCTGCGGCGCGAGCACCACTTGCTGGCCGGGAAAGACGCCGTCTTCGATGATGACCGACTTGTCATTCGAGAGCCCCACGGTCACCTCGCGCGCCTCGATGCGCTCGTTGTCGATGGTGAGCAGGCAGAAGAAACGATCGTCGCGCTGGATCACGGCCTGGAGCGGCACCTGCACGGCGCTTTCCACATTGTGCACCTGGATCGCCGCCTGCGCCGTCATGCCCGCGCGCAAGCCTTCCGGCGGATCGTGAATTTCGATCTGCGCGGCGTATTCCTTCATCATGCTGTAAGGCACGAGGCTCGCCATGGGATACTCGCTCACATCGCGCACTGTGCCTTCGAGCCACACGCCGGGAAATGCGTCCACCTTGATCTTCACCCGCATGTCCTCCTTCACGCGGTCGATGCGCGATTCGTTGATGCGCGCGATCACGCGCATCCGCTTCGGGTCGGGAAGACGGACGATGAGCTGGCGTTCGCGCACCAGCTTGCCTTCGGCGATGAGCGGCTCGCCGGTCGAAGCGTTGCGCGTGGTTTCGTTGGCATAGACCACCTGGCCCGAAGTGGGCGCGATGAGCACGCACTTGGCGACCTGCGTCTCGATCAACTTGAGCTTGTCGTCGTCGAGGTTGTGGCTGTTTTGGCGCGAAGCGAGCCGCGCCTCGGTGGTCTCCACGTCGGCCTTCAGCTTGTTGAGCGATTTCTGTTTTGTGAAGCGATGGAGCACTTCGAGTTTCGTCTGCGCGCTCTCGAGTTCCTTGCGCGCCTTTTCCACGGCAAAGCGGTCGGCCTCGAGTTGCACCTCGGTCACGTAGCCGCGCGCCGCGAGCCGTTCGCTGTAGCGCAGATATTCCTCGGCGCGGCGCATGTTTTCCTTGGCCACAAATTCATCGCTCTCCTTGGCCTGCTCCTCCTGGAGGAAGGTGCCCGACTCGTATTCCTCGAGCGCAAGCCGCGCCGACTCGACATCCGCCTGCGCTTCGACCACGAGCGCGCGGCTCGAATTGCAGGCGATCTGCTGCTGCACGAGATCGGCCTGGAGCGTGGAATCGTCGAGCTTCACGATGAAGTCGCCCGCCTTCACGTAAGTGCCCTCGGGGACGATCTCGATGATGGCCGTGCCGAGCGAGCCGCGGCCCTGCACTTCGCAGCGCACTTCGATGTTGCTCGAGCTTTCCACTTCGCCGCGCTCGACCACTTCCTGCACGAACGCCGCCGCAGCCACGGGCGCGGTGACGGGTGGCGCCTGCTCGTCGCTCCACGTCTGATTCTTCGAGCGGCGCTTGCCTACGAAATGGCTCGCGGCTCCGAGCAGCAACGCCACGACCACCGCGATGCGCACGGCCTTGCGGCGATGCCACCGCGGCCCGCGGGCCTTGGTGGCGACGGGCTTGGAAGGCATCGGTTCGGGGAGACTTACGTCCATTGCTTCGGGCATGACGGCTAGAATACCGGCGAAGCGCGCTTTGCTTGGGGCTTGCTTCAGGACCGGCGCAAGACCGGCACGGATTTCCACTTGCCTGAGCGGCAATCGCGCTCATAGTGCCGCCCGTTCAAAAAGAGTCTTCGGGCTGTGGCTCAGCTTGGTAGAGCGCCTCGTTCGGGTCGAGGAGGTCGAGAGTTCGAATCTCTCCAGCCCGACCACTCGTGACAGAGTTACGCCACCCGCACGCCGTGATGGGAAGCTAGGAGCGCGCTCGTACGCTGCGTCTCTTCCGCGAGCCGACTATCGCTCCAGCCGAGCACTCGTGCACAGAGCGCCGCGATGGCTTCGAAGCGCGCGGTCGTGAGCTGGCCGAAAAGCGCGAGCGGTGTGCGCCGCAGCAGCAGATCGTCGAGATGCACGACGGCTTCAGTGCTCAGCACCCGCGCGAGATCGCGGTCGTCGCTGAAGTCCGGCTCGGGCTCGCGTCCGCCGATCGCTAGCTCGTGCGAGTGCCGGCGGCGCGTGCGGCCCAGCTCCGCGAAGATTTTGTCCGCCACCTGCTCGGCGAATGCTCGGAAGGTCGTCCACTTTCCGCCGACCAGCGAGAGCACCGGCCACGGGCGCGCGGGGGGCGCGGGCGGCGTGGCGCGGCACACGTGATCCCGGCTGATGCGGCCCGTGAAACCCTCCTCGCTCGCCGGCAGCGGGCGCACGCCGCAGAAGCGCGAGACGACGTGTTCGCGCCCGATCTCGATCGCGGGAAAAACGGTGCGCACCGATTCCAGCAGGTAGTCGATCTCGCGCTCGTCGCACGCTGCGGCATCGGGATCGTCGATGCGCAGGTCTGTCGAACCCACTAGCACCTTGCCGTGCAGCGGAAAAAAAATGCAGATGCGTCCGTCTTCGTTTTCGTAAAAAAGCTCGTGCCCCGCGGTGGCCGCAAAAAGCTCCGGGTGCTCGACGACGAGGTGCGAACCTTTCGTCGCGCCGATGAATCGAGTGGGCGTGCCGAGTGCGCGGTTGGCGAGGTCGATCCATGCGCCGGTCGCGTTGACGACGATGCGCGGAGTGATGGCGAAAATTTCGCCGCTCACTTCGTCGCGCAGCTCGATGGAGCCCACCGGGCCGAGGCCCGTGGCGGCGACGTAATTCAACGCGAGCGTGCCGGGATTCAGAACGAGAGCGTCGTCGAGCAGTTCGAGGCAAAGCCGCTCCGGCAGCGGAATCCACGCGTCATAGTAAGTCGCCGTGCAGACGATGCCGGGATGCAACGCCGGCCTCTCACGCAGGGCGGCGGAGCGGCTGCTGAAGCGGTGCGCCGGCAGCACGCGGTCGCGCGCGGTGAAGAGATCGTAGAGCGTGAGACCCGTTTTGATGAGCGCGGCGCCACGCTTCGACGGCTTCGAGGTGCGGTCGAAAAATTTTGCGAGCGCATTCCCAAGCCCCGACCACCACGAGAAGATGGGGATGGTGGTCGCCAGCGGCTTCACCGCGTGCGGCGCATTCTTGAGCAGCCGGTTGCGCTCGACGAGCGATTCGCGCACGAGCCGCAGTTCTCCATTCTCCAAATATCGCAGCCCGCCGTGAATCATGTGCGAGGAAGCGGAGGTCGCGCCCGCGGCGAAGTCGGCCTTGTCCACGAGCAGCGCGTCCACGCCGTTGAGCGCGAGCTCGCGCAAGAGGCCCGCACCATTGATGCCGCCGCCAAGGATGAGCACATCCACCGAGCGCATGGCACGGAGACGCGCGAGGGAAATGGAGCGGTCGGGAAAACGCACGGCTGGATGAAATCTTCCGGACGGGAAGCGTGGCGCAAGCTTCCAGCTTGTGGAAGTCCCGCAGGCATCCTAGCCTGCACTTCGTGCCCTGCACCGCAGGCTGAAAGCCTGCGCCACGCTTCGCTACGGCACCACGCGCAGTTGGATGGAATCGAAGCGCTCCTCGCCGGCCAGCATGTCGCTGACGATGACGAGGTGTTCGCCCGTTGCGGCGAGGCCGCGCGCTATCAAGAAATGAATCGCCGCTTCGATCGTGCGGATCGGATTCGCGTCGAAGTGCAGGTGATGCGCGAAGGTGCCCCAGTTCATCGCGAGCTGCCGGCAGATCTCCCAGCTTGGCGCGAAGGCGTAGATGGGCGCGGTGTGCGGGCGCTGATTGGATACGCGATTGGCCATCCGTCCGCGCCGGGTGAAGATCACGAGCTTCGCGTCGGACAGCGAGTTGGCGAGGCCCACGGCGGCGTGCACGGTCTTTGAGCGGTCGTCCTCGAGGTCCGCGTTTTCGGCAAAGTTCCCCGAGCCGCTGCGCTCGATGCGCCGCGCCACCTTGTCGAGCACGCGCACGCATTCGACAGGATACTTTCCGACTGTAGTCTCGCCGCTGAGCATTACGGCGTCGGCCTGCTCGAAGACCGCGTTGGCCACGTCGGTGATCTCGGCGCGCGTCGGCACGGGGTTCGCGATCATCGACTCGAGCATGTGCGTGGCGACGATCACCGGCACGCCGCGTTGCAGGCAACGCTTCACGATTTTGCGCTGGATGATCGGGAGATCCTCGGCCGGGCATTCAATGCCGAGATCGCCGCGCGCGATCATCACGATGTCGGTCTTGTCGATGATGGAGCTGATGTTTTTCACCGCGAGTTGATCCTCGATCTTCGCGACGATGCGCGCACCGCTGCCGTGTTCGTCGAGCACCGCGCGCAGCATTTCGACATCGTGCGCTTCGCGACAAAAACTCAGCGCCACGAAATCGACCCCGAGCTCCGCGCCGAGAGCCACGTCGGCGAGATCTTTCTCCGTGAGCGGCGGAAGATTCACTTTCACACCGGGCAAATTGATGTGCCTGCGCGAACCGATGACGCCGTCGGTGAGCACTTCGCAGCGGATGCGGTTGCGCTCCTTGGCCAGCACCCGCATCCGGATGATGCCGTTATCGACGAGCACGATGTCACCCACCGAGATGTCGTCGATCAGGCCGTCGTAGTTCACATCCACCGAATGCGACTCCTCGCTGCGCTCGCCGCGCACCGTGAACTCAAAGACATCGCCCGGCTTGAGATCGAGCTTCGCCGGAAGGTCGCCCGTGCGGATCGCCGGCCCCTGAGTGTCCATGAGGATGCCCACGATGCGGTCGAGATTTTTGGCCACCGCGCGGATTCTCGGAACGATCTGCCGCACCCATTCGTGCGTGGCGTGGCTCATGTTGAGCCGGAACACATTGGCTCCCGCGTCGATCATCTCATGCAGCGTCTCCGCAGACTCTGTGGCCGGACCGAGCGTGCAGATGATCTTCGTCTTGCGCCGTTCTTTTGGAATGACTCCAGTGTTCATGGAATGCCGATCGAGACTTCAATGCGGCCGCCGGAACGCGCCGACAAGCCGCGGAGATCGTGGTATTTTTTTTCGGAAGAGAACTTCCCGGCGCTTCACACCAGGATGGCTTCCTCCTCGTAGGTGTAGGCCGCTGCGGTAAAGCTTCGATTCGTGCAGCCAGGTTATCTTTGCAGGATGAGGACTCAAGCTCTGCGCGATCTTCTCGTGTAAGCAACCATCGGAACACACAGAGCGTTCACCGATTGTGAAAGTTTGCGGCGCTTGTGGGGCGCCGCTACAAAGCGCGGCATGAGACGCGCTATTTATCCCGGAAGTTTCGATCCGGTTACCAATGGGCACCTCGATGTGATCCAGCGCGCGGGGCACATCTTCGACGAGGTCATCGTCGCCGTCGCCTTCAATGAGCAGAAGGCCGGGTTCTTTACCGCGGAGGAGCGGCTCGAGCTGTTGCGGCAGGCTACGGAGCGGATCGCCAATGTGCGGGTGGCGCGCTTCGATGGGTTGCTCGTTGAGTTTGCGCGCGCGCAGCAGGCGGGCACGGTCATCCGCGGGCTGCGCGCGGTGAGCGACTTTGAGTTTGAATTCCAGATGGCCCTCATGAATCGCAAGCTCGACGACAGCGTGGAAACCATCTTCTTGATGCCGCGCGAGGATTACGTGTATCTCAGCTCGCGGATCGTGCGGGAAATCGCGCGGCACGGTGGCAAGATCGAGGCCTTTGTGCCATTCTCTGTGGCACGGGCGCTGCGGGAGAAATTCGGAGGCGCAGCGCCTCAATAGAAAGGCTGGAACTTTATGAAAATACACGTGAATCAAATCCCGCCCGAGGGCCTGCGCGTGGAGGGCACGGAGAGCAGCCGAATGCTGGAACTGCAGGACGCATTTGCGAGGCCGGTGGGCGATGTGCATTACGCGCTCGATGTGGGGCTCAGCGATGGCGGGCTCTTTGCCACGGGCTCCGTAAGCGTGGAGCTCGAGATGCAATGCGTGGCCTGTCTCGAGCGCTTTCTCTTCCCGCTCGAAGTGCGGGATTTTGCCTGCCAGATCGAACTCACGGGGCGCGAGACGGTGGACTTGACAGAGCCGGTGAGGGAAGACATTTTGCTCGCCCTTCCGCCCCACCCGCACTGCGACTGGAATGGACTTAAGGTCTGCCCCGGCTCGGCGATCCCCGCCGCGGCGGGCGCGCCAGCCGAGTCCGAAGACGATGCAGCGAGCAAGGTGTGGGAGGCGCTGGATCAACTCAAACTCAACTAACACAAACAACATGGGAGTTCCAAAACGCAAGATGTCCAAGATGCGGCTGCGCACGCGCAAAGCCGCCAACCGCTGGCACGCCGCCACACTCAACAAGTGCGGTCAATGCAGCAGCCCGCTGCCTTCGCACATCGCTTGTCCGGCGTGCGGATACTACAAGGGGCGGCAAGTGCTCACCATCGAGGCGATGTAAGACTTCCAATGGCGCGCCATGAGGACTCTCGAACTCAAAGACATCGTGGAGCGGGAACCGTTTCGACCCTTTGCGCTTCGGCTCAATAATGGAGCGCACTACGATTTCAGCAGCCGTCGAGAATTGGGCGCGACTCAAAATTATAAGATGATCTTTTTCTTTGGGAAATCGGGCAACGCCGTGCGCATCGACTCGGACAGCATCGTGGAAATCATCGAGAACGATTAAGGTCTGCACGCGCGCGCGATGAAGGTTTCCGAACTCAAAGACATTCTCGATCGGGAACTGTTTCGGCCCTTCGCGATGCGGTTGAATAACGGCATTCTCTACGCCTTCAACACGCGGAAGGATTTTGGCGCCAGCAAGGATTACGAAATGATTTTCCATTTCGGGGATCACGGTGGAGCAGCGCGCATCGACGCAGAAAGCATCGTGGAGATCATCGAGACAAAATAGAGAGTGGCCCGCGCTCTCCGATGAACATTGCCCTCGACGCCATGGGCCACGACGAGGGGCCAGCCAAACTCATCGAGGGCGCCGCGCTCGCACTGCGCGAATTTGCGGACATCTCGCGGCTCTTCCTCACCGGCGACTCGCGTCGTCTCGAGACCGAGCTCAAGCGCGTGGGCTGCAACGACCGGCGCGTCCAGATCGTCCACTGCACGCAGGTCGTGGAAATGGCCGACGGCGCCATCGACGCCGTGCGGCGCAAGAAAGATTCCTCCATCAGCCGCGCCGTCGATCTCGTGAAAAAAGGAGAAGCCGAAGCCGTGGTGAGTGCCGGCCACACAGGCGCGGCGGTCGCGGCCAGCACCATCAAGCTGCGCACTCTTCCCGGCATCGAGCGTCCCGGCATCGCCGCGACCATGCCCACGGAGACCAATCTCTTTGTGCTCATCGACGCCGGCGCCAACACCGATCCCACGCCGCGGCAGATGCTCCAGAACGCGATCATGGGTAGCGTCTATTCGCGCCAGGTGCTGGGTTACGCCAAGCCGCGCGTGGGCCTCATGTCCATCGGCACCGAGGATGAGAAAGGCACGGACTTCACGCGCGAAACTTTCGATCTGCTCAAGGCCAGCCGGCTCAACTTCTGCGGAAACGTGGAGGGCCACGCTCTGTTTGAAAATCCCGTCGATGTCGTCGTCGCCGACGGCTTCACCGGCAACATCGTGCTCAAGACCAGCGAAGCCATCGCCCACGCGATCTTCGTCTGGCTCAAGCACGAGATCTCCAGGAGCCCGATAACGATGGCCGGCGCGCTACTCGCCAAGCCTGCATTCACGGCCATCCGCAAGAAAACCAACTCCGAGGAATACGGCGGAATGCCGCTCTTGGGGATCGACGGCACCTGCATCATCGCCCACGGCGGCAGCTCACCCGTGGGCGTGAAGAACGCGATCCGCATGGCCGCGGAAGCGATCCGGCACGAGATCAACCCGCACATCGTCAAAGAAGTGGAGGGGGCCGCAGAATGACGAATGACGAAGTTCGAACCTGCCACATTCGTCATTCGTCATTCCACAATCTCCAGCGTCGCCCGCTCGCCGTGCCGAGCCGCGGCCGCGCTCAGCAGGTTGCGGAGGGCGATGATGGTCTGGCCGTGTTTGCCGATCACCTTACCCACGTCGCTGGGTCGGAGCCGCAGCCGGAAGACGATTTTTTTTCCCGCTTCCGTGCGGACCAGCACCATCTCATCAGGATAGTCGATGAGCTGGCGCAAAGCGAACGCGAGGAACTCTTCCATGCGCACATGGCTTAAGAGTTTGCCTCCGCGCCGTCAACGGCGGAGCGCCGCCGTCCTCGTGCGGCCGCCCCTTACTTCGCCGCCTGGCTCTCCGCCTTGCGAGCCTTTCTGATGATGCTCCGCACAGTCTCGCTCGGCTGCGCGCCCTTGCCGATCCAGTAATCGGCGCGAGAGAGATCGATCCGCGCATTCACGTCTTCCTTGCGCGGATTGTAGTTGCCGATGATCTCGATGAATTTGCCGTCGCGCGGACTGCGCTGGTCGGCGACGACGACTTTGTAATACGGATTGTTGAGCGAGCCTTCGCGGCGGAGACGGATGGAGACCATGTGGATTTGGGATTTGGGGATTTGGGATTTGAAAAAAGTCAGCGGCGAAAGCGGCCGGGGCCGCCGGAGCGGGCCATCATCTTCTTCATGCCGCTCATGTTCTTCATCATCTTGCGCATCTGGCCGAAGCGCATCATGAGGTCGTTCACTTCGGTCACCGAAACTCCGCTTCCACGGGCGATGCGCTGGCGGCGGCGGGCATTCAAAATGTCCGGTCTCGTCCGTTCTTCCAGCGTCATCGAAAGCACGATGGCTTCAACCCGCTTCATCTGTTTTTCGTCCACCGAAAGGCCCTTGAGGTTGCCCATGCCCGGCATCATCGCAAGCACATTTTCCAGCGGCCCGAGCTTCTTGATCATTTTGAACTGCGCCAGGAAATCGTTCAGGTCGAAGGACGCCGTCCGCATTTTCTCCTCCATGCGCCGCGCCTCGTCTTCGTCGATGGCGTCGAAGGCTTTCTCCACCAGCCCCACAATGTCGCCCATGCCGAGGATGCGCCCCGCGAGCCGGTCGGGATGGAACGGCTCGAATTGATCGAGCTTCTCGCCGATGCCGGCAAACTTGATGGGCCGCTGCGTGACCTCGCGCATCGAGAGCGCCGCGCCGCCGCGCGCATCGCCATCGAGCTTGGTGAGCACGAGGCCCGTGATGCCCAGCGCGTCGTTGAAATGTGTGGCCACGCTCACCGCCTGCTGCCCCGTCGCGGAATCGGCCACCAGCAACACTTCGCGAGGCGCAAGAAATTCGCGGAGCTGCCGGACTTCCGCGATCAGCGCCTCGTCGATCTCCTGCCGGCCCGCGGTGTCGAAAATCTGCACGTCGCCCGTCTGAGTCGCCGCCCACTCCAGCGCCATCTTCGCGACCTTCAGCACGTCCTTCTCCTCCGCGGCCGGAGTAAAAACGGGAACGCCGATCTGCCGGCCGAGCGTGGCAAGCTGCTCGATAGCCGCTGGCCTTTGAAGGTCACACGCGATGAGCAGCGGCGAGCGCCCCTGCTTCTTGAGCCAGCTAGCCAGCTTCGCGGACGACGTCGTCTTCCCCGCGCCGTTGAGGCCGACCATGAGAATGCGCGCCGGCTTGTCGAGATTAAGCGGCGCCGCGTCGCCCCCGAGCAGCGCGGTGAGTTCGTCGTGAAAAATCTTCACGATCTGCTGCCCCGGCGTCACCGAGCGCAGCACGTCCTCGCCGAGCGCCTTCTCCTTCACCCGCGCGATGAAACCCTTTGCCACATTGAAATCCACGTCGGCCTCGAGCAGCGCCATCCGCACTTCGCGCAGCGCCTCGGTGATGTTGCTCTCCGTGATCTTCCCGTGACCGCGGAGGTCTTTGAAGATGTCCTGGAGCTTGTCTGCGAGCAGCGAAAACATTGGGCGAAAGGGCGGGCACGCTAGCGCAAAGAAGATGCTTGTCGAGCGCAGCGATCCGGACGCCTGCAGCGACTTCATCCAGATCGTCGTCTCCGCGCGCGCCGGTCGCGGGATCCACGACGCTCAGGCGATGCCCCGCCTTCCGCGATTGCGGCGCGGCAAACCAGCTCGTGCCGTAGAGCGCGACCCGATCAATCAAGCCCGCGAATCAGACTCCTCCGCTTGCACCCAAAGGCTGTGCGGAAGCGCTCCATGTAGTCGATCGTCATATTCCACGACCCGTTTTCGATTCGCTGCAAGGAGCGCAAATCCATATCAAGGATTTCCGCCAAACGCTCCTGCGTCAATTTTCGCCCGCAACCGAATATGCCTCATTCGATTTTTACCCAAACATCATGTCGCCTGTGGCTCTCCGTGACGACTGCGGCGGTGCTGACCTGTGTTGGTGCAGTAGGAATCGAAAAAGCCCGAACTGCTCTTTTTCTTCGCCACTGTCTTCGACCGCGGAGTTACTGCGTTGCACTGGTCCGCCGGCGGACGTGAATACCACGCCTTGAGTAACATCGACTTCAATTATTTTACGACTCGTGGGCACGTCGAAACTGAGGACACCCTCTATGGCTTGATCCTGGCGGTCTATAACGAACCCAGTGAGGCGCTCGATCCTGAACGCGGCTCACTGATCTCGCAGTTAAGTAAGACGCGCTCCGAATACTTACTTATCGACGGTAAGGAACAAAATGTGCCCGATGCGAGCTTGGCCGGCCTGGATGCCCTTCACGTTTATTTCGACATTCACCGGCAGAAGCTCATCGAAGACTACCAGAAGCGTGAGGCCGATCGTGTCGAACAAGACAATGGCTCAAAGCGCACCCGCCAGTTCCCAAGGATACTGTCATTAACTTCTGGCCGGGTAAGACCACCATCTTCAGCGATGTGCCGATAAAGACAAACAAAGTAATGAAACGCAACATCCTCCTTCTCCTTCTTTGTCTCACTCCGGCGCTTCCGATGCTGCCTCAGAGCGCGAACGATCCGAACGAGGGAAGCCGGATTACCTACAATCCTTTAGGGGAGAACGGCAACTTCGGAAACGTGCCTTGCAAAGATGCTATCAGGCATTCCTACTGGAACGCCCTATGTGCATCGGATGCGCTTGTCTCGAATCAAGCAACACTGTTTGTGACGACAGCCCATGAGTATAACAATAAGTGGGGCATCAATACGATTGGCAACCGAGCGGACGCGCAGCAAGCGTTCAACTCAACGATGGATTTGCACAACAATGCACTTGGACGTGCGACAGTGCATTCAATTCTCGGAATTCCAAATGGCCCGGCAATCCTCGTTGATCTCATGCAAAAATACGCCGCTGGAGTGTGCTGGATTTGGGACGGAGGAGAGGCCAGAGGGTGAAAGCGAAGGTATATTGAGCAAATCAGATCGAACTAAAATTTTCCCTCCGTGAAGCCTTTAGCTATTTTATTCACTAAGCGAGGTCTTATTGGGTGCATCTTAGTTGCGGCTTACATCGCCCGATGGATAACTTGGAGAGATGGTAAAGTTCTAGCGAGCGGCTTATCCCCTTTTTCGTATGGACAGAATACGATCCGAATCAGACGAATTCCGTCTTCTGCACCTTTTTGGGCGGTTCCTCTAAGTTTTTTTCCGGACGACTCACCGCGCTATCGATTTGAGTTTTATAGGTTCGGATCACCAATACTTTGGAGCGCTCAAACTGTCGGTGTCGAAAGTTTCGGACCGCAAAATGCACACATAGAGTGGGACGCACAAGGTGCCACCGTGTTTCTTGATGAGTGGAAGGTTTTTGCGTGCGATCAATACGGCAACTGGATTAGGCCCTAAATGAAACGCCTTATTCGTAACGCAGCGCGCTTGGCAGGCGTGCTCCTTATGGTTGTCGCCGCCTCAGCGGCACCAGCAGACTTTTATCAGGCCTACCTTCCGCCGGGTGTCGAGATGGGCATGTCGCCCGAGCAGGTGCGGATAGCTCGGCCGCAAGCGATGACAGGTGGGGCGTCGCAGCCATCGGCCGCGGAAGCGGATACGACCTTCGTTCAAATGGCTGAGATTACACCGCAAGGAAATACTCGCGTGGCTTACTGGTATCGGTTCAAAGCCGAAAAGCTGGGCGCTGTTACGCGAAGCCGCATGGTGACGGGAATGCCAATCGAGCACGCACAAGCGGGAGCAAGCAAGGTGGCGGGCGAACTTAAGGCCGACTTTGTTCTAAAAGGCCAGGAACAAGTCGCTCGATCTACTGGAACAGAAAACGTGATCGTGACGGCGCAGCTTTGGGAGGACACGGCAACGGGGCGCAACCTATACTTCGTGACGACAAATCGCGAAATCACTGTCGTGATCTTCGACCCGAAGACATTTGGAAAGTCGGACTTCTTTCTTGGTCCAGAGCGCATGAAAGACTTGGACGCACACGCGGAATCCGTTCGAGGCATGATTGATAAAGCCGCGGCAACTCAGGTTCCGATAGTCGATCTCTTGCCGAAAGTAGCAGCGGCGAGCGTAAGCCCAACGCGGTTACGCCTGCCGCTGCAACGCCTGCACCAACAGCGCCAGTCCCGTCGGCGACGCCCGCGGCTACCCGGCGCACAACAACGCCGGTCGCGCAAACTCCCGCTGCCGCTGTTGAGCGCAGCGGGTCCGTGTGGCCGTGGGTTGTGGGAATCGTCGCCCTCATTGTCATCGTGGCATTCGCGGCGAAGCGCCGCGGATAGCTCACGAGCGACGGATCAACGCGCAGCTTTGCGCCAGCGTTCGCAAAGATCGCGGGCCGCATCGGGCCAGTTTGGAAACTCAAAGCTGAAGCCTTGCTGCAACAGACGGCCGGGAACCACCCGGCGGCTCTTCAAAATCAGTTCTGTCTCGGTGCGCAGAAAAACCGCGCCGATCTCGAGCATCCACGCGGCTGCTGGCAGCCCCAACCGAATGCCCCAGGCCTCGCGCAGCACACGCATGAACTCGGCATTGGGCAGCGGATTTGGAGCGGCGAGGTTCACCGGCCCGGAAGCGTCGTCATGCTCGATCAGCCAGCGAATCGCGCGGACAAAATCCGCCTCGTGAATCCACGAAACGAACTGGCGTCCGTCGCCCGACTGTCCGCCGAGGCCAAAGCGCACCAGGCGGAGCAGGACATCAAAAACGCCGCCGCGGTCAGCACTCATCGTCATCGCCGAGCGAAGCACGACTTTGCGCGTCCGCGGCAACGGGCCGGCTTCCTCAACCGCGCGCTCCCACGCTTTTGCGACGTCGATGCTGAAACACCAGGTGTCGGGCGCGTCGGCTTCCGAGCCGCCGAGAATCCCTGTCGCCTCGTCGTTGGTTGCGTCGTAGCGGTGCGCGTAAATCGTCGCCGTCGCCGCTTGCAGCCAGACTCGCGGCGGACGCGCCGCTTGCGCGATCGCCTGTCCGACGACGTGGGTTGAATCCACGCGCGATTGCAGAATGGCGCGGCGGTTCTCCGGCGTGTAGCGGCAGTTGACGTTCTTGCCGGCGAGGTTGATAACCGCATCCGCTGCTTCCAGCTCCGCAGTCCAAGCGCCGAGCGTGCGAGCGTCCCATGCCGCGACGCGCCACGGGCGATCCGGTGACGGGCTGCGACTGAGTTCGATGACCTCGTGACCGTCTTGGTGGAAAGTGCGCGCGAGCAAAGTGCCGATCTGTCCGGAGCCTCCGGGAATAACAATCTTCATGGGTGAAGTGTGCGCGACGGATCGCTTGCTCGCCCGTTGAAAATGCCGTGCGCAGCCAACCGCCTTGCCGTTCGAAGAGAAAGCACTTACCGCTGGCGTCGCGGGAGGGGCTTTGCGCGTGCAACTGCCGGGGGAGCGTGCCTGGAGGTGGCCGATCGGGAGCAGGTGTTGATGGCTGCGGAGTTACTTCGGGCTTTGTTATCCAAGGAGGACCGAGCTTCATGCTGAGTTTTGCAGAGAGCTTGAAGGTGTTTGTGGCCCTCGAGCCTTGCGATATGCGCAAAGGTTTTAATGGATTGCACGCGCTGGTGAGCGAGCGGCTCGGGGAGGATCCGCGGGCGGGCGCGGTGTTTGGCTTTTGCAATCGGCGACGCACACGGCTTAAGATGCTTTACTTTGATGGCGCGGGCTTATGGGTGCTCACCAAGCGCTTGGAAGCAGGCACTTTCTCCTGGCCAAAGAAGGCGAAGGCGGGGGCGGTGAAGTTAAAGCTTACTCCGGAGGCGCTGGCGATGTTGACCGATGGGATCGATCTGCGCGGGGCCAGGATGAGGCCGTGGTATGAGCGGGAGTAAGTAATGTCTCAAAGTAAGTGACGGCGGGTAAGTGGGGAAGTCACTGGAGCTCAAATGGGCAAGGACTGATCCGAATGGCATTAAGTTAAGCGCCGGTTCCCAGAGTAAAGCCACTTTGCAGCCCTGGTGAAACACCCATTCCAGCGCCGTAGGCGCGCCATGTTTATAGAACTCGTCCAAAAAAAAGGGAGTAGCTCCGTAGGAGCGGCATGTGCCCGTCTTCGAGGCTACATGCCGCTCCTACGGAGCTTTGTCTCTTTCGTCGCGAGGCTCTATAGACATGGCGCGCCTACGGCGCTGCGGCTCAGACACCGTGTTTTTTCGAGTTCTTCAACAGGCTGTTAAAACCCGTCCCAGAGCGGCCTTAACTTAATGCCATTCGGGACTGATCCTTGTAAGATTGTTTAAAACATTCTTGCTAATACGTCAGTGGGTTAGTTAGTAAGTAGGAGCAACAAGATGCCTGCTGCCGAAACTGCACTTAGCTCGAAGTTATCCGAAGTGGAAGGCAAGTTGGCGCAGGCGCTGGAGACGGTGATGGCGCTGGAGAAAGAGAACACGTTATTGCGGCGGAAGATCGACTTATTAGTCCGGCGCATTTTCGGGAGCAAGAGCGAGGGGCTCGATCCCGCGCAACTCCTCTTCTTGTTACAAGGCATAGACGAACCGGGAAAAGCCCCGGAGCCCGTGGCAGTGGAGGCCACACGGCGCTCGCCGGGTCAATCGCCTCCGCGTGAGCGAGGGCCCAGGCTGCCGGAGCATATGCCGGTCATCGAAGAAGTCATCCTGCCGCCGGAAGTAAAGGCTGCGCCGCAGGAGTGGCGGCGCATTGGCGAGGAAGTCAGCGAGCGGCTCGATTACGAGCCGGCCCGTTTCCTGTGCCTGCGCACGGTGCGCCCAAAATATGTGCAGCGCGGCGTGCTCGACACCGTGCCTATCGTGGCGCCTCTGCCAGACTCGCTCTTGGAACGCAGCCTCGTGACGCCGGGACTACTTACTCAAATCATCGTCAGTAAGTATTGCGATCACCTTCCCTTTACCGACAGGAAGCCATCTACTGGAGCCGCCATCAAGTCTGGCTGCCGCGGCAAACGATGGCCGAGTGGGTCGGCCTGGCCGTGGCTCAAGCCTATTTACCAAGAGATCAACAAAGGAGTGTTCGGTGAAGGCTATGTGCAAGTAGATGAGACACCCATCCGCTATCTCGCTCCAGGAAATGGTAAGACCAAGTTAGATTACCTCTGGACGTGCGCCGATCCGCGCGGCGATGTTACTTTTCACTGGGAGCCGAGCCATGCCGCGGCGTGCCTGGATAACATCATCCCCGCGGACTTTCGCGGCATCCTCCAGTGCGACGGCTACGAGGCATACGATTGCTTTGCGCGCCGCCGCGCTGGGCACATCGCGCTCGCCGGCTGCATGGCCCACGTGCGACGGAAATTTTTCGACGCCAAAGAACAAGCGCCACGCGTCGCCGGCTGGATCTTAAAACACATTGGACATCTTTACCTCCTCGAAAAGGCATGGGTCAAGCCATCGACTACGCACTAAGTCAGTGGTCCTCATTACTCCTTTTCCTCCGAGACGGCCGCATAGAGATCGATAATAACTTGGTAGAAAACGCCATTCGCCCCAGCGCCATCGGCAAGAAAAACCGGCTCTTCATCGGCGAATCCACCGCCGGCAACCGCAGCGCGATCCTTTACACGATCATCGAGAACTGCCGCCGCCACGCTCAATCGACCCCCACGCCTACCTGCGCGCCGTCCTCACCGCCCTACCCTCGATGACTAACTGGCAAGTAAAAGATTGGACCCCCGAAGCCTGGGCCAAAGCCCAGCGCCCCGCGCGCGCTTGATAAGCAAGTGTCGTAGCCATACCGCTACGACATCTACAGCCCCGCCGAAACTCCGCCACCGCCTGTCAAGAGGTGCTTCGCATGACGCTTATGATCTTTTGAGCAAAACGACTTATTAGCCACGGAAGAAAAGTCACGGGCGAACCGTTGGGTTTAGCCTGTTAAGTCAAGAAGCCGAGGTCTGCGGTCGCGAAGCGGGAGACATTCGGGAAGACAGTGGTGAGGTTCCCCGAGGTCACTCCAAACCACTTGGCCAGCGTGGCTGCGTATTGATCCACGGAGGTTGTCGGAATCCAGCGGCCGGTACTGGTGTCGTCGGGCCCGCCGACGGTCAATACAGGGAAGGCACCGTAAGTCTTCCGGCCTATGACGGCGCCGCCGACGATGAGTTGATGAGTTCCCCATCCGTGGTCACTGCCCAACCCATTGGATGGGAAGGTGCGGCCAAAGTCGCTCGAGGTGAAACAGGTCACACGATTGACGAAGCCGGCATCGGCGTACTGCGTGCCGATGGCTTTCATTGCCTTCTGGAAGGACCAGATGCTCTGGCTGAGTTCGGCGAGAAGATTGGCCTGTGAGCCGATGATGACATTGGCGAGGGTCGGAGTAACTCCCGCGGCGTTAGTCTGGCTGGTGTGGGTGTCATAGCCTCCGGCCTGGCAAAAGAAAATCTGCCGCTTCATTCCCAAGCCATTGCTTACCCCGCTGGCGCGGTAACCCGCTTCGATGAGTTGGGCGACCACCCGCAACTGCTGCATCAGGCCGGAGGTAAAGGTACCGTTCACACTGCCGTCGTTCGGAGTTACCACTTGGTATGCAGTGGCCGTCTTACTCCAGTTACTCACTGTGGACCAGTAAGAGGACATCTGTGTTCCGCCCAAGGCGGTCTGGAGGGTGGCACCCGTGCCGAGCGAGTGATTGAGGGCTTCCGAATAATTCGAGAGAAAGAGGTTTGGATGCGCCTTCTCAATCCCGAGGATTGCATTGAGCGTCGCCTGCCGGGCGGTGGTGGCCGACGAGGGGTTGCTGGGATTGGCTAGAGAGATGATTCCGCCGGTGCCCACGGAATACTGCTGAACACGGGCGCCGACCTCAAAAGTATTTGCGCCCGCAAGGGTAATACAGGCGGCCAGGACATCGGTCCCCGCGCTTTGCGGATTGGCACTGTGGACTAAATCCGCGCACCGGCCGCCCCAGCCCGTGGAAGGTGGCACATCGGAAATGGAAGTCTGCCATTGGGTCACCTGATCGCTGTGAGAGAAGAGTTGCGGCGGCGTGGCAGTGGTTTTGGCGATGTATTGTGCCTTGGTCAGTGGATAGACCAATGTTCCCATGTTGAACTGCACGGCCACCTTGCCGATCCCCGTATATCCCGCTGCTTGATTGAACATTTTAGCCAACTCGAAGCACGCCGGATTGAGGCCATAAGTGTGGCCATCACTATTGATCGGAGTAAGTGCCTGCACCGTCGCTGGACCGCCGTCCGCATTGGGGAGGGCCAGCACGGGGGTGCGAATGGTGGCATAGTTGGAGTATTCCGATGCGATGGTCGGAATGATCAAATTATTGGTGTCGTTTCCGCCAGCGAGAAAGATGCACACCAAAGCCTTGTAATCGGTGAATGCCCCCTGCGCCACGGCGGCGTTGATGAAGTGAAGGTCACGCAGGCAATTCTTGAGCGCGCCGGTGCCGAGTGCGGCACAGGCTGCCTGCCGGATGAATTCGCGCCGCGTTGCAGGATCGAAGGATGTGGAGTGTTTCATACGTGGAGTTATTTCTGAATGGCGTACTCACCAGAGGACAGGATCAGATGAATGATGGCGCGCACCCGGTCGCGCATTTGCATGCTAGTGGGGGTCGTGAATGGGAAGTTTGTCGTGTTACCGACAAAGCCTTGAATCTGAGCCTTAACGCCCGCAGAGAGCGGACCACCCACGAGGCGATTGGCAATCGCATCGATCAGGTTCGGAATGCCTGCATTCGAGGTTTGCGCAGAGGTCATGAACTCGCCGATATCGAACACAATCGCGCCACCGCCGTTGTCAAAACTACTTAGCCCAACAAGGTTGCTGTTACCTCCCGCGGTGCTGATGAACATGTTCACCACACTGTTGGTTAAGTTCACGATGGAAGTATCCGTGCTGAGTTGGAACTCCGGCGAGTCCACATTGGAGTTAGCCAGCGACCCAGGGTACTTATAGTCCGGGAAGTAGAAGTTAAAGACCGTGGGTGCATTGAGCGGAGTCTGGGAGAGCGAGCCGTCCGTGGTCCTGGTGATGTCATTGACTGCAAAGGTGCTCTGATTCACAGTAACGACGCCTGAGCGTCCCAATGGCGGCGGCACCAGCGGCCACAGGATCACCCCGTTCTGCCGGGCAGTGATAACGGGTGGCGTGCCGATGGGGGCCGGATAAACCGGAGGGTATCCGGCGATCATGTGATCTTCATCGGTGATAGAGCCCACCACATACTGCCCATCGCCAGGTCCGCCCGCGAGCAATCGCAGATCAGCCCAGACCGCATCGCCGAGCTGCAGATTGTGATTTGAGACAGTTCCAAACAGAATGGCAGTCCCCCCGCTTTGGACCGTTTCGCCGGTCGGAACTCTCGGGATCAATACGTTCCCAGCGCGAGCCGTCGCAGGGGTGTCGGTAGTAGTCACAACAAAGGTGCTTCCGCCGTTGCTCTTCACGTCATAGACCGCGCTGCCCGGCAGGGCTGCGCCGCCTAGGGCAGTCTGTGTGAGGAAGTGCAAATACACACGGCTCTTGGCGGTCTTGGTAAAGTCGCCAGTGCCGGCCGTGGGAGCCACCGTGCAATTGACTGGAACCCGGAAGGTATTGGCATCGACGACTGTTACTGAGTAATTGCCATTGATCGCCGGGCTGAAGGTGCCGTCGGTTATATTGCCGATGGTTACGACTTGTCCGGTAAGCAATCCATGGCCGGCTGAGGTGATCGTGCACGGGTTGCCAGTCGCAATGCTAGTAATAGGCAGTGTAGCGCCGTTACCCAGGACAGGCACATCGGTCTCGGGTCCCGCGATGTTTACTGTCATGGAGTTACTCCCCGCGCCTTGAGAGTAAGTCACGTTACTTAGGCCCGTGGCGGGTACGACCATGGTGTTGCCGCCCGAAACAGACGAGATGGTGTAAGAGGTGCTCGTCGGGTTGTTGTAAGGGTCGGTGGTCTGGCCCACGGGCGGGTTGACATAGTTGCCTTTGAAATCCAAGCCCACTGTGAATCCCGTATTAAAGTCATTCGGAATCGAGGTGACGATCTGCAGCATATGGGAACTGGTGCCGGTCAGTTGCGTGTAGGTGCCGGTGTAAGGAACTGAGGGGAAGGCGCGCGCCGGCCCGGTCACTCGCATGAGAGGTTCCCGCTGCTTGCCAAAGGTGGTGGAAGCCTGAGCCGCGGCTGAGTTGCGCGCTTCACCATCGAGCAAAATCTGGTTGATCACGGCAACCATATCGCCACGCACCCCCGCCCCGTTATCCCGGAATTTCTGCACCACGCGGAACAAGTAACCCGGGCTGGGGCTGCTGGTAACAAACCGCTGGATCAGCAGCCGGCAAATATAAGGCGGCACATTGTCGTTATTCACGATGCCATCGATCGCCTTGTCCAGTTCGCCGAGACCGTATTGATCGTAAGGATGAGGAAGTGTCGTTCCGACGTTATCGGATTGCGAACCGACAATGGGCGCCAGCCCGCTGGTAGTGTAGGCAAAGGGCGTGACGGTTGCTCCGGTCACCACTGCATTAGTGTAACTGATGCCGGCGATGCTGCTGCAGTTGACGCCGACTTTGAAGGAATCGGCATCCACAATCTCAGTTACCTGATGGCTGGCATTGATCGCCGCACTGAATGCACCACCACTTATATTGGCGATGGTAACGGTGTCACCCACTCGGAGACCATGGATGGTGGATGTATTGACGATGCACGGAGAGCCGACGGTGATGCTTGCAATAACCGCGCGCGGCGTCTGACCCGTGGCCGGTGGCAACATTGCGTTATTGAGAAGCAGCTTGGCGCCGCGCTCGTGAAAGGTTGGGACTAACAACATCGGTTCTGTATAGACCGCGGCTGGATTGAAGGAGGTGGGCAGGCGTCCGCTGGCTTGAAGCGATTGGTTATAATGCCAACCGGTCAAGGTGGCAGCCAGGCCCAGGATTTCCGACTGTCCATAAGTCGGGACAAGATCGGCTTTGGAATCCAGGATTAGTTTCCCATCGTCCCACATGCGATAGAGACCAATGGAAAAGAGCTGCATGATCTCGCGTCCGTAGTTTTCGTTGGGATGGCGCCCAAGGGTTAGGTCGCCTTTTTGATTGCCGCGCATGTCCAGGAAAATACCCATCCCAGGAGTCAGCGTCACCGCCTTCAAGATGCCGCGGAAGGTGCCGCTATCGGTGACACCGGAGGTCGGCAGGACATTATCGATGAGCGTATCGTAGTAATCAGCCAGTGCCCTGGCGTTCCTCGACAAGGGACCGGTCTCGTCCTGGAAAGAGACCACCATGATCTCACTGAGGGCGAAGGCGAGACGCTGGCGCAATTGATCGGGATCGACGATGGCCTTCTTCCACCAAGCGTTCACAAAGATTGACGATGCGTATTGGTAAAATACGCTCGACAACTGCCCCAACTCCACATCGCCGGAAGTCGCGCTATTGGGCAGGGTCAGCTGGTCATTGATCCACGCTGCAAAGCCATTGGTCTTGACGTAAGTAACGTCCGCCTTGCTCGCGCCGAAGCTCGCTTGATTGAGGAAGCGCGCGGCGCCGGGGTCGGTGCCATGGTCGTCGGGGTAACCGGGGTCCGTGTAAGCCGACGCATTGGGCGGAGTCTGCGAGCCATCCACCAGAGAGAAGTTGCCGCGGATTTCTCCGACCGGGTAAGTAACCGAGTGGATATTGAGATAGACCTTGCCTCGCTGAATGGCGTCCAACAATGAGGCGGCGGAAGGGAAGGTGCCCCCGGCGGCGAAGGTCCAGATGTAGCCGCCATCCGGAGTGCGCAACTCGGGGTGGAAAGAATCGACGTCATCGATGTCATAGACGATCTCGCCCTGGGGATGGGTATCGAAGGCATCCACGTGCAGGTGATAGGCCGTCCGCGGGGAGACGAGACCTTGATACTCAAACTTCAGGATCGCCTGAGTGCCGGCGGTATTGACACGCAGATTTGAAGAACCGCTGGCCGTGGTGGTGGAAGCTCCCTGAGGGCCGAGATTACAGGCATAGAGCGTCCCGGTGGCAGCGGTGGCCGTGGGATAGTCGTAAGGTTGGAACGCATACCCAGGCGCGGTGCCGCTGAGTGGATAACCTTGGAGCGGAGCGCCGCCATTGGGGATGAGCAACGAGCTACCATTCGGATTGGGCGCGCCGGTCACGGCGGGCGCCGCGCCCAAATCGTCTTGCAGCCAACCCACGGCGACATGGTCGTCGGCATCGGCGCCGGTATTGTGGAGCACTTCGAAGTAATACTTTTGCCCCGCGATAAAGTAGAGCCACTTACTCTGCTGGCTGGCTTGCGCGTCCCACACTTTCTTGCCGCTACCGGCCGGCGCCACCGAAGCGCGGCGGACTTTATTTACATACTCCGCGTTATTGGAAATCCAAAGTTCCGCGGCGTTGTTGGCGGCGATCCAGAAGTAATAGTTGCCTGTTTTTGGCGGGGTAAAGTAACCGCGCAACCGCTCGCCAGTGTTAGTCCCGTAATCGGTGTCATCGTCGATGGTGGCAATTGTGTCGTGCGTCGGGGTGCCAAGGGGGAGCACAATGCTGGCGACAGTGCTGCCGGTGGCGGTTAGCACTTCCCGAGTCACACCGCCGACGGGATAGATGAGAAAATTAACCACCGAGCTGCCAGTGGTGGTTCCGGCCGCGGTGTTCTGCGCATTGATGGCTACATTGTAAGTGCCGGCAGCGGTGGGCGTCCCGGAGACCAGGCCAGTGGCCGCATTCAAACTGAGGCCAGGGGGAAGCGGTCCGCTATTGGCGGCCAACGAATAAGTAACAGCACCACCGATGTTCGAGTTGGTGACGGAGTAACTAAAGGGAGTGCCGACAAATCCAACAGCATCCAGCGACGAAGTCACCGCGGTCGGTTTGCTGGCCAGCGCCGGCGCCGGAAACAGGCGATTCTGCGGAACGATCTGCTTGACCTGGCTGGCGCTGTACCAGTAGAGACGCGCTTGGGGAGTGGTATTGCCTGTGTTACTCAGGTAATCGATCTGAATGTCGTAAACAATCCCGGCTTTGAGGTCGATCGTGTTGATGTAATCGGTCGCCCCTTGATTCACCCATCGGTCGATAATTAACTGCCCGTTGACCCACACCTTCGCGCCATCGTCGCTCCGGAAGTCGATGAAGTAAGTCTCGGAATACTTGGGCAGGAGTTGTCCAGTCCAGCGCACGGAAAAGGCGCCAGTGGTGGAGGCCGGCGACAAACCCACCGGCCCGCCCACGGTGCCCCACCCGTTGGGCCCATCGACACCGGCGACCGATGCGCTCACGATCGAGGTGGGCAGCACGGTGCAGTTCGAGGAGACGGTGAAAGTGGTCGCATTGACCACCGTGGCCGTGAAGGCGGCATTGATGGCCGGGTTGAAGGTGCCTCCAGTAACGCCGCTGATGGTCACCGAATTCCCGCTCGTTAGTCCGTGCGGATTGGTCATCGTGATCGTACACGGGTTGCCGGTGGAGATACTGGCGATGCCATTGAAGTCGATGGTGGCATCGACGCGCGTCATCTCGGGGGCGGTCGAGAAGATCGTGTTGACTTGTGTGTTGTAATTGGAGCTCGCGGTGTTTTGATACTGCCCGGTCAACCCTGTGCCGTTTGTATTTCCCGCCGGATAGATGACCACACTTCCGCTGGTGGAGCCTCCGAGCGTATAGCCGCCGCCACCGAGCGCTTTCACGATCGCCGTCACGTTGGTATTCCGGGTTAGGTTCGCCTTGGGATTCACAGTAAGAACGATCTCGGTCTCGTTACCTGTAAATCCAACCGCGTCACCCAGGAAGGTTACCGAACTGGGAAGCGCGTCGAAGTCTATGCCCTCAGCCGCCGTCCCCGACTTACTCAATGGGACGATGATCGTATTAAAGGTAAGCGGCCCGGAACGGCGGATGGTGATCTTGCCGGTATCGATCGGAGGCGTCACGGCATCCGGAGGTTGAGTGGCGGAGTATTTGGTCACCTCGACGGTAACAATGTTAGAGGTGGCGACCGCTGAGGTCAGCGTTACTAGGTCGGTATTCGGGCTTCCCGCAGTGTGGCTGTTGTTCGGATCGAAGCCGGCGACCGTCTCCGCCCAATCGCCGACACCATCGCTATCGCTATCCAAATCCTGGACTAACACGCGATAGTACGTGTTGGCAGCTTTCGTTACCGTCAAGGTCTTGGGATTGCCATCGCCCGTGACCTGCGCTCCCGCCGCGACCCAGCCCGCGAAGTTGGTAAGATTGGTATTCTTCTGCGCGACATACTGCTTTTTATCCACGGTCGGAAAAGTCATGGACACAGTGGTCGTCGTGCTCGCAAAGGTGGTCAGCTTGAGAACCGACCCGCCTTGGAAGGGATTGGTGCCCGCGGAGATTTCGGCGCCATTGCTCAAGCCATCGGCGTCATCATCCGCCGCCAACCACGCCGGACTAGCCAACTGAGCGTCGGTAACCCCGTACTTCATCTTCCAAATCTGCTGATTGATCGTCTGATCCACAGCGCGCAGTGGCGAAGCAAGGCCGAAGACGACGGCGAGAAGGGCGCCCGCGCGCACGATGCTGGCGGGTAAAATGAGGAGGCGGGATGTATTCATAAGCTAATCAGAGTGAGAGGCAGAGGGCTCCGCGAGGAGCGTCGAAAGTCGAGACATAAGCGGAGGTTTTTGCTGCTCCGGGGAGAGCGGAAAAAACTTCAAGTTCCGGGCTTGAATAAGGATGGCGGACTTGCGAATCGGGTAAGATTTGGGAAGACCGTATTAAGGTTGGTTCCCGGAGTAACTCCGAACCAGGTCGCCAAAGCCGCCGCATACTGATCGACGGCCATCGTCGGAATCCAGCGCCCCGTGCTGGTGTCGTCCGGTCCGTTAACCGCTTGCGCCGGGAACTTCCCGAAAACTTTCTTTCCATCGACGGCATCTCCCACGACAAGGTGATGGCCGCCCCACCCATGATCGCTGCCCTGGCCATTGCTCGGGAAGGTCCGCCCAAAGTCGCTGGCGGTAAAGACAGTTACCCCCGAGGTAGCGGGTTCTCCGGTCCAGTTACTACTGGCTTTGAGCTGCTCGATCGCTCGTTGAAAGGCATAGACACATTGGTCCACTTCCGCCAGGAGATTGGCTTGCGACCCCGTGGTTACGTCCAAAGCTGGGTTAGGGGAACCCGCATCGGTTTGATTGGTATGGGTGTCATAACCACCCACCGAGCAGAAGAATATCTGCCGCCGCATTCCCAGCGTCACCCGACCGGCAATAAGTCTGGCGACCATCTTGAGTTGAAGTCCGAGCGTTGTGTTCGGAAAACCACCCAATTGATTGGCCTGGACATTTGTCTTATAAATTCCGAACAGATCGTTATTCCACCGCCATGCGTTGGCGGCGCTTTGAGTGGTATAAGTGCCGGGCGAATCCGTTGGGTCCGCGAAGGGCGCTATCGCACTGTTGAGCACGGTGCTCAAGCCGATGGACTCGTTGAGCACCTTGGCGTACTCCCTGGTTTGCAAATGAGGTT
This sequence comes from Chthoniobacterales bacterium, assembly GCA_038238555.1. Taxonomy (GTDB): domain Bacteria; phylum Verrucomicrobiota; class Verrucomicrobiia; order Chthoniobacterales; family Chthoniobacteraceae; genus JANNXQ01. The sequence continues at coordinate 23,740 of JBBRXP010000018.1, read as the reverse complement.
GAGCGATGAGCGCGCTGGCGGCCGCTATGTTCTTCAGCACGGTCTTGCGCGGGCTCGTGGAACTCGTCCCAAAATAATCCGGGCTGGTCGTGGTACCGCTCGTGGGAAGCGTGGGATTGACGGCGCCGGCGGTGGAAACCGAATACTGAGTAACCACGTTTCCGATCTCGAGCGTATTGGCGCCGGCCACCGAAATCGAAAGCGATACCTGCCCGGCCGATCCGTTGTAAGTCTGGTCCAGGAGATCGGCGGAGCGACCGCCCCAGCCGGTAGTGGAGGGACGATCCGGGATCGAAGTCTGCCACTGATTGACCTGATCGCTGTGAGAGAAGAGCTGCGCCGGAACGCCGACAGTGCGCGGGTTGGCCGTGTACTGCGCGCGTGTGATGGGGTAAGCGAGATTGCCGACGTTGAAAATCGTCGCAAGTTTCGCTTCGCCAAATAACGTCTGCATGTGCGGGAAGTTCGGATGGAACCCGTATGTTTCTCCAGCAACACCATTGAGCGGGCTGATGGACAAGAGACTCGCGTTGGGAATGGCCAGAATCGGGGTTCGGATGGAACTGTAGTTATAATACCGGCCGCCTGGGTTCAGCCCGTCGGTCGGAACGATCAAGTTATTCGAATCATTCCCTCCAGCGAGAAAAACACAGACGAGTGCCTTGTAATCGACGGCGGGTGTCGTCGCCACGGCGGCGTTCATCAAACGCAAATCGTGAATGATGTTCTTTAAGGCTCCTGCACCGAGCGCGGCGCATGCGGCCTGGCGCAAAAATTCGCGTCGGGCAATGAATGAAGTGTAGTCTGCCGGTTTCATAGGGAATTACTTCTGGATTGCGTACTCTGGGGAGGTGACAATTAGGTGAACGACAGCTCGGATGCGATCCCTCATCTGGTTTAACTGTGTGGGGGTCGGAGTGCCGGAGATATAAGTGAAGGGGAAGTAGTTTGGACTCGTGCTGGTGACAAAGCTCACGATCGATGCCTTGGTCGCGGCGGAGATGTTACCGCCGGCCAGATGGTGATTGAGCACATCGACTAACTGCGGGATGCCCGTGTTACTGGTCAGCCCCGTCATCAGGTTCACGCCCGCTTGTTCGACGCCAGCCGGCAAAACCTGTTGATAGTCCAGCACGATGGCGCCGCTGTTATTTTTGAAACTGCTGAGGCCATTGGCATTGCCGCCACTGAGAATGCCTTGTTCGATCGCATTGGTCAGAAGCATGGTTCCTGATTCAGAGGTCAACTGAAACTCCGGCGTCGTCGCGCCGGCAGAGGCCAAGCTGCCGGGGAACTGATAGTCCGGGAAGAAGTAGTTGAACACGGTTTGAGCGCGCAGCGGTGTCTGCCCGACGGATGCCGTCGTGCTTTCGCCATCCGTCTGTCCCATTAGCCACGTGCTATACTGCGTCTGCACCGCGACAAGAGCGCCGGGGGCGGGGTCCGTGCCGCCCGAACGGTCGAGCACCGGTCCTTTGAGGTCGTACACAATCAACCCAGTGGTCGTGGAACTCGTGGAGGGAGGAGGGATTGTCACCGTGAAATTGAAAGCATCTGTGACGGTAACCTGGCGCCGGCCTTGGAGCACCGTGGATCCGTCCAGGTAAACGAAATCTCCTGAATTGAGACCGTGCGGGATAAGGTAATTGACCGTCGACGTCGGGTTGCCGGTGGTATAACGATAGCTCACCCCGGTCGTTATTCTGGGAACTACAAGGAACGGTCCGGTGTTGGGGTTCGCAGTAATCGCCGCTCCGGGATTTACCGGATTGCTGCCCGCCACGCCTCCCGGAGAATAGACCACTGTCAGGTTATTAAGAGTGTTATCGACAGCGGTAATCGTGTACTCGCCATTGGTCGGCGCCGGGCCGCCGAGCGAGTCGGGCACGAAGTTAAGATAGAGCGAATTGCCAAGGTCCAAGCCAAAATTAACGGCTCCCCCGCCCGTACTCACGTTGTAAGTGATCGGATTGGTATTGACCGTAATGGTCGAGCCCGACCAACTCCAGTTGCCTTGGGCTACTTCCTTGGTATCGATCGTGAAGTTAGTGGCATCGGAAGTTCGGACAGTGTAGGCGCCATTGGCGGGCAGTGCGTTAACGGTCGTCGCATTGCTATTAAATTGCAGGAAGACGGTGTCGCCATTGGTGAGCCGGTGCGGCGTGCTGGTAGTCACTTTGATCCGGTTGACCGGCCTTTCAGTGGTGGACCCGAAGTCGGTGACGAAGCTGGAAGTCTGGGAGTAAGTGCCATCGAAGCCCGGGTTTTGGGACAGGAAGTATCGCGACGCAGCAGTAACACGGAGCACGGGTTCGCGCTGCTTGCCGTAAGTCTGGAAGTTGGCCGAAACCAGCACGTCATTGCTGCGGGCTTCGTAATCGAAGAGGATCGCCTTGATCACGTCCTTCATATCGCCGCGCACATTAGTCCTCACGCCGTCGCTATTACGTTCTCCATTGAACGCTCGCACCACGCGATAGAGATAGGCAGGGCTCGGGCTACTGGTGACCAATCGCTGGATAAGTTGCCGGCAAATGAAGGGGCCAACATTCTGATTGTTAATGATATTGTCGATCGCCGTATCGAGATCGAGGAGGCCGTTGGCATCGTAAAGATTCCTGCCGGCATAAGGACCGCTTGGCACGGTGTTGCTCGTGTTGATATCTGCCGGGGAACCCGAAACTACCGAACCAAGGAGGTAGCCGCCGATCGTGTTCATGTAATTCGGCAGAATTTGCGGATAACCTGACACTGGAGGAATCACGACATTATCGAGCAGGAGTTTGCTCCCGAGTTCGTGATGATACCTGGTCAACTTCATGGGCGCCAGCCACGTGGTGTTCCCGTTGGCCGTGCTCGCACCGACGAAATTGAAGGGAAGCCTTCCACCACTGCCGTCAGGCTGGTCATAAGACCAACCCGTGAGCGCATCCGAGAAGCCAGTGATCACATTCTGAGTGTAAGTCGGCACCAACTGACCGTTCGAATCCATCACTAACGATCCATCGGGCCACATGCGGTTTAATCCGATCGAGAAGAGCTGATTAATTTCGCGGGCGTAGTTTTCGTTGGCGTGCAGGCCAGTCGTTGCGTTCCCCTTGTCGTTGGATACCATGTCAAGGTATCTGCCCATCGCGGGGCGGAGGGTCACGTCCTTCAGAATTGTCCGGAAGTTCGTAAAGGCATCGTCGAGGAGAATGTCGTAATAGTTGGCTTGCGTCGTCGCGATGTTATTCAAGGGTCCGACATCGGAGATGACTAGGGTCTCGCTCAAGGCATAGGCGATGCGCTGCCGCAATTGATCGGGCGCCAGCACTGCCCTCCTCCACCAGGAATTCCACATCTGCGAACCCGGAAAAGCCACATTCAGGGTCTGTCGCACGATGTAATCGGCCGGGTGCGAAGAGGCGAGGCCGAACTGATTGGTCAACCATGACTGGAAGCCATTGGCTTTCACAAAGGCGATATCGGAAGGAGTCGGGCCGAAGGTGGCTTGGGAAAGGAAACGTGAAGCGCCGGAGTCGGTGGCATTCTCCGTCCCCGTCAACCCGGGAGGATCCGGCGGCGGCGTGAAAGTGGGCGATCCGTTTGCTTGCGTGAGGTAACCGAGGATTTCGCCGCCGGTGAACGTGGGCGCCGTGTGAACGTTGACGTATGCCTTGCCCTGGCGAAGGATTTCCTGCATATCCGCCGTTGTGGTGCCGGTGGGTGGCGTTGTGAGATCCCATGTGTAAGTGCCGTCTGGATTTGGCGGGGCGGTATCTATGTCGAAAAGAATCTCCCCTTGAGTGGCGCCGATGGAGCCGTCGGTTCTCTTATAGGCATCGGCGTGAATGTGCCAGGCGCTCTTGGAGCCCGTAAGTCCGGAATAACTGGCAGCCAGCACGGCGGACGTTCCGTCGGCACTCACTCGCAGAGTAGCCGATCCCAATCCGGTGGAACCGACAACTTCCGGGAGCAGATTGGCAGTATAGAGACTGCCCGGTGCCGAGGTAAGGGGCGTCGCGAAGAACTTCCAAGTCGCATAGCCTGGAACAACTCCACCCGTAGTCGCAGAACTCGCCGTGGCGGAAGCGCCGGAAATATTGGCGGGATAGGCGGGCGCTCCGACATAGCCGGTGCCGCTGTTACCCATCGGATCTTTATACCAGGCAACGGAAACGTGGTTATTCGCTCCGAGGACAGCCTTATGGAGAACCTCCACGTAATACTTTTGGCCGCCGATAAGCGCGAGCCACGGCGATTTTTGTCCTGCCACAATGGTCCATTGCCTCTTGGTGGCGCTGCCACCGTTGACGGAGGAACGTTTCACCTTATTGGCCGGCTCGTTGTTATTGGAAACCCAAAGTTCTGCGGAATCGTTGGCGGAAATCCAGAAGTAGTAGTTGCCACTGCTCGGCGGGGTGATGAAGCCGCTGATGCGTTCCCCGTAGTTATTCCCGTAAGTCGTGACGTTATCCTCAAGTGTGATCGCGCTAACTTGTCCGGTGATATTCGGCGGCGTAGTTACTGGGATATCCCAGATATTGGTGGTCGCGGCGATGTTTTGCCAGACTTCGCGGGTGAAGCCATTCCCCGTGTCGAAGATCTGGATATCGAGTGAGGCGGTGGAGGTTCCGACGCCCGATTTGGTGGCACTGACCACGACTTGATAGTCACCTGCGGCCGCTGGGATGCCGGTGATCGCGCCAGATTGGGCATTAAGGCTGAGTCCAGTTGGCAGTGTCCCGCTGACCAGTGCAAAAGTTCCGGCGGGGATCGGACTGGCGAGATTGCTCGCAGTGACTGTGAAGCCGGCTTGACCGTTAACGGATTGGCCCAAGTAACCGTAAGCCACCGGTGAACTGGTGATGATCGGAGGGGCCGAGTTGACCCCGCTGGTGGGATAGAGTCGGTTTTGCGGGACGACGACCTTTGATTGGTTGGGACTCATCCACTTAAGATGGACGCCAGCGAAGCTCGATCCGGCATTGCTGAAGTAATCCAACTGAATGTCGTATTTGACTCCCGCCGTCAGAACGATCGATCCGAATGACTCTATCTCGGTATTGCTGGAGGTGTTGAACCAATTACTGATTCCAATCACATCGACGTTATTGATGCGGAGCCGAGCGCCGTCATTGCTGCTTACGAAGAACGTGTAGAGTTCGGAGAATTGCGGCTGAATCTGGCCGATCCACCGCACGGAGAACACACCGTCGGTTTCGCCGACCATTCCAGTCGGTCCGCTGGCACTTCCCCACCCGCCCGACCCGCTTGTAAAGTCGATCGTGGCATCGGTTCGAGTCAGACCGATTTGGGCTGAGTCAAAGTTGGCCGCGTTCGCGTAAGTCGTACTAGCTGTTTTGTAGTAAGTTCCCGCCAGGCCGGTCCCCGTGGCTGTCGCGGATGGATAGATAACCACCGTCGCCGTTTTCAGGTTGCTCGAGGGAAGGGTGTAACCAGTTCCGGATGCCAGAGTCGCCGTGACGGTCACGCTCGCCAGCCGCGCCGCTGGCGGGGTAATGGGCGTTACCAGAATCGTCTGAGTCGTCTCCCCGGCGAGGAAGCTTACGGTTGTCGGAAGGGGCGAGTAATCCTGCCCGGAGACCGCCGTTCCCGAAATGGTGAGATTGACGGTGATGGGTTTCAGCAATGCAGCAAGCCCGCCGCGCGTGATCGTGAACAAGCCGGAGTTCGTGGCCGTGTTACCAGCGTCGGGTTGCGTCGCCGTGGATTCTGCCAATCTGGTCACGATGGTGACGAAATTCTCCACCGCGGAATTGAGGCCGTTGGAAACGAACGTCCGGTCGTCCAAGGGCGCTCCGTATGGATCGGTCTGCTTGTTGCTAAATTGGTTCTTGGGATCGAGACCGGTTTGCCTTTTTGCCCAGTCGCTGACTCCGGCCAGATCGCCATCGCTGTGAGCGTCCTGGACGAGGACGCGGAAGTACTTGAAACCGCCGAGTCCGTTCTTGGGGACGGTAAGCTTCCTGGATGAGCCGTCGCCGATCAACGCCGAGACCGCCGGTGAGGGATCGGTCACCGCCGCCCAAGTGGCATCGGAGAGATTGACTTTGCCTTGAGCCACGTATTGCTTCCCGTTTTGCGTCCCGAAGGTGAGGTCGAGATAAGCGCTACTCGAGGTGCTGGTCGCGATGCTGGAAATCTTGATGACCGATCCCGCGAGGAAAGGATTTGTTCCAGCAGCCAGTTCCTGGCCGTTGGTCTGCCCATCCCCGTCATTGTCGGCCGCCAGAAAAGCGCCGCTGGCAAGTTGCGCAGGTGTCACCCCGTATATTCTGGCCCAAACCTCCTGGTTGATCTCATCGGTCGTGAGCGCTTCGACGGTGGAAACGACGCCAAGAAGGGCGAAGAAAAGACGGCCGGCACGGGTGAGACCGGCGGGGACAAACCAAGGACGCGATGTATTCATGAGCTTTTAGAGGGATTCGGATTGCGGCGTTTTGATGAGCGCACCAAACGGAGGCACTGCGGCTTTTGCGGGGAGAGAAGGGGATGCTTGGGGGGAAACATCGGTTAAGAAACACGAGTCCGATGGATTAGTTTCTGAAGAATTTTATCCGCCGCTTTTTCCGCCGCCGGAGCGTCTCGAAAGGGGATCGAGCCTCCGGCGCGAGGCGCAAACTGCGGGCGTACTGACGGAGCATCCAGGCGAGTGGGCATCATGAAATCGGGGAAACTGCGGGGTAAAAGGGGCGACTCGGAGAAAGCTACCGCGGAGCCATTAGACTTGATCGCCGTCGAGACCGCAAGAGAAAGCTAAAGTTATTTCTAATTTCCCTCCGGCTCTGGTTTTCCCACCACCGCCCGCAGGCTGTGAGAAATAATTTTCCTCTCGCGTCAAAAACCGCGGCACCACCGCTTGTTTTCTCACGCGGCTCGGAAATAGTGCGGAATGCGTTTTGTCCGCCTGATCGCGTTTGCCCTCGTCGTCGTCCTGTCGTCAGCGCAGTTTGTCTCGGCTGACCCGGTAATTCCCGCCAACATTCTGAACCCAAAGAGCGCGGCGGAAGCATGGAATGTGATTCGGCTGGTGACAAAGAATGTGGAACTTCTCCTCGACGAAAACCGGCTCACGGAAGTTCCGGTGCAGATCTCTTACTGCAGCCCGGCACTTCGCGCACTGCCCCGGATGGTGGCCGAGCCTCAGTCGATCAAACAGGTAAAATCGCAGATCGTCCGCGCATTCACTTCGGTGAACGCTGTGGCAATCTCCGCCCAGCAGAACAATCTTGTGGGCGCCAAGTCAGCTCTCGCCAGTTTCCGGTCGGTGCTCGATAACGTGGCGCAGTCTTTCGATCCCAAGCCGGTTGGCGCCGACATCTTTTTCTGCCCGATGCATTCCGACTTCCGTGTCGGATAACGCGAAAACGCCCTGTGCGAAGTGCGGCATGAACCTTCTCGCCCGACGCATCCCATATAGCTTCATCTACACAAAACCGGGTGAGCCATCGGTCCGCATGACGGCGACCGCAAGCGCTCTGGTGGAGGTTGGGAAGAAGATCGACGTGAAGGTGCGGATGGAAAAGGCGGACAAGTCGCCGGTCCTGCTCGCGGATCTCATCGAGATGCACACGCAGCCGATTCACCTGCTGATTGAGGAGGTGGGTCTGGGCGACTACCATCATGAGCATCCTGTCCCGACGCAGATTCCGGGCGAGTATGCGTTTTCGTTCATCCCGGCGAAGACCGCGCCCTATCGCGTGTGGGCCGACATTGTGCCGGCTGCGACCGGAGTGCAGGAGCTTCCTTTCGTCGATCTGCTCTCGACGGGAAAAGCGGAGACCATTGCGGACACTGAAAATCGCTTCACTTCCGCGGCCGGCAGCTATCGGCTTGCGCTGACTTTCACGGACGGAAATCAACTCCCCGCCAAGGCAGGCCAGGCTCGCAACATGGCGATCGCGGTCAGCGATTCGGATGGCAAACCGGTGACCACCCTCGAGCCCGTGATGAACGCCTTTGCTCATCTCGTCGGCTTCTACGACGAACAAAACGGTCGTTCACCTGCACCCGGCGGGCGGCGATATTCTGAATCCCGAACTGCGTGGCGGGCCTGCGCTCGGCTTCATTTTCTTTCCGTCGAAGGCTGGCTTCATCCGGCTCTACAGCCAGGTGAAGATCGGCGCGAAGATGCTCTTCGCCCCATTCAATCTGAATGTGGAGCCGTGATCACTTGGTGACCAAATCGTCGGCCGTCCACATCGTATGATCGGGACCCGCGGAGCGCACTTCCATGCTGTCCTTGGAGAGCTGGTGGAAAAAGTACGGCGTCCCCCACCGGTCCACCAATTCGCCCTCCCCATTGAGGCTCTGCCCAGCGGGCGGACCCAGTCTCGCGTTCGCGTCATTGCCACCCATCACGGCCTTCATGATCTCGGCATTGCTGCCCACTGGATTCTCGCCCAGTCGCGTGCGGAAATCGCGGAGCATGCGCCGAACATTTTCCACATCCTCCTTGCCCTCTGCCTGCGGCACAGGCGCCGCGCTCGGCCGATTACCGCCGGCAAGAGCGGCCCTCGAGGATGCGGCGGGCGTCGTGGATGCACTGCGAACAAGCGGCATCCCGGGAGCTACCGAGCTCGCGATACGGACGGGCTCCGCGAGTACCACGGGCGGCGTTGTTTGTGTCGGGAAACCGTCAGGGAACGGACGTCTTTAGTTGGTGCACTCGGGGTGATCTCTGCGGTGCCCGTCGTCTCCGGCGCGTTGGGAATCGGCGAAGGTGTTCGTTCCCTTCCAAACCACATCCATGCTCCGACTGCCGCCAAGGCCAGGATCAATGCTACCAAGGAAATCCCGCGCAGCTTCATGCGACTTTTCCGAGAGTCACCTTAAGACTTCTTTGCAAACTGATCCGAAGGTGGATGGCTGCTGGATCGAGAGTTTGCAAACACTCGCTAGACCATGAACCCGAGATCCGACGTCGGAAAACGGCCGAGATTTGGAAAGATCGCGTTCATGTTAGAGCCGGTATCGACACCGAACCATTTCGCGAGCGTGGCGGAATATTGATCGACCGCAGTGCTAGGAATCCAGCGGCCGAGACCGGTGTCATCGGGGCCGCTGATGGCGAAGGTCGGCAGCTTGCCATAAGTCTGACCTCCTTTCACCGCTCCGCCCATGATCAGGTGATGCGAACCCCAGCCGTGATCGCTGCCCTGGCTGTTAGTGGGCAGTGTGCGGGAGAAGTCGCTGGCAGTGAACGTCGTCACGTTATTGGCTACGCTGAGTTGCTCCATCGCCCGTTGGAAGGCAAACATGCACGCACTTACTTCGTCGAGCAGCTTGTAATGGGCGCCGCCGGGATTGGTCGGATCGTTCACTCCATTCACCAATACTTGCGAGGTATGAGTGTCGTAACCGCCCACGCCACAAAAGAAGATTTGGCGATTCATGTTAAAGCCGCCCACGGCGCGCTGCCTTGAGTGGTGTAACTATTCGGGGAATCCGTGGGATCGCGCGTCGCGGAGATATTGGTGTTGAGGATATCCCCGATGGCGATCGCATTTTCGAGCACGTCGGCATAAGCCGTTCGTTGCAGGTTGGGATGGCTAAGTCCGAGAATGTCCTTCAGCGCTCGCACTCGCGCGCCAGTGCCCGTCATCAGGTTTCCGCCGGGCACCACCGCGCCACCCGTGGATACTTGATACTGCGAGACGATGTTGCCGATCTCAAAGGTATTCGCGCCATTGAGCGAGACCGACATCGAGATCGTTCCCGTGGGATTGGCCGCGGCGTCCAGCAAGTCGGAGACTCGCCCGCCCCAGCCCGTGAGCGGCGGCGCATCCGGGATGGAGGTCTGCCATTGTGTTACTTGATCGCTGTGGGAGAAGAGTTGCGGCGGCGTGTAGAACTTTGTATTCGCCAGATACTGCGCGCGGGTGGTCGGACGCACCAAGGTTCCGACATTGAATAACACGGCAAGCTTGTCTTCCCCAAAGAGAGTCTGAAGTTCGGGACACGATGGATGAAAACCGTAAGTGTGTCCCGCGGAATCTGAATAGGCGGGATCGCTCCCATTCGGTCCGGTCCGCAACGGGAGCAGAGCTGATGACGGCAGTGCAAGGTCGCCGCGGATCGAGGTGTAATCGCCAAAGGCGTTCGAGTCCATCGGCACCACCCAGTTATTCGCGTCGTTCCCGCCGCTCAAGAACAGACACACCAGCGCCTTGTAACCGGTGTTCACGCCGGTCTGCGCCATGGCGGCATTGATCAAGCGCAAATCCCGGATAATGCTCTTGAGTGCCCATGTGCCGACGGCGGCGCAGGAGGCCTGCCGGATGAATTCTCTGCGGGTGGAGAGATTGGGGTATTTTTCGGAGCTCATACGGCTATCGCTGGATGGTGTAATCGGGACTGGTAAGAATGAGATGCATGTGGCGCGCAGCCGGTCGCTGATGTTGGTGGGCGTGGGAGTCGCGTTGGTGTAAGGAATAATGCCGGCATTTGAGTTACCCAGACTTATCCCGGCGATGCTGGTGCAGTTGACTGGAACCGTGAATGTAGTGGGATTGGAACTAACGGCGACCGTGATGTTATGAGTCGCGTTGATGCTCGTAGAGAAACTGCCGCCGGACACACCGCTGATTGTGACAGCATCGCCCGTTTTCAATCCGTGAGGGGCGCCCATATTGATCGTGCATGGGTTACCCGTGCTGATCGACGCGATCTGCCTGCCCACAAAATTCAAGATGGTGGATTTTGCGGCAGCCGGCAACTGACCCGCAAGCAGCAGCGTGTTAAGACGGTCGATCAGAGTGCTGATGTTCGCGTTACTCGTCCATACTTGCAAAGGCTGCGGACCGTTACCCAACACCGAGTCCGTGGCCACTCCCATCCAATGGGTGAGGTCAGGACGAGCGCATTGCTGCCTGCCCTGAAGCTACTGATGCCATTGGTGCTGGTTGGATTGAAGACGCCATCGTAGATGAAGTTGGCGTGGCGCACTGCCGTCGTTTCCGCCGTGGTCTGAAACTCCGGCGTGGTGATGCCCTGCGAAGCCAGCGCTCCGGGATACTTATATTCGGGCAGGAAGAAGTTAAACACGGTGGGTGAATTCAGCGGTGTCTGCCCGATGTCCAAGTCTGTGTTATCCAGGGCGAATGTCCCGGGCCGGGCATTGACATTCCCGTTTCGGACAAGCGGCTGGGCCTTCTGCGGGAAGACAAAGACGCCGTTGTCGCTATTGATTGTCGCCGGAGATAACACGGTGAAGGTGTTTAAGTCGGGCACGGTATCGATAGGATAGACAAGGTCGTTGGCGGTCGTGCTCGGATTCCCCGACGTGGTGTCGCGCGTGGTGATGAAATTGAGGAAGACACTATCGCCAACCACCATGTTATGATCGGCCGAGCCTCCGAAATTAACGGATGACGAGCCGAAATAGGTGTCGATCGTAATCCGGCCATATGGGTTTGGAGCCGAGTATGTCCCTTGGAAACGGGCGATCATCACGTTACCGCTCCGAGCCGTGGTATCTGGCGCGGTGATGGTGAAGGTAGTGCCGGCGTTGTTCCCAGAGCCGCCCGGGAAATCGACAGCGGTGGACGTGATCACCGTTCGGACTGAGGTATCGAAGTTGGCCAGCCCATTGGCACTGCCGCTGGTGAAGTCGAAATAGGCTTGTCCTCCCGCGGGCAGCCAATGGCCATTCAAGGTAATCGTCATCGTGGACGAGCCGCCGTTCTGATTATAGAAGCCGGTGATCCAGCCTGGAGCGTTGATCGTGTAATGAGTGGTGTCGATAACGCTCGCCACGGAATAAGTCCCGGTGGTAGGCGCAGGTTTCAGAGGATCGCCGGTGGTATCCGTGAACTCAAGGAACACGTTATTCCCTGCCAGCAGTAAGTCCGGCGTGGTGGTGGTAATGGTGATCGTCGGCGATCCACTTTGCGAGTAAGTGCCTCCCACGTTGGCGGGGCGAAAGATCCGGCCCGCCGCCGCGACTCGCATGAGCGGTTCGCGCTGTTTTCCAAAAGCCGGGATAGCCAGTAAGTCGGTGCTACGCGCTTCGTAGTCGAGCAAGATGGCCTTGATCACGGTTTTCATGTCACCGCGCACGCCGGAGCCGTTGTCATTGAACTTTTGCACCACGCGATAGAGATAGTCCCGCGATGGGTTACTGGTCACCATGCGCTGGATCAGTTGCCGGCAGATAAAGGGACCGACGTTCGGATGATTGAAGAGCTGATCGTGCGAGGCGTTTAACTCGACCGCGGGAAGGTCCTGATAAGCCGGGTCGTTGTAATTGGCGCTAATATGCGTTGAGTCCGGATCGAGAGGCTGACCTTCCACAGACTGCAATCCCGGTAACACTTCGTTATTCAATATCCGCTTCGGCCCCGTGTAATGCCGGGTCGGCACTTCGCGCATCGGGCGAGTCCAATCGACCGCGGCAGTGAGCGCGGTATGGAATGCTCCATCGTAACCGTAATCCCAGCCGGTGAAGATATGAGCGAAAGCCGACGATCTCCCGCTGCGAATAAGTGGCCACCGGCGAATCCGAGGAATCGAGAACCAACGTGCCATCGGGCCACGTGCGGAAGAGACCGATGGAAAAGAGCTGCTGAATTTCGCGCGCATAGTTTTCGTTGGCCGTGCGGCCGATGGTAAGATCGGCTTGTCGTTGCGCAGCATGTCGAGATAGCGACCTATGCCGGAAGTCAGCGTGGTCCCGACCAGCACGTCGCGGAAGTTGAGAAAGGCATTGGTAAGCAAGGTGTCGTAGACATCGGAGATGGCCCGGGAGTTATCCTCCAGCGGTCCGAGCCCGGAAACGACGTGGATTTCGCTTAACGCAAAGGCGACCCGTTGCCGGAGTTGATCCGGCGCGGTGATCGAGGTCTTCCAAGTATCGAAGCTGATGCGGACGTCGAAAGGACCGAAGACATCGGAAACTTCCCGGGCCAGCACTTCCGGTAGATGGTCGGTGGCAAGCTTCGTGAATTGGTCGTCGATCCAAGTGTTATACCGGCTGGCGGGTATGCCGGCGCCGGGGACCGCCCCGGTGGCACCGAGCGCCTTCAAAGCTGCAATGTCACCGGTATTGGCGCCGAACGTGGCCTGGGTCAGGAATCGCACCGCCCCGGCATCACTATTACTGTCATCGCTCCACGGGGGTGGCGCCGGCGGCGGTGTAAAGGTGCGGGAGCCATTGGCGAAAGTGTAGTTGCCGCGGATTTCACCGTTGGGGTAAGCCGCCGTGTGCAGGTTGATATAAGCTTTGCCCTCCCGGATGATCTCAACAATGTCCGCCGCGGTCAAACCGGCAACGGGCAGGATGGTCCACTTATAACTGCCATCCGGCTGCAAGCCATCGCCGGGAGTTGCCGGCGTATCGATGTCGTAAACAATCGCGGAAGGATGAGTAAGATAAGGATCGACATGGATGTGTCGCGCGGTGATCGAGCCAGTGAGACCGCTGTAGCTATAACGCATGCTCGCGGTGGTGCCATCCTCACTTACCCGCAGCATCGAGCTGCCGACACCATTGGTCACGGCACCATTCTCCGTGAGCAAAGAGGCGATGTAGAGCGTGCCTGGCGTCGAGCCCGGAGCAAGAGCGATATAGGGGGAGAGCGCATAGCCCGGCACGACCTCGCTCGGCGCGCCGCCGACTTCGCGGGGCTTGAGCCAGCCCACGGCGAGGTTATCTCCCGCTCCCACCCCGGCTTTTTGGAGAACTTCGAAGTAATGCTTCCTCCCTTCCTCGAGCGCGAGCCACGGCGATTTCTGGTTCGGCTCTACATTCCATGTCCGGGGTGTCGCGCTGCCGGCAGTTACCCACGCCGTTTGAACGCGTTGACGGGTTCGTCGTCGTTGGAGATCCAGAGTTCCGCCGCGTTGTTCCCAGCGACCCAGAAGTAATAGTTACCCGTGGTCGGGGCGGTGATGTATCCGCGGATGCGCCCGACGTAGTTATCCCCGTAATCGGTGGGTGCCTCCAGTGAAGTGCGATTGGCCATCCCGGTGGGCGTCCCGGACAATGTCGTGGGCGGGATGCTCGCAATGGTGAGGCCGCCCACGCCATCCCAGTGCTCCCAAACAACAGTCCCGACGTTTTCGTCCACATGGAGATTGAGCACCGAGGTGCTGGTTCCGGCGGCATTGGTGAGTGTGATGATGATCTGATAATTGCCTGCCGCCCCGGCTGGAGGGGTGCCGCTCAGCACTCCGCCGCTGTAAGTAAGCCACGCCGGATTGCCACTAACAGTAACTGCCGCCCCATTACTCCCCGCCACGAGATAAGAGAAGGACCGCCGACCAACGCCGTCGCATCCGTGGGACAAATATGGGATGCCGGCGCCAGCATGCCGCTGGAAGGATAAAGCCGCTCGGTGGGGATGATCTGCTTGGGCTGGCTGGGGCTATACCAGGATAGAATGCACCGAGCGAGGCCCGTGTTATCGTAGTAATCGAGTTGAATGTCGTAACGCACACCGCCGATCACGGGGATGCGTACATAGCGCTCATTACCCATCGAGGACCAGTCCTTGAGTGCCTTGTTGGCGATGTCCACACTAATGTTACCCGCGCTCGCAGCCGCATTTCCCTGCGCCGAAATTGACCGTGAAAGTGCTGGGCGTAGCCGCCGTGATAACAGCGTTCCGCGTGTCGGCGATGTTAATAGTGCCCGAGCCGGTGGCAAAGATGCCGGTCCCAAAATTGACCGTGAACGTGGAGGAAGTAACCGCGGTGATCGAGTAAGGGAGGTTGGCCAGGGTGGTAAGGCTGCCGCTGGTCGGATCCAACTCGATGGTTTCTCCCACGACAAAACTGCCCGGAGTCACATTGGTTAGATTCGAGTAGTCGATCACGGCATTGCCGGTCGCGCCGTCATAACTGTAAGTGCTCCCAGTGACATGGGTGAGGTTACCGCTAGTGGGATCGAGGCGCACAGTTTCGCCCACGATAAAGGTGCCGGGAACCACCACGGCATTCGTGTAAGTGATCACCGTGTCGCCCGTGGCATTGTCATAGGAGTAAGTGCTCCCGCCCTGGTTGGTCGAAGGGCCGGTCAACATCTGTTGAATCTGCCCGTTGATCTTGAGAATGCACCCATCGTCTGCTTGAACGACAAACGTGTATGCCTCCGAGAACTGCGGCTGCACCTGGCCGGTCCAGCGAGCTGAGAAGGTGTCTGGAACTATTAAGTTCACGTCCGGCGTTCCCGCGCCCAGATGCCGTTGTTGCCAGCCGTGACCGCCGCGTCCACGCCGACGCGTCCCGGCGAATTGGCAAAGGTTGTGTTCGAGTAGCAGCGGTTAAACAAGCCTGTCGTCGTGCTGGCGGGTCGATTCTCAAGGAAACATCCCGTCGCTCCAGTCACGTTAGCGGACAGGTTGGTTCCCGCGATCGCAACCGTGAACGTATTGGCCGTGGCATTAGCCACGGTGGCCGTCCCCGCTATAGCCGGCCGGATCGGAGACATTCGGGGTAAAGAGAATGCCTGCCGAGAATGCCACTGCAACTGAATTGCCGTCGGCCAATCCGTGCCCCGTCAAGGTGATCGTGGCTGTTCCGGCAGTGGCTGGCCCGCGTGAACGTATAAGTGGCGGCAAACGTGTGGGGGAACTGATCCGCCTGCGGGATGTTCGCGAAGGCTCCACCGTTCACGTTCCACTGGAGGCGGCACCGCGCGTCGCCGGTCGTTTCCACGTGCTCGACCCGAATGTGGTAGCGCGCGGCCGGAGAGCCCGGCACGGCGAGAACTATCGGCGCGCTTTGCTTGAAGGTTCCGATGGTGGCCGCGCTATCCCACCCATGCTCGAGGATTTGCACCAAGCCGCCGCCGGTATCGAGTAACACCCGCGCCTTGTCATCGGCGTCAAGTTGGAAGACATAGCTTCCGGCGGTGGTCGGTTGCAGGTAGCCATCCCAAGTCGCGGAGTAGTTATCCGGCGAGTTCAGCGGGGAAATCACAACGCCGTTGGGCGTGCCGTAGAGCCAGTCGTTGTTCACCACCGGATCGATGCGGTCGATTACCGCCGGGTGCGTGAAGGATTGAATGCTGAGGCTGCAGTTGCCGGATGTATTACCTGGAAGGGCGGCTGCCGCGGTAATGGATACCGTAAAGCTCGACGCGGCCACCGCGGTAACGGTGTAACTTAGATGGTTGTAGAGCGTGTTATTCAGGCTGCCCGAGGTAAAGGATAGCTTCACCTGATGGCCCACTTGCAACGCGGACAAATTCGCCGTCGTATAAGAAACGACAATCGAACCCGTGGTGGTAGGAACGCCCCTCGTGAAAACATAAGTCCCGGCCTGCCCAAAGTTTGCTGCATCCACATAGTTTGTGCTCGCGGTGTCGTAGTAACGCGCTAACAAGCCGGTTCCGGCCGGGACCGTGGACTCGTTAATGATCACTGTCGCGGTGTTGGGCGCGCCCAGAGTGTAGGGAAAATCAACCGCCCCTGGGGGGCTGAGCACGGCAGTTACCGCCGTTGAAGGCTAAAGCCTGGACTCCAACCTGCGCCGACGCCAGAAAACCGCCGGCAGGCCCGCGAGCACCAGCACTGTGCTCCCCGGCTCCGGCACCGCTACACCGACTACGGAAAAGACCAGATGCGACGAAGCCGCGCTGAAGGAAGACGCGGGCGGATACGCGGAGGCCGCGGCAGTCGTATAGTCCGTGTTCTTCGTCACACCCGCAGCCGTCGTGATCGTAGAGCTCGCGGTGGACTGCCAGCTATCGGCCGATCCAGAGCCGCCTTTCAAGGTGAGATAATACGTCCCCGGCCCCAAAGTAATCCCCGAAAACAGCGTCACCGTACCGGGAGACGGCGTGGTGGGAAATGTGAATGTTGCGGTCGCGATTTGTTGGGCTGTGGTAGTTCCCGCGCCGGTCTGCGTGGTCAAATAGGCAGTGCCCGTGTCGGCGATTCCATTTGAAAAGAGCCGGACCGTGATCGCCATGCTGGTGAAGGTCTGAGTTTCCGTCCACGAGACTCCTTGGATGAAGTTCCCATGCAGGTTCATTCCGAACGCATCCGTTCCGGTCTCGGAGATGACCGTGACGGCAACGGCGCTGCCGCCCGCGACGATCGAGACTGCGACGAGAATATTCCGACAGAAGGCAGTGGCATTTATTTTTGCGGGCATGGCTATCGAGGTCGGGGGTTAATGGGGACTTCGCCAATGAACCGAAAGCACGGGGCCGCGCCGATTCATTTCATTGGGGGTTCCGCGTTTATCGACAAGCCCGCAAGCGACGCAAGATATATTTTGCGAAACCGGTTTCCTCCCCGGATCAAAACACCGACCCGCGGACGACCCAGACCACATTCTCGGCATCGTAGTCGAGGAGTTGCAGCCAGTCTGCGGCGCTTATGGCTTCCATTCTTTTCCGCGTATTCAGTGGACTCCCATTCCGCTTCAAGGGTTACTCTGCATTCTTGCCGGCTTTTGGCGGGTGCGTGCCGGTCGCGCCTTGCTTTGCGTATTCCGCATCGAGCCGGGTCCAGATCGCGCTGAGTTCCTTCACCTTCTCCGGCTGCCGGGCTGCGAGGTCGTGCGATTCCGCGCGATCGGTGGACAGATCGTAAAGTTCCCACGGAGCAGCAGCGCCGGATGCGACGATCTTCCAATCACCCACTCTCAGCCCGCGGTTGTCGAGATGTTTGAAATAGATCGGCGCGTGTGCAGCGGTCACCTCTTTCGCAAATGCGGGCACCAGGCTGCGGCCCGGCAGCGCCGGGCGGGCCTCGCCGTTCCACTGCGCGGGCGGGCCCACCCCGGCAAGCTCGAGGAACGTCGGAGCAAAATCCACGAAATGCCCCGGCGCGTGACGTAGCTCGCCCCGCGCGGCGATGCCCGCGGGCCAGTGCGCGATGAGCGGCGTGGAGATACCTCCTTCATGCACCCAGCTCTTATGCTTGCGGAAGGGCGTGTTGGACACCGTGGACCATCCCGGCCCGAGTCCGAGGAAACTCTGCGCCGACCCAGGCGCCGAGCCCGGTGTGTGTCCATCGCCGCGGATGATCTGCTCGGCGCTCGCTCCATTGTCCGAGGCAAAAAAGATCAACGTGTTATCAAACACACCCATCGCCTTGAGCTTCTCGATCACGCGGCCCACCTCGCGGTCGATGCGATCGACCATGGCCGCGTGCACCGCCATCTTGCTCGCCTGAAAACGTTCCTGGTCGGTGGTAAGATCGCGCCACGGCACGGCATGCCCCGACTCGCCGGGGCCGATTTGTTTTTGTAACTCCGCTTCCGCGAGATTCCACGAGGGGATAAGTTGTGGCTCCGGCGTGGAAAGACCGCCCGCGACGAGCCCCAGTTTTTTCATCCGTTCCCAACGCTCCGCGCGGATCACATCCCATCCGTTGCGATAACGATCTTCATAACGTGCGATGTCCTCAGCCGGCGCTTGCAAGGGGAAGTGCGGGGTGGTGAAAGCGAGATAGAGAAAGAAAGGTTGTGCCTTGTGCTCCCGCTCGTGGCCGGCGAGAAAGTCGATCGCAAACTGAGCCATGGCAGTGGCGGTATAATACCCATCCTCGGGCTTCACCGGCGGGAGCGGTTTGTCGTCGAGCTCATGGTCGTGGGGATAGAAGTTGCGGTTATGATCGAGTAACAAATAAGAATGCTCGAAGCCGCCGGCGAGCACCTTGCCATCCACGTGCCACTTACCTGAGTGGTAAGAATGGTAACCTGCATCCTTGAGTAACTCGGGTAATAACGCAGCCCACTTGGGCCGGTTGTATTTCGGGTCACGATTTACTTGCTGCGCATAGTAACCGGTAAGCAGCGACGCGCGCGTTGGCCAGCAGCGGGCTGTGTTATAAAATTGCGTAAAGCGAAGCCCGCCCGCCGCGAGCCGATCAAGATTTGGAGTAAGTATCTCGCTGCCATAACATCCGATATCCGAGTAACCCAAATCGTCGGCGAGAATGAAGACGATGTTTGGCTTTGGCGCGGCCGCAGCCATCGAGTGAAGCGAAAGCGCGGCGGAAAGAATCGTAAGCAGCAAGATGCGGGAAGGGACGAGTTTCATGGTGAGACGGTGGGTAAGGAATCGCGTGGGCCCGCCGGGATTCGAACCCGGAACCAAGGGATTATGAGTCCCCTGCTCTAACCGTTGAGCTACAGGCCCGCGGGATAATGGCAGAGAAACCTGAAACCTGAAACCTGAAAGCTGAGTGAAGAATCCGCTCGGCGCGGTTTTCTAAAACTCAGGTTTCAGGTTTCGATCTTCTTCTAAGATTCGCACTGGCCGCTTGTCTGTAATCTTCGCCTCCACTATTGCTTTCCTCCCCTCGCCATACCCACCCCATGAAAATCCGCTCTCTCCGCTTCATCCTCCCGGCGCTCGCTCTCGCTTTCCACTCCCCTGCCCGCGCGGAGAATCCGCCGGCGGGATTTGCCGCTCTCTTCAATGGCAAAGACCTCACGGGCTGGCGCGGCGGCAGCACCTTGGATCCGCGCAAGCTCGCGGCGATGCCCGACGAGGCGCGCGAGGCGCAGATCGAAAAGTGGACGGCCACGATGAAGGACCACTGGCGCGTCGAAAACGCCGAACTCATCAACGACGGCAAAGGCGATTACGCCACGACGGCAAAGGACTACGGCGACTTTGAATTGCTCATCGAATACAAAACCGTGCCGCTGGCCGATTCGGGCATCTATCTGCGCGGCTGTCCGCAGGTGCAGATTTGGGATTTCACCGAAACCAAGAAGGCTGCAATCGGCGCGGATAAAGGTTCCGGCGGCCTCTGGAATAATTCGCCGGGTGCGCCGGGCAAAGATCCGCTGGCGGTCGCGGACAAGCCGTTTGGCGAGTGGAATAAGTTTCGCGTTGTGATGGTCGGCGCGCGGGTGAGTGTGTGGCTCAACGACAAGTTGGTGGTCGATCACGCGGTGCTCGAAAATTTCTACGACAAGGAACGCAAAATCCCGGTGCCGCGCACCGGCCCGATCGAGTTGCAAACGCACGGCGGCGAAATCCGCTGGCGCAATATCTTCCTGCGCGAAATCGCCGGCGACGAGGCCACCAAGATTCTGCGCGGCCACGGCGCGAACGGATTCAAACAAGTGTTTAACGGAAAGAATCTCGAAGGTTGGGATGGGCCGCTGGATTGCGCGGCGGTGGAAGATGGCGCCATGGTCTGGCAGAAGGGCAAGGGCGGGGTCATCTACACGAAGGAAGAGTTTGCGGACTTCGTGTCGCGCGTGGAATTCAAGCTCCCGCCGGCCGGCAATAATGGGCTGGCGCTGCGTTATCCGGGCACGGGCGGCGCGGCTTACGACGGGATGTGTGAACTGCAGGTGCTCGACGATCCGAATCCAAAATATGCGACCATCGATCCGCGCCAGGCGTGCGGTTCGGTGTACGGCATGGTCGCGGCGCAGCGCGGTTATCTTCGGCCCGTGGGCGAGTGGAATTTCTACGAGGTCACGGTGAAAGGGCCGGCCATTCACGTGGAACTTAACGGCACTCCGATCAACGATGCCGACGTGAGCAAGATCACGCCCGACACGTTCATGGCCAGTCATCCGCATCCCGGAAAAGATCTGCCGAGCGGGCACTTTGGATTTGCGGGACACACGGATCCGGTGGCTTTCCGGAATATCGAGATCAAGAAACTCTGAGACCGGAAAATCCGAAATCCGAAATCCGAAACAAACGCAGCCAAGGTTTGAAATCCGAGTAACGGTTGACGGCGCGCAAATGATTTCCTGATTTCCATTCCTTCGAATTTGTTTCGGATTTCGATTTTCGGATTTTGGATTTCCGCTGCCTCACTTATTGAACGCTCTCCAAGAACATCCCAATGAATACCAACGACACACCCGGTTCGCGCCGTGAATTCCTCAAACACTCCACTGCGGCAGCCGTCGCCACGGGCATCGGATTTCCCGCCGTCCTGCGCGGCGCGGCTCCGTCCGGCAAGTTGAAGATCGGCTTTATTGGCTGCGGCGGGCGCGGCACGGGCGCGGCCAATCAAGCGCTGCACGCAGAAAGCGACGTGGTGCTCTGGGCGATGGGCGATGCTTTTGACGACAAGATCCCGGTCGCTCTCGAGAGTCTGGATAAGATGAACCCCGGGAAGGTGGACGTGCCCAAGGAGCGGCAGTTCGTCGGGCTCGATGCATACCAGAAGGTGATCGACAGCGGAGTCGATGTGGTGCTCTTGACCACGCCGCCCGGCTTTCGGCCGATGCACTTCAAGGCCGCGGTGGCGGCGGGCAAACATTGTTTCCTCGAAAAACCGATGGCCACCGATGCGCCCGGATTGCGCTCCGTGATCGAGACCGTCGCTGCGGCCAAGGCAAAAAATCTCGGCGTCTGCGCGGGGTTTTGCTGGCGCTATCATCCGGCGATGCGCGAGACCTTTGCGCGACTCCAGGACGGCGCCATCGGCCAGATCCTCGCCAACTACAACTGTTACAACTCGAACGGCGTCGGTGAGCGCTACTCGAAGTTCAATCGCGACAACACCAAGGGCGACCTCGCGTGGCAGATGCGCCGCTGGTATTACTACACGTGGCTCGGCGGTGATAGCATCGTGGAGCAGGGCTGCCACAGCCTCGACAAAATGGCGTGGGCCATGGGCGACCGGCCACCCATCAAGTGCGTGGGCCACGGCGGACGCGCGAGCCGGCCCGGCGAAGACTGGGGCAACATCTTCGACCACTTCGCGATCGTCTATGATTACGACGCTGCCGCGCGCGGCTTCCACTTCAGCCGCCGGATCAATCGCACCGCGGGCGCCAATACCGACACCTTCTACGGCAGCGAAGGTGTGTGCGAAATCAACGGCTCGCTCAAGCAGTGGTTCATGAAGGATCTCAAGGGCAACATCAAGTGGCACTACAAGGGCGACCCGCAGGACATGTATCAGATCGAGCACAACGAATTCTTCGCCTCGATCCGCGCCGGCAAACCGCTCAACGACGGCGACCGAATGGTCTCGAGCACCCTGGTCGCGATCATGGGTCGCATGGCCGCTTACACCGGGCAGGAGATCACGTGGGAGATGGCCATGAATTCCAAAGAGCGCCTCGTGCCGGAGAATCTCGACTGGGGTATGACGCTGCCCGAGCCGACCGTGGCAGTGCCGGGGATCACGGCGTTTAGCTAGTGGCGGCGAAAGGAGCGGCTAACACTCCAAGCTGCCGCCGCCCTCGCCCCCGGCAGCCTGGAGAACAGGCCGCCCGCGCCTGGAGGAGGCGCCAAACAAATTGATCACCTGCGTCCGGCTGTGATCCTCATGGTCGCTGAGCAAAAGCCCAGCGAAACGCTCCGTGCGGCCATACTGGGTCGGTTCTTGAAACTTGAGAGCGGCTAAGAGTCGGATAACGGGAGTCAAAGGAATCGGGCCGCCGCTCGTCGCGGGCTATTCGATGGTTTGCTGGGCGAGATTCACTCGCACGAGGCGGCCGGGGTAAGATCGGGCAGCGTGCGCATCACGGCGCGCTCGGATCGCGGGTGCGGCCGCAGATGACGATGCCTGCGCGTTGCGCAATATCGTGCGTCGTGACGAAACTCTTCCGCTCCCGCGCGGGTTGAAGAAGACTGCGCCCATGAAAAATACGCCTCCCGCCATTCACCTCCCGTTTGATCGCCGCCGTTTTCTCTCGCGCTGCAGCTGGGGCCTTGCGCTGTTCGCGGTGCCCGGTGCGTTTGCCGAGGAGCTGCTGCGCACGCCGCGGCAGACCGAGGGACCGTTTTATCCCGATCATCTGCCGCTCGACACCGACAACGATCTCATCGTCGTGAACGACTCGCTGACGCCGGCGGTGGGCGAGGTGACGTATCTCAGCGGGCGCATCCTCGATGCGAGCGGCGCGCCGATTCGCAACGCGACGGTGGAAATCTGGCAGTGCGATGCCGGCGGCGCATATCTCCACAGCCGCACTGGCAACGCGGCCCGGCGCGACGCGAATTTCCAGGGCTTTGGCCGCTTCATCACGGGGAGCACGGGCGAGTATTTATTTCGCACGATCAAGCCAGTCTCGTATCCGGGACGCTGCCCGCATGTGCATTTCGCGATCAAGATGAGAGGGCGCGAGAAATGGACAACGCAGTGCTACATCAAAGGCGAGGCGTCGAACGAAAGGGACGGCGTCTGGCGCGGCATGAGGAACGAAAAACAGCGCGAGGCGGTGACAGTGGATTTCGCGCCGCTCGACGGCGCTCGCGCGGGCGAGATGGCGGCGAAGTTTGACATCGTGATGGGCTTCATGCCCGCGGCGTAAATGCGCGCGCTCTGGCTGCTGCTGAGCGCCGCCGCGGTGGCGTGCGCGGAAGACGCAGCGAAGCCGGAGGGCGACCGCGAGGGCGCGGCGACGGTGCTGCATCGCAATGACGTGCTGCACGATCGCGGCGGCCGGAAACATTTGTGGCCGCTGCTCTCCACGCCCGAGGCGCGCGTGAATTATTTTGAAGTCACGGGCCGAGGCGCGTTGCATTTTCATCCTGATGCCGATCACCGCCTCTATGTGCTCGAGGGCACCGTCCTCGTGACGTGCGGCGCCACTACGATGACCTGCGCCGAGGGCGATTTCATCGTCATCCCGCGCGGTGTGCGGCACTGCTACGACGTGCCGAAGCCCGGCGTCCGTGCGTTGTTGCTGACCTTCGACGCCCCACCTTACGACCCGCGCAAGACGGTCAACGTCGAGCCGGCGAAGTGATTCCGCGAGCCATTTTCGGCGCGGACGACCCTCACCAATTGCCTGCCGCCTAAGCTGCGCTAGGAGATCGAGGCGGTGGCGGTGCGGCGAAGTT
>JBBRXP010000017.1:0-52066 GCA_038238555.1 Chthoniobacterales bacterium | reverse complement strand
GTCGTCTTTCTTCACGCTGTCGCCTTTCTTCACGCCGATCCATTTCACGAGGCCCATGAAGCGCGGGCTCACTTCGATGCGCTCGCGATTGACGATGTAGCCGCTCACGGTGAGGACCACGTCGGATTTCAGATCTTGGATTTCAGATTTCGGATTTGGTAGCGCGGCGGCAGCCGATGCCGCCACGGATTTTTTTCCGGCAAAGACGCGGACGTCGTCGCCCTTTCGCGGCCATGCGAACCAGGCGCCCGCCGCGGTGACGAGCAGCACGCCGAACAGGATCGCCCAATACGAACCTTGCGCGCGGCGGCGCTGGCCGGGTTCAATGCGGAGGGATTCGAGCTTCGCGGAATTCATCGGAAGGATGTCCACGGAATACACGGAAGGACACGGAAAGGATGCGCCCATTTCCGTGTCTTCCGTGTATTACGGGACTCATACCGACTTGAGCGCGGCGATGACCGGCAGGCGCGCGGCACGCATCGCCGGGAGCAGGCTGCCGAGCACGCCGACCACCACGGCAAAGACGAGGCCCTGCAGCGCGAGCCCCGGCGTGATGCGAAACTCAAAGACCGTCTCGCTGAAAGTCTCAAAGCCGATCCAGCCCGTGGTCACGCCATTGAGCGGCAGGGCGAGCAGCACGCCGAGCACGCCGCCGATCGCGGCCAGCACCGCGCCTTCGAGCAGGAAACCGAGCAGCACCGTGCGCCGCCGGAAGCCGAGCACGCGCAAGGTGCCGACTTCGCGCGTCCGTGCGCCGACGCTGGCGTACATCGTATTCATGGCGGCGAAGATCGCGCCGATGGACATGGTCGTCGCAAGGAAATTCCCGAGGAAGCGGATGGGGCCCGCGGTCTTCGTCTGCTCCTTGTAGTAATCGACTTCGCGCAGCACGCGCACGCCGAGCCGCTTGTCGGCTTCGAGCCGCACGATGAGCGTCGACGCCGCTGCCTCATCGGCCGGCCGCGCAAGCACGCTGGAATACGCGGGCCGGTCAAACATCGAGCGCACTTCATCCGCGCCCATCCATGCCTCGGAATCGAAGGCGCTGCCTTGTCCGTCGAAATGCCCCGCGACAGTGAGCTCGCGCAACCCGATCTTCACCACGTCGCCCACGCCCATCTTTGCAAAGCGCCCCGCGAGCCGGCGGCTCACCACCATCTCGCGCCGGCCCGCTTCAAACCAGCGCCCCGCCACTAGCCGCACTTGGGCGCGCAGCGCGATGCCGTCGGGCGAGACGCCGCGCAGTGTCACGTTCGCCTCGCCATCGACGTCGGCGCCGCGCGGGAGATTGAGAATAACGAGCGTGTCGGCCGAGACGAGCGGCTGCCCCGCGGCATCGCGCGCGAGTTCCGGCGAGTACTGGATGACGCGAAATTGTTCGCGCGTGATCTGGCTCCCCGATTCCGAGGCCGAGCCGCGCCGCACGATCATGAGATTGCGCGGATCGCCCGTGTTGCCGCTCGTCTTCACGAGCCCGACCGCGAGCGACTGCACCATCACATAGACGGCGACCACCAGCGCGATGCCGAGCACCGTGGCCAGCGTCGCGCGCCAGCGGACGAAGACGTTGCGGATGTTGTAACGAAGCACGGCGGGGAAGTTGAGGGTTGAGGATCCGCCGCGTTCCGCAAGGTCGCGGCGCAACTTCTCGCGGCCCTTTTGCGTAGCATCCCGCTACGCTTTCGCGGCGCTGTTTTCGAAGATCGCGAGGATCTCGGCGGCCGAGACCGCGGAGCCGAGGCGGTCGCGCACGGAGCGGTCGTTGAGAAACTTTGCGATGGCGGCCAGCGTGCGCAGGTGCGTTTGAAATTGATCCTTCGGCACGACGAAGAGGACGATGAATTTCACCGGCGCATTATCCAGCGAATCGAACTCGATGCCCGTGCTCGAGCGGCCGAAGGCGGCGACCACTTTATCCACCCGATCCGAGGAAGCGTGCGGGATGGCGATGCCAAAGCCGATGCCGGTGCTCATGGTCTCCTCGCGCTGGCGCAGCGCGGCGAGCACGGTGTCGCGATCGTCGGGCTTGATCTGCGCTTGCGCGACGAGGAGATCGACCAGCTCCACGATGGCCGACCAGCGCTCCACGGCTTTCATCTCGGGCAGAATTTGTGCGACCGAAAGTAAGTTGCCGAGCGTCATTCGAGAAAGGATGGGCCTTGGAACACGGTCGCGGGAATTTAATGGCCGGCCCCGGCATGACAAGCGCGAAAGGAAAACCTGCGCGGCGCTCCGTTCCGCTGGAGTTTCTTAAGCTCAGGTTTCAGGTTTCAGGTTTCAGGTTTCCCGATCACGTTTCAGGTTTCCGCATGAAGATTCTCCTCACAGCCAGTGAAGTGGCTCCCTTTTCCAGCGCCGGCGGACTCGGCGATGTGCTCGAGAGTTTGCCGCCGGCGCTCGCGGCCCGCGGGCATGAGGTGAGCGTGGCAATGCCGTGCCACCGCGGCCTGCGCGACGACCCGCGGCTCGGCGCAAAAAGCACGGGCGTGCGCATCCCTGTGCAAGTCGGCGCGAAGCGGCTCGTCACGGAAATCCTGGAAGGCCGCGCTCCAAATGGGACGCAGATTTTTCTGATCCGCTGCGATGAGTTCTTCGACCGCGAAGAGCGGCAGGACGGCGCGGACGATGCCGAGCGCTTCATCTTTTTTTCACGCGCCCTCGTGGAACTCGCGCGGCGCATTCTGCCACCGCCGGACATTGTGCACGTGCATGACTGGCAGACGGCGCTCGTGCCGGTGCTGGTGAAGCACGCGCGCCTGCCGTTTCGCACGGTGCTCACCATTCACGATGTCGCGCGGCAGGGGAGTTTTTGGGGCGTGGATTTCGCGCTCACGAATCTGCCGGGAGAATATTTTTCGGCCCGGGGAGTCGAGTTTCACGGCAGCATGAATCTGCTCAAGGGCGGCATCCTCCACGCCGATGCGCTCACGGCGGTGGGCGAAAGCTGCGCGCGCGAAATGCAAACGCCGGAGTTCGGCCACGGGCTCGATGCCGTGCTGCGCGAGCACGCGCACAAGCTGCGCGGCGTGCTCACGGGCGCCGATTACGCGCGGTGGAATCCGGCCGCGGATCCGTTTCTGCCCAAGACTTACAAGCCGTCGCAGCTCGCGGGGAAAATGCGTTGCCGTGGCGCGTTGCTCGGGGAACTCGGGCTCGTGGCGTCGCCGATCGGGCCGGTCTTTGCGGCGCGCAGCGGCTCGGACTTGCTGCTGCCGCTGCTCGATCGGTTGCTCTCACACGATGTGCGGATGGCGATCGTCGGAGAAGCTCGGCGCGAGTTCATGATCGCGAGCCGGCGGTATCCGGAGCGGTTTGCATTTCGCGAGTCGGCGGACGAACGGCTCTCGCATCTCCTCGAAGCCGGCGCGGATATTTCGTTCGAGCCGCGCGGAATCCCGGCAATGCACTCGCTGAAATACGGCACGCTGCCGATCGCGCGCGCACGTCCCGGACTGGATCAGATCCTCCAGGATTACGATCCGGCGACCGGCGCCGGGACGAGTTTCCTTTTTTTCCAAGACACACCGGAAGCCTTGTGGGACACGATCGTGCGAGCACAGCGCGACTTCGCGGATGCGCCGCTGTGGAAGGGAATCGTGCGGCGCGCGATGGCGGCGGATTTCTCGTGGGCCAAAGCTGTCGTCGGTTACGAGGAGATTTATTCTCGAGTGCTGCGCGGCTAGATGTTGCCCGAACTCATCACCCGCATCCCCGGTCCGCGCTCGTTGGCGCTCGCCGAAGAGCTGCGGCGTCATGAGTGCCGCGGCGTGACTTTTCTCGCGGAGGACTGGCCGATCTTCTGGCGGCGCGCCGAGGGCGTGAATGTGTGGGACGCGGATGGCAATCGCTTTCTGGACCTCACCTCCGCGTTCGGCGTGGCCGGGCTCGGGCACACGCACGCGGATGTGCGCGAGGCGCTGGTGGCGCAGTCCTTCGAACTGCTCCACGCGATGGGCGATGTGCATCCCGCGGCGGTGAAGGCGGCGCTTTGTGCGCGGTTGAGCGCGCTCACTTTCGAGCGATGGAAATGCGGCGATGGCAAGGTCATCCTCGGCAACTCGGGCTTCGAATCCATCGAGGCCGCGCTCAAGACTTCGCTGCTGCACACTGGCAAGCCGGGCGTGATTGCCTTCACCGGCGGCTACCACGGCCTGGGCATGGGCGCGCTCGCCACCACGGGCATCCCTTTTTTCAGCGCGCCGTTCCGCGCGCAATTGCGGGAGTTCGCGGAGTTCCTTCCTTATCCAGACTCAATATCCAGCGTTGAAAAAATCCGCGACCAAATCGAGGAGACCATCGCGCGGCGCGAGATCGGTGCCATCCTCGTCGAGCCCGTGCAAGGCCGCGGCGGGTGCGTGGTGCCGCCGCGCGATTTCCTGCCGCTGCTCCGGGCGCTGTGCGACGCGCACAAAATCCTGCTCATCGCCGACGAGATTTTCACCGGCTTCAATCGCACGGGGGAACTCTTCGCCTGCGACCACGTCGGCGTCGTTCCGGACATCGTGTGCGTGGGCAAGGCGCTCACCGGCGGCTTCCCGCTCTCGGCGTGCATCGGCTGTGCGGGCGTGATGGATGCATGGCCGCGCTCCACCGGCGAGGCGCTGCACACGAGCACCTTCCTCGGCAATCCGCTCGGCTGCGCGATGGCGCTCGCCTCACTGCGGCATCACGCAGACCCCGCCGTCGCCAGTCTCGTGCGCGAGCGCGGGACCAAACTGCGCGCGGCACTCGAGTCGTTGCACATCGGCCCGGTGCGGGGGCTCGGCTTGATGCTCGGCGTGGAGACTTCACTCGCGATCGAGATCGTCAAACACGCCTTGCGCGACGGCCTCCTGCTTCTCGCCGATTCACCCACCGCCAATGTGCTCAGCTTCACCCCGCCCTTCGCGATCGGCGACGAGGAGATCGCTTTCCTCGCAACGCGGCTTCAGGAGTACTTCACGCTTTTGCCGGGATCCATCTCGTAGTTCAGCGTGAGACGGCCCCATGTGTTTTCCCGGATCGTCTCGGTGGAAAACTTCATGTAGATCGCGTCGTCCTCAGTCATCGCGAGCTTTTCCATCGACTCAAAATCCAGCGCGATAAAAAACGGCCACTCGCTGCGCGGATCAATATTTTTGCCGCACCGCACGCTCAGGATTTCCGGGATCTTCAGCAGCGTCATGCGCGTGGTCATCATCATCTCCTCGATTTTTTCAGGCGTGACCTCGGGCTTGAGTTTGAAGAGCGAGACGTTGTGGACCATGGAGCGTGGGGTTGTAGAAGCTCGGCGGCAGCGAGGCAAGGGGCAGCCGAAAAAATCTTCACTTTTCAATCAAAAAGCCCAACGCGGTAGGAAGGCGGTCTGGCCGGAAAAACAATCCGTGATTTTCCAAGTGCGCCGGATACTTTCCCGACGCACGTTTCCCCGTCACATGAAAAAATCCGCGTTCACCCTCATTGAGCTTCTCGTTGTCATCTCGATCATCGCCATTCTCGCCAGCATCGCGGTGCCGGTCTTTGGCAAGGCGCTGGAAAAGGGCAAGGCTACGAGCTGCAAAGCCAATCTGCGGCAACTCGGCATCGGCGTGCAGGCTTACCTCAATGACAACGAAGACCAGATGTTTCCGAAGACCGGCAGCGGCGGGACGGGTGGGGCTTGGCCGGTAACGCTCCACGATAAATACGTCGCGAACTGGAAAGTGTTTCGTTCGCCCTTTGACCCGCGGCCGGATCGGGACAAGCCGCCGGATGTGCCGGTGAGCTACGGCCTTAATGAGAACCTTTTCATTACCGCAAATTTCAACGGAAACGCGTCACGCTATGCATTCCCCTCGCAGCTCATCCTGATGGCGCCGTTGATGGCTCACGAGAAAGTGCTCAAGTTTGCGGGAACTTCCGACCAAAGTGTGGAGCTCCCGATGGCGAGCGGCGCGGGCAAGTTTGGAACGCACGCGGGCCGTACCTTGATCAATGTGCTCTACGCCGACACGCATGTGGACACGGCGAAGTACGCGGAGTTTGCGGATTCATCGGGCGAGGAAGGCCAGCGGCGCTGGATGCCCGAGGGGTCAACCGCGACGGCGCCGCCGCCGTAGCGCGCGCGTTGCGTCACGGGAAAAGTCCGCGGCTCCTTTTGGCCGCAAGCACGCGCTCGACGCCGATGGCCATGGCCGACATACGGTGCGGTAGCTTCGCTTCGCGCGAGCGCTTGATGATTGCCGTGAAGGCTTGCTCGAGAATGCGGAAGAGCCGGTCCATGACTTCGCTTTCGTTCCAGAAAACGCTCTGCAGGCCCTGCACCCATTCGAAGTAGGAGACGATCACGCCTCCGGAGTTGCAGAGGATGTCGGGGATCACAAAAATTTCCTGCCAGCGCTCAAAGAGGATGCGATCCGCGCCGGGCGTGGTCGGACCATTGGCGGCCTCGGCCAGAATGCGGCAGCGGAGCCGGCCGGCGTTGTGTTCGGTAATGACTGCCTCGACCGCGGCGGGCACGAGCACATCGCATTCGAGCGTGAGCAAGTCGTCGGGGGCGATCGCATCGGCCTCGGTGAAGCCGTTGAGGCTGCCGTGCGCCTCCGCCCATTGCGCCGCGGCGCGCACGTCGATTCCCTCCGCACGATGGAATGCACCGGTCTGATCGCTGATCCCGATGACCTTCATCCCGCTCTTGAATGCAAGCCCGAGCGCCGTGACCGCGCCCACATTTCCAAAGCCCTGGATGACCGCCGTGCATTTGTCCGGCTGCATCTTCAGCACATTGCAAGCGCGCTCGATGAGGTAGATGACGCCGCGCCCCGTGGCCTCGCGCCGGCCGGCGGTGCCGCCCACGGCCACGGGTTTGCCCGTCACAATCTCCGGCACGCTGTAGCCCGCATAGACCGAATACGTGTCCATGAACCACGCCATGACTTGCTCGTTGGTGCCCATGTCCGGCCCCATGATGTCGGTGCGCGGACCGACAAAGGCGATCATCTCCTGCATGTAGCGCCGCGAAAGCGCCTCGAGTTCGCGCAACGAGAGCGATCGCGGATCGACCGACACGCCGCCTTTGGCTCCGCCGTAAGGCAGGCCGGTGAGCGCGCATTTCCAACTCATCCACATCGCGAGCGCGGCCACTTCGCCGAGAGTGACGGAGGGATGAAAGCGCGTGCCGCCTTTGGTGGGCCCGAGCGTGAGATGATGCTGCACGCGATAGCCGTGGAAGGTCTCGATGCGCCCATCGTCGAGCCGCACCGGCAGCGTCACGGCCAGCGCGCGTTTCGGATGAAGCATGCGCTGGCGCAGGTTGTCCTCGATCTGCAGGTAATCGGCGACGAGGTGGAATTGCTCCGCGGCCATCGCGTAGGCGGGATCGTTGTAGATGTCCATGGAGGGAGAGTTGAGTGTTGAGAGTTGAGTGTTGAGTGGCCGCCGCCTTGCCTCTTTTCAGTCGCGCTCCGCACGAATGTCTTTTCCTTCCACTCAACACTCAACTCTCAACACTCAACTCTCCCCGATGTTTTCCTTTCACCTTCAAGACTTCGCCTTCTCCTTTCTCAGCGTTCTCTTTGAAGGTCTGCCTTTTTTGCTGCTCGGGTCGATCATCTCGGGATTCGTGGATGTGTTTGTCTCCTCGGAGCGCGTGGCGAAGATGATGCCGAAAAACGAAGGCGCAGCGATCGTGTGCAGCGGCTTGCTCGGAATTATTTTTCCGATGTGTGAATGCGGCAGCGTCATCGTCATTCGGCGCTTTCTGCGCAAGGGGTTGCCGCTCTCGTGCGCGGTTACTTACATGCTCGGCGCTCCCATCGTGAGCCCCATCGTCGCCTTCAGCACCTTCGCCGCTTTCAAGGGACAGAGTCCGTGGGTAATGACTTCGCTGCGGCTCGGGCTCGGCTTTGCCATCGCCGTGCTCGTCGGCTTCATCGTTCGCCGGCTGCCGCGCGGCGCGATCCTGCAACCGGCGGCCCTCGGCGAAACTCCGGCCCGCCGGCGCGCGGGACTCAGCGTCAGCGCCGCGCCGCTCACACAGGATTTTTCCGCGCTCGTCGCCTCGTCGAGTTTTGCGCGGCGACTGCTGCTCGCCGTGCAGTCGGCGACCGCGGATTTTCTCGACGTGGCGTTCTTCCTCATCCTCGGCGCGGCCATCGCCAGCGTCTTTAATACCGCCGTCAATCAGCAACTCATCCTGCCCTTTGCCACCAATCCGCCCGTGGCCATCGTCACGCTCATGCTGCTGGCCGCGGCGCTCGCGCTGTGCAGCACCACCGATGCATTCATCGCCGCGAGCTTCGCGACTTTTCCCTTCGCGGCAAAACTGGCCTTTCTGCTCTTCGGTCCCATGTTCGACGTGAAACTTTTCTGGCTCTACGGCCTCGTCTTCAAGCGCCGCGCCGTCGTTGTGCTCGCGCTCGGACTCTTCGCCGGCATCGCCTTCCTCTGCTGGCGCATCGCCTCGCTGCAACTCTGAATCGTAACGATTCAGAAGGAGAGTTCACGGAAAACACGGAAGGCACGGAAGGATGAGACGAGCAAATCATCGCCTCTTCTTTCCGTGCCTTTCCGTGTCTTCCGTGGACCTCAAGCTCCGGGCCTTTCGTGTCGTTCGTTGACCGAATCGTTCCGGCTAAGCCGGCAACAGTTCCGCCAGCGCCACCGGCGTGTCTGGAAACGCGAGAGGCGCGATGGATTCCGCGGCGCTCACGGTGAGCTTGGTGCGATACTCGCGCCCGTCGGAATCGCAGAAGACATGGAGGACATCGCGCGTGAGATCGAGAATCCAATATTCCACGATGCCATTGCGGGCGTAGGCCGCGCGCTTGTCGGTTTGATCGTACGCGAGCGAAGTGTCGGCGACTTCGGCCAGGAGCAGTACATCCTCGGGGATCGGCGCCGAGTCACGCACATCGGCTTCCGCGCGGAGTAACAGGAAGTCGGGCTGCGGTTCGGAGTGACCGTCGATCATCACGGGATTCTGCGCATCGATCAGGCAGCGTTGGCCGTACTTGCGAGCCAGCACATTGATGAATCGACGGACGGCTTTCATGTGTCGGACTCCGATGACCGCCATGATAACAAGTTCTCCATTGAGCAGCTCGATGCGGTCGTCTTCGTGAAAGATGCCGACCTCGCCGAGCTTGTGATATTCCTCGACGGAAAACTTGTAAGTCGGTGCGCCGGTCACGCTGCTCATGGGCCGACCATGGCAGCGGCGTGGCCGCCCGGCAAGTTCACTTCGAGGGCGGCACTTGGGGACTGGGTGGCACTGGATTCGATTCGGGAGCTTTCGCCGGAGGCTCGGGGACAGGCGACGGCAGGGGTGGCACGGCGACGGGCGGCGTCACGGCCTCGATGGGTTTCGACGAAGGAGCAGCCGCGGCTGCCGGCTCGGGTTTCTTTTCCGCGAGCAGCGTGGTTCGCTCTTTGAGTAATGCGTCGATGGTGGATTTGGCGATCAAGTAAGGCTGGCCTTCGATCTTCTTTTCCGCGGCCAGCTTATCTTCGAGCGTCTTGAGTTTGGTTTGAAATTCCTGGTCGAGCTTCGTTTTATCTTCCTCCTTCTCGTCCTTTCCGGGTGCTCTCTCTTTCGGGAAATTGGCGGCGAGAGTAATAAGAACGGGATAACTCTCGCCGGATAACTTACCGATCTTGAGCATGTAACTAAAACCATCGAAGGTCTCGATAGTGAGCACCGTCGGCTTGTCGAGGCCCGTCTCTTCGGGACCGGCATCGGGCGCCAGCACGTCGGTAAAGGTAAGACTCGCGAGTTGAGATGCGAGACTGGTTACTTTCGATGGGTCGAGAGTCTCTTCCGGCTGGGTGCCGATGAGCTTCCATTCTGCCGCAGCGTCGGCGCGCCCCACCTTCCAGCGCAAAGCATCGGTAGAGCCGGCGAGGGCGATGGACCGCGGATTGTCGATGCGGACAAAATCCCGCAGCAGCCAGCGCTCGGGGTTGGTTTCCGCGCCTTCGAGCGATTCGGAGACCAGGGAGATCTTGCCGCCCGGCGGCATCACGTAACGACCGGCCGGGAAGCCATCCATCCCCGGCGGCATGCCCTCGCTCTTGCCCATGAATTTCTTTCCGATCAAAAGCGCCGCGAGCGTCTTGCCGTCTTTGTCCTTTAACTCGACGAGAGTGCCGGAGTTATCTCCTTTGCCTGGATCGAGGAGATCGAACCGGCCGAGCTGCGAAGGTCCGGCTTCCACGCGCTGCACGGATTTGAGATCCCACAGCTTGCGAAGCAGCTCACTTACCTGCGGGAAGTTGGCCGGATAATCGGCGCGCTCCTGGACTACCCAGGTATCTTCCTTCTTCACAAGGTTGAGTTCTCCGTCCGACTTCTTGAGGACGATGCGGGTAACGTCATTGATGGGAAAGTCGATGATCTTCTTGCCGCTGCTGGCGGGAGATTCGGTCCACGAAGACGAGTTATTCCGCTGCAGTTTGTAACCGGCGCTTCCAAGGAGAACCAGTAACAGAAGAAGGATGGCGAGTTGTTTGCCTTTCATAACTTAACGGGCGGCTCTCTTACTCCGGCGCACCATCGCCAGGCCCACGCCGGCGACGGCGACCAGCGCGGGCATGCCGGCGATGTTGAGCCACTTGAGGCGGGTTTCCAGTGAGTCGATATCGGTACGCAGCTTCTTGCGCTCTTGTTTGAGTTGCACTTTCACGTCGGCTTCCTTTTTTCGGAAGTTGGCGATCTCCGTCTGTTGCTCGGGAGATAGGATGAAGCGCTGGCCGGCTTCCTTTGGCTTGCTCGATTGTAACTCATTGAGATTGCGTTGCGCGTTGGCGAGACTCGTTTCCATGTCTTTGATCTTGGTGCGGTAGTGAGCCTCCGCATCGGCCTGCATCTTCTTTACGACGTTAAAGGGTCGCTCGCGCGAAGCCCGGCTGCGGACGGAGATCAAGTTACTATCTCCGGAGAGTTGCTCGACTGCGCCCTGCGCGAAAGCAAGGTTGCTGTTAGCCGGCATCACCATCCGCTCGCCGCCAAATGGGTTGCCCATCTCCCGGACGGCGATCTGGTCCTGGATCATATCGGCGTCGCCAACCAGGATGACTACGTTATCCTGTGTGGATTCTTTGAGGCTTTGGTCCGCGGGTTGGTCGGCCTTCTTCTCGTCGGGTAACTTCTCTTCCGGCTTGGTTTCGGGTGCCTTCGGTTTGCCCTCGGGGAAGGCGGTCTTGAACTTACCGGCAAGACGAATAGCCAGCGCGTATTCGGTGCCGGACGGGCTGAAGTCCTTAATGATCTGCTCGCCACCCATCTGAGCCATCATGGGTTCGACTAACTGCGAGTTCTTCGAGGACTTGATAAGGACGGTCTCTTTCAATCCCTCGACGGGCGTGCCGAAAAATGCGCCGGCGAAGACCATCAGAAGGTTATCGGCATCGGCAGTCAGCACATCGTCCTTGTTCACGGCCTTCTCGTTGAGAGCCAGCACCGCTGGGGCGCGGCCTTGCCGGGTGCGTCCGACGTAATCCATGTCTGCCACCGCCTTGCCTGCGTCGAACGTAATTCCCCAAGCCTTAAGTAACTTATCCAGGTTTGAGCCAGGCGTGGGGCCCATCCTCCCGCCCTGACTATCCAGGACGCACGATGGATCTAGGAAGGCGATAAGCTTCCCGCCGCGGAGCACGAATTGGTCGATCGCGTATTGTGCCGCATCGGTGATGCCTCGTGGATGGATCACTACCAGCACCTTCACATCATCGGGGATCTTATCGGCGGTCATCTCGACGGGCTGCACTTTGAAGTCGCGTTGCAGCTCGTTCATGAATACCCACGGCGGCTGGCCTTGCTGGCCCATGCGCATCATCATGGGATTGCTCTGCTGCCCGGCGACTGGGAGCGGGCTCATGATTCCGATCACCGGCTTATCCGGAGTAACTACTCGCGAGATGGCGCGGGTAATGTCGTATTCGAGCAGCCGCTCGCGGTTGGGCGCGAGGAATGGGATGGCTTCCTTTTGGTCGAGCATGCTCACACTTAGGCCCAGGTAAATGCGGCTGCCGCCGGCTAGGTCGATGGTCTGGCCTTCGATGCCGTCGAGCTTGGCGGAGTCCTCCGCATCCGAGTCGGGCTGGGGATCAAGCTTTTGTATCTCGATGCGTCCCTTGGATGCCTGGCGATATTCGCCGAGTAAGTCCTCCACGCGCTGCGCGTAAGTCTTAAGAAATACGGGCATCAAGTTCTCTCCCTGCGTGCAGTAAAAACGGATTTGCACCGACGTATCCATCTTGGCGAGCACTTTGCGCGTGCCGGGGGACAAGGTATAAGCGTGCTCGGCGGTAAGGTCGATGCGCTGCTTGCCGCGGGCGGCGATCACATTGACGGCGACAAGGATGACGAGCATCGCGATGACGCCGACGGTAGAGTAGAGAAACGTAGAGAGTCCTTTGGTCTTCATCTTTAAAAAGTGAGTTACTGACTTACCCGGCGCGGTGGGCGCGGATGATGACGCTGGTGGTGAAGAGCGAGAAGGCGATGACGGAGAGGAAGAAGAGCACATCGCGCGAGTCGATCACGCCTTTCTGAATGCTCTCGAAGTGCGTCATCACACTGAAGGCGGCGACGCCATCGACAAGCCAGGGGCGCGCCCATTGCACGAGTAAGTTAGTGACCGGCGGCCAGCCGGCGAGGATGAGGAATAGTGAGATGACCACGGCGATGATGAAGCTGACGACTTGATTGCGCGTGATGGCCGAAGTCATGGCGCTAATGGCCAGGTAAGCGCCGGCGAGTAACAGGCTGCCTATGTAACCCGCCAGGATAATGCCATTGTCCGGGCTGCCCAGATAGTTGACCGTGACGACCACCGGAAAAGTAAGTAACAAAGCAAGCGCGAGCACGGCCCAAGAGGCCAGGTATTTTCCGACGATGGCCTGCCACGGAGTGACCGGCATGGTGAGTAACAGCTCGATGGTGCCTTGCCGCCGTTCTTCCGACCACATACGCATGCCGACGGCGGGGACGAGGAAGAGATAGAGCCACGGATGCCACGCAAAGAAGGATTCGAGATTGGCCTCGCCGCGCTCGAAAAAGCCGCCGACCATGAAGGTGAAAAACCCGGCGAGTAACAGAAAGATGACAATGAAGACAAAGGCAACGGGCGAGGCGAAGTAACCCTTAATCTCGCGCTTGGCGATCACGAGGATGTTTCTCATTTGGCCTCCTCTTCGTTAGTCGTATTATCGGGCAGGGTAATGTGGCGGAAGACTTCGTCGAGGCGGCCTTCCTCGGTGTGCAGCTCTTGGATCTGCCAGCGTTCGCGGATGGCTACTTCGCCGAGAGCGCGGGCGAGTTCTTCCCCGGTGCCATTTCGGCGGGGAAAGGCGCGCACGGTGAGCGGCGAATCGCTGAGAACCACGCATTTCTCGACGGCGGAGACCTGGTCGATCTTGCTCTTCACACTTGCCGCGCTGCCGTCGAGCAGTCGCAAAGTCACTGCGCCGGAGAGGTCGGATTTCGCTTTCAGTTCCCGCGGCGTGCCGTTGGCGACGATGCGGCCGCGGTCGATGATGATGGCGCGCGAGCACACGGCCTCGACTTCCTCGAGGATGTGGGTGGAGAAGATGATGGCTTTGTTTTCACCCATCCGCCGGATGAGGGTGCGGACCTCGTGCTTTTGATTGGGGTCGAGGCCGTCGGTCGGTTCGTCGAGGATGAGCACCTCGGGATCGTGAATGATGGATTGCGCGAAACAGGTGCGATGCCGGTAACCTTTTGAGAGGGTCTCGACGCTCTGGTGCAGCACCGGCTCGAGGAAGCAGGTCTCGACCACGCGACCCACCGCCGACTTGATATTATCGCCCGAGAACCCTCGCAACTCGGCGGTGAAACTTAGGAAGCCGAACACCGTCATGTCGGTGTAAGCAGGTGCATTCTCGGGTAAGTAACCAATGAGACGCTTGGCGGGAAGAGGGTTTTCCAGCATGTCGAATCCGCCGATCGAGACCTCGCCATCCGAGGGCGGAATGAAGCCGGTGATCATGCGCATAGTGGTGGATTTGCCGGCGCCGTTCGGGCCGAGAAATCCGAGCACTTCGCCCTTCTCGACGGTGAAGGAAACACCGTTGACGGCGATCTTCGGACCGAAAGCTTTCTTGAGGTTTCGCACTTTGATCATGGGTATTTCGTTACTGAATGAGCGGGGATTTTTTCAACCACTTTTTTTGGAGAGGCGCAATTCGACAAGCGGGAATGGGAGGCGTTCAAGCGGGCGCGCGTGGGAAAGTTGCGGACGCGATGACGAGTGACGAATGACGAATCGCATGGATCGGCGTGAGCGTTGAAGATTTTCGCCATTCGCCATTCGTCATTCATCCTTCACCCTGCCGTCATGACTATCGGCGACTATCTCATCCAGCGCCTCGCCTCCCTCGGCGTCGGCCACGTCTTTGGCATCCCGGGCGATTACGTGCTCGGCTTTTACGATCAACTTCTCTCGAGCGAGCTGCAGATCGTGACGACTTGCGACGAGCAGGGCGCGGGATTCGCGGCGGATGCTTATGCGCGCGTGCGCGGGCTCGGCGTGGTGTGCATCACTTATTGCGTGGGCGGCTTGAAGATCGTCAATCCGATCGCCGGCGCTTTCGCGGAGAAATCGCCGGTCGTCGTCATCAGCGGCGCGCCGGGGATGCGCGAGCGCGAGAAGAATCCGATGCTGCTTCACAAGGTGCGCGACTTCGACACGCAGCGGCGCGTGTTTGCGGAAATCACCGTCGCCTCCGCGGTGCTCGACGATCCCGACACCGCGCTCGCTGAGATCGACCGCGTGCTGCACGCTGCCATGCGTTACAAGCGGCCCGTATATCTCGAGTTGCCGCGCGACCTCGTCGCCGCGCCGGGCTTGCCGCACCATCGCACGCGGGAGATTCACGAGACGAGCGAGCCGTTCGCCCTCGGGGAAGCGGTCGCCTAATCCGTGGCGATGATCAATGACGCGCGGCACCCTGTGATCCTCGCCGACGTGGAGGTGCACCGCTTTGCCATGCAGGATGAAGTGCTGCGGCTCATCGAGCGCGCGAACATTCCCTTTGCCGCGACCATCCTCGGCAAGTCGGTGCTCAGCGAGCAGCACCCGCTTTACCTCGGCATCTACGAAGGCGCGATGGGGCGCGAGGAAGTGCGCGCCTACGTGGAGTCGAGCGACTGCGTGATCCTGCTCGGCGTCTTCATGACGGACATCAATCTCGGCATCTACACCGCGCAGCTCGACCAGGGCAAAAGCATCTACGCCACCAGCGAGAGGCTGGCCATCCGCCATCACCTTTTCGAAGGGGTGCGCTTCAAGGATTTCGTGCGCGACTTGCTCGCGGCGGATTTGCGGCGGCACGAGCCGGGCGCCATCCCCGCGCCGCGGCGGCCCCGTGAGTGTGCGGCCGGAAAAGTGGGCGCAAAGGTGACCATCGCGCGGCTCTTTGAACGGCTGAACGCATTTCTGGCCGAGGACACGATCGTGATCGCCGACGTGGGCGAAGCGCTCTTCGGCGCGAGCGACCTCTTCATCCGCCATCGCACGGAATTCCTCGGGCCGGCGTATTACGCCTCGATGGGCTTTGCGGTGCCCGCCGCGCTCGGCGTGCAGACGGCGCGGCCGGACTCGCGCCCGCTGGTGCTCGTGGGCGACGGCGCATTTCAAATGACGGGCATGGAGCTCTCGTCCATCGCGCGTCGCGGGTTCAACCCCGTGGTCGTGGTGCTCAACAACGCCGGCTACGGCACCGAGCGGCAGATTCACGATGGCCCCTTTAACGATGTGCTCGCCTGGCGCTACCACCGGCTCCCGGAGCTGCTCGGCGTCGGCCGGGGATTTCTGGTCGAGACCGAGGCGCAGCTCGACGCCGCGCTCGATGCCGCCGCCGCGCACCCCGCGAGCTACTGCCTGCTCGACGTGCATCTCGATCCGCTCGACCACTCCGCTGCGCTCGGCCGCCTCGCGGAGCGGCTCGCCAAAAACCTGAAACCTGAAACCTGATTCGGAAACTGCGCGCGGAGCGCCAAATTCCTCACTCAGGTTTCAGGTTTCAAGTTTCAGGTTTTTCTTCCCGATGCCACTCGTCAGCATTTGCATCCCCGCCTACCACGCCGCGCGTTTCCTGCCGGAGACGCTCGAGTCGGTGAAGGCGCAGAGCTTTGCGGATTGGGAACTCCTCCTTGTTGAAGATGGCTCGCACGATGGCACCGAGGCGATCGTGGAAGCCTTTACTGCCAAGGTTTCGCAGCCGGTGCGCTACCTTCGCCACGAAGTCAACCGCGGCCTCACCGTCACGCGCAACACCGCCATCGCCGCCGCTAGCGCGCCGTGGATCGCACTGCTCGATGCCGATGACCTATGGACGCCCGATCATCTCGCCGCCTGCATCGCCCACGCGTGCGACGACGCCGATCTTGTGCATGGCGCCTCCCGGCTCTTCGACAGCGACACCGGCGCGGACCTCGAACTCCGCGCGCCCGATGCGCAAGTAGTTGCCGAGTTTCCGGAGTCGCTCTTCGTCAATCGCTACGTGATCCAGCCCTCGTCCGTCCTGCTCGCGAAGCCGCTCTGGCAGCGGGTTGGCGGCTTTAATCCCGAGTTCCAACATGTGGAGGATCGTGAAATGTGGATGCGGTGCGCGCGCGCCGGCGGCCGCTTCGTTTACACCAGTCGGGAGACCTGCCGTTACCGCAAGCACGGCACGGCCATGTCCGCGCAGAGTGCCGCGATGGCGGAAGCCGCGGCCCGGGTCTTCCAGGCGCATCTCGACTGGGATGCAGTGCCCCTGGCCGTGCGCCGGCGTCTCGCCGCGGAAGCCTGGGCTGCAGCCGCCCGCTTGTGCTGGCGCGCGCAACCCGCCCTGGCGCGCACTTATTTCCAACGCGCCTGCGCCGCGCAATGGCGGGCACGATGGTGGCTGCACGGGTGGCTCTGCGTGACGCGAGAGCGGAAGATCGAAGTTGACGCATGAGGTCCGCTCGTGACGCAATCGCGGCGTGATGAAAAGGCTCCTGCTTTGCTCGGTGTTCGGCTTCTGCGCGGGGTTGGGCAGCGCACGGGCGGAAGAGAAGAATGGTCTCATGGTCACCGTGACCAAGAAGACGCTGGATCGCGCCGACTCCCGCGCGGGCTATTACACTTCTCAAAGGATCGACCGCACTCAGGGCCTGAAGGTCACCATCAAGAACGCGAGTTTCAAGGAGATGCCAGCCGGCGAAGTCGAATGGACCTTGTTAGTGCGCCGGCATGATTATTCGGGACCGCCCACCCGGTCCACCGGCAAGGAACCCTTAAAGGCGCTCAAGGTCGGAGAGACTGTGGAGATGGTCATCGGCGGCGCGCAGATCACCGGATGGCGCGATTGGTTTGATCAGGCAAAGGACAAGCTGGAGCATCAAGTCATCGTCCGCCATGGGGGCGCGGAGTTGCTGCGAATCAGCAGCACCCCGGCCTTCGATGTCCTCAACAAGCAAGGCGCTGCCAGAGCTGGCGCGACAAACTGAACAAGCTATTCCCGGAATGCGAACGAGTAGAGCGCGGCCCCTTGCAAATGGAAGCGCAAGCTCACCGGACTCCGAGCTAATGCGCTGAGGTCGCTTGTTCCTTTCCACGACACGGTCGCACGCAGGGAGTCCGAGTTCAGCGGGTCCGACTTGCCGTAGCCCGCGATGGGTCGGCCCGCGGCATCGAGCAATTCCACGCTCACCGATCCCCGGCTGGCATCGACATTTAGCTCCAGACGGTCTCCAGTGAAGTGCACCGGCACAGTCGTGAGCGTGCCCACCTCAGCGCCCGCGTCGGCCGAGACAAAGCGGTCGAGCGGCCAGGTGGCCAGTCCGATGGAGGTCTTGTATTTCGTGCCGCGTTCGGAGCCTTGGTACTCATCGTAGCGGGCCGGGTGGCCATGGGTAAAGTTCGACCCCGCATAGTAGAGCCGCACTTCATCGCCGTAACGAAATGCTTCGAATGCCGTGACGAGATAGCCGCTGTCCCATTCCCCGGCTTTGCCGAGCGGGACCACGGGGGTGCGAAAGGGGCGCTCCCAAGTTTCGAGGTCGCGCGAGACCGCGAGTTGGATTTCGCAGGGCCCCTCATGATTGTGCGGCTTGGGCTGACCGGCGGCATCCACCTCATTGGGAAAACGGGCATCGTTGTTGATGGTAAGAATCCACGGGAAGGCGACGATGCAGCTTTCCGCCTGATAGATAGCGGTGGAATAAAACTCGGTGCGCATCACCGCCGGATCGTCCGGCACATCGAGCATCGCGCGCACCTGCTCGATGCGACTGAGGGAACTCGCATCGTCGCGGCGATCGGGCACAAAGATGAGCCGCTCTGCGCTCCAAGTCAGAAGGTCAGGGCTGGTGGTAAGACCGAAGCAACGGCGGACGACACCGCGCACGGAGGTGGATAGCTTCGGGATGGCGACATAAAGTTTGCGTTGGCGGTCGTAGAACGCAGTGACGTTGTCATTAGACCGAAACAGATTCTGGGTGCTGAATCGCGTCCAGTTGAGACCGTCGGGAGAAACGAGCGCGTGGGGGCCGCCGATCGGCTTGGGACGGTGATCCCAGGCCACCATCTTGTAGCGGCGCGCCGGGTCGGGATCGGCATTGTCCTTCATCACGCTGGCTTCCATGCAGGCGTCGAGCACTGCGTTGTGTTTGTCCAAGCCCGGAGTTTTTACCGTGCCGACCAGCGGCTTCTCCCAATGCACGCCGTCGCGGCTGGTCGCGTAGAGAGTGACGAAATTGGGAAACCACTCAGTCTCATAGGCCATGTACCACATTTTGAAAATCTGCTCCTCCTCGTCGAATAACACCGTGCCATAGATCTCGATCATCCATCCTTCCCAAGGCCGATCGGCTTTCACCAGAGGGTTCGCGGGATGTTTGCGCGCCTGGTGTGGAGTAAACCACACACGCGCGGTGGAGAGCACCAATTGCTGATCGATGAAGAGTTGCGCCTTGCTGCCGACGTTAAACGCCCCACTCGGCGACGGCGCCTTGGGAGCGGGAGGAGTTTGGGCCCACGCGGTTAACGCGAACGCAAGGGTGAAAGCGGCAAGGAGTTTGCGGAGCTTCATTTGTTAGGATCGACTAAGATACTTGTCCCGCCCTGCCACCAGCGCTTCCATCTTCCGGTCGGCGACCGAGCGCTTGAGCATCCAGAACCCGCAGTCGGGATGCGCCCAGCCCACCCGGCCTGCTCCGAGCACGCGCTCGGCGGCTTCGAGCCGGCGGGCCACTTCGTCGGCGGTCTCGATGTGATTGACCTTTACGTCGATGACGCCGATCCCGAGCGAGATGCGCGGATCGACCTCGCGCAGCGCATCGAGATCGCTCGCGGGGCGGTGCGCGATTTCCAGCACGAGATGATTTGTGTGCAGCTTGGAAAGGAAGCCGCTGAGCGCTTTCCACTCGCCGCTCTGGATGGTCTGCCCGCCGTAATTTCCGAAACAGAAATGCACGGCGCGCTCGACGGGCACCGCATCGAGCACGCGATTGATGGCCTCGGCGGCGAGGCCGGCATCGGCGGGGTTGCCGGTCACGTTGGCTTCATCCACCTGCACGCAGGCGCAAGGCAGCTCGCGCACTTGTTCGGCGAGGAGATCTGCGAGCGCGAGAGTGAGCTCGGAGAAGTCGCGGTAGTGCTCGTCGAGCAGCGTGCGCGCGAGCATATAGGGGCTGGTGACGGTGAACTTAAAGGGCCCAGGCGCGACCGAGGCGGCAAGAGCGCAATCGGCGTAAAGATTGAGCCCGCCCTCGCCGAGCGGCCCCACCACGATGCCCGCGGGCTTGCGCCGAAAGCCCATCGCCGCCGTGCCGGCAAATCGCCGCCACGCGCTGGCGCCCACCGCGGCGCTCACGCCGGCGAGCGGGCGGATGAAGTAGTCGATCATGCCGTTGGTGTCGGGATGATTGACATCGAAGCGATAGAGCTCCCCGTCGGTGGGAAGGTCGATGCCGGCCTGGCGC
Organism: Chthoniobacterales bacterium; assembly: GCA_038238555.1. GTDB lineage: Bacteria > Verrucomicrobiota > Verrucomicrobiia > Chthoniobacterales > Chthoniobacteraceae > JANNXQ01. Next base: position 32,133 of record JBBRXP010000017.1, on the reverse strand, counting down.
TGGATGTCGAAGATCACGCGCGTGGCGTCGAGCCGGGCCGCTTCGCTCGGCAGCGCTGCGAGCCACTGGGGCAGGGGATAGGAACCGACGGTGGTGGTGCGGATCATGGGAATGACGAATGACGAATGACGAATGAATGTCCAAATGACGAAAAGCGAGAGCTCCTTTGACGGAGCCTTCGTCATTCGCCATTCGTCATTCGTCATTCACCCCATGGTCGCCGAAGAATTCCAACTCCCCACCTCTCGCGTGGCTTTCTGGCAGGCTTATGAGCCGGCGGTGAAGTGCGATCTCTCGTGCTGCGCGGTGCGCACTTCGCGCGGGCTGGTGTTCATCGACCCGATCCCGCTGGCAGAGGAAGCGCTCGAGGAACTCTTGCAACTCGCGCCACCGACCGCGATCGTCTGCACGAACGGCAATCACGCGCGTGCGGCCGCGGATTTTCGCGCGCGTTTTTCCATCCCCATCCTCGCGCACCCGGATGCGGCGTTGGAAATCGATCAAACCATCAGCGACGGCGAGACGATTCCCGGCGGCTTCACCGTCATCACGCTGCCAGGCGCGGGGGCGGGCGAGATCGGGCTGCATTCCGCGGAGGGGACGATGCACGTCGGCGACGCGCTCACTAATATCGAACCCCGGGGACTTGCACTGCTGCCGGAGAAGTATTGCAGCGATGCCCGCGAATTGCGGCGGTCGCTGGGAAAACTGTTGCGGTTTGAATTTGAAATCCTGACATTCGCCCACGGTCTGCCGCTCGTCGCAAATGCGCGGCGGCGTCTCGAAGAATTGCTCGCATGAAATTTCCTCTCGCTCTGCTTCTCGCTCTGCTGGCCGTCGCACGCGCGGAGGAAAAGCCGAAATCGAAAGTGCTCGTCTTCCCGCCTGGCTCCAAGGTTCCCGAGGCGGCTGGCGAAGAGGTGCGGCCATCGGCAGCCGCGCCTTCGCTGCGTTCGGCGGTGGCTCCCACCACGGCGGCGGGCGACGCGGCGATGCCTGGAAAAATCGCGGCGCAATTTTTCGTGTCACTGCGCGAGGGCGAGATCGACGGGGCTTACGCGGCGCTCACCAAGGGCAGCAAGATCGCCGAGCGGCCCGAGGAATTGCGTCTTTTGAAACAGAAAACCAAGGAGGCCATCGAAGTCTTCGGAGTCATCAGCGGGCAGGAGCTCGTGGAAAACAAAACCGTGGGCACGCGGCTCATCCGCGCGACTTACGTCTCGCTCGGCAAGGAGTTCCCGCTGCGCTGGCGCTTCTATTTTTACAAGGCCGACAATGTGTGGCGGCTCATCGACCTGCGCGTGGATGACAAGCTCACCGGAGTCTTCGACGAGCCCGAGGAGCCGAAGGCCGCGGAGCCGAAGTGACGCCGGGCGCGCGCGAAATCCTCCCGGTCCGGCTGCTGCGCTTCGTGCGCTTTTCGCACACGATCTTTGCACTGCCCTTTGCGCTCGGTTCGATGCTCGTGGCGGCGGATGGTCTGCCCTCGGCGCGCACGTTCGCTCTCATCGTGATCGCGATGGTCTGCGCCCGCACGTCGGCGATGGCTTTCAATCGGGTGACCGACTGGCGCATCGACCAGCGCAATCCGCGCACGTCGAGTCGGCATCAATTGTTGCCGTTCGTCGCGGCGGTGGCGCTGGTGATCGTGAGCGCCGCTGGCTTCATCGCGACGGCGTGGTGCATCAATCCGCAGTGCTTCCGGCTCTCGCCCGTCGCGTTGCTCATCCTTTTTTTCTACTCGTTCACCAAGCGCTTCACCGCGCTGAGCCACTTCTTCCTCGGCCTCGCGCTGGCCGTCGCGCCGGTGGGGGCATGGCTGGCGGTGCGTGGCTCCTGGGCGCTGGCGCCGCTGGTGCTCGCGCTCGCGGTGCTGCTGTGGGTCGCGGGGTTCGACATCATTTACGCGACGCAAGATTACGAGTTCGATCGCGCGGCAGGATTGCACTCGCTGGTCGTGCAACTCGGCGTGACTCGCAGCCTCGCCTGGGCGCAGTGGCTGCACTGGATGATGCTCGCGACGCTCGCCGCCTTTGGCTGGTGCGCGCGACTCGGTGCGGCGTATTGGGCGGGGCTCGTGCTGATCGGCGGCGCGCTGGTGTATGAGCATCGCAGCGCGGCGCGGCGCGATGTGGTGGCGATCAATCGCGCATTCTTTGCGAGCAATGCTTTCGTCGGCGCCGCGTTCGTGGCCGGCGTGTGGCTCGATCGCGCGACGTAGCTGCGACGTCCTCGCCGCCGGGGGCTCGCGGCGGTGATGCAGCGCCGCGGCTATCTCGTCGCGCCATGCGCCGCCTCGGCCAGCGGGCGCACGAAGTGTTGCAGCTTCGCCACGAGGTCCGCGTCTTTTCCGCACTCGGCGATCTGCTTCACGATCGCACTGCCAACCACGATGCCATCGGCGTGGCGGGCGACTTCGCGCACGTGCTCCGGATTTGAAATGCCGAAGCCAACGGCGATCGGCAGCGCTGTCGTCGCGCGAATCGCCGCGACGCGCTCGCCCAGCGAAGCGGCCACTTCCGCGCGCTCGCCGGTCACGCCCTCGCGCGAGACGTAGTAGATGAATCCGCTCGCCCCCGCCGTGAGCCGCCCGATGCGCGCCGGCGGCGTGGTCGGCGCGATGAGCCGGATGCGCCGCAGCCCGGTGTGCTCCGCGAGCTCGGCGTTGCGCGCATCTTCATCCGGCGGCAGATCGAGGATGAGCAACCCATCCACGCCCGCCGCCTCCGCGTCGCGGTGAAACTGAGCGAAGCCGTGGCGGTAGATGGGATTTATGTAAGTGTAGAGCACGATCGGAAGCTGCGAGCGCTCCCTGATGGTGCGCACGCAATCGAGCACTCCCCGCACCGTGGTGCCCGCCGCGAGCGCGCGCGCCGCAGCGAGTTGATTGACGATGCCGTCGGCCAGCGGATCGGAGAATGGCACGCCGAGTTCGAGGATATCCACGCCTGCCGCCTCGAAGGCCCAGGCCAGCTCGCGCGTCGCATCGAGATGTGGATCGCCCGCGGAAATGTAGGCGATGAGCGCCTTCGTCCCCGCGTCGCGGAGAGCGGTAAATTTTTGATCAATGCGATTCATGGAATGACGGATGACGAATGACGAATGACGAAACTACGAGCTTCGCCCCGGTCGAAGAAACTCTCATCACTGCTCATTGGACATTCATTCGTCATTCGTCATTCGTCATTCGACCGCCCCATGCCGCCGACGCTGAAGATCAATGAAATTTACGAGTCCATCCAGGGCGAGAGCTCGTGGGCTGGCTGGCGCTGCGTCTTCGTGCGGCTCACGGCGTGCGACCTGCGCTGCACTTACTGCGACACCGAGTACGCCTTTTACGAGGGAAAGAAACGGCTCGTGAGCGAAGTGCTCGGCGAGGTGCTCGCCTTCGATTGCCCGCTCGTGGAAATCACCGGCGGCGAACCTTTGCTCCAAAAAAATGTGCTGCTGCTCATGCGCGATCTGTGCGACGCCGGCCGGCGCGTGCTCATCGAAACGAGCGGCGCGCACGACATCGCGCCCATCGACCCGCGCGTGCATCGCATCATGGATTTGAAGACGCCCGGCAGCGGCGAGTGCGCGCGCAATCTCTGGAGCAACATCGCGCACCTCGCGCCGCGCGATGAAGTGAAGTGCGTGATCGGTTCGCGCGAAGACTACGAGTGGTCGCGCGACCGCGTGCGCGAGCACGGCCTCGCCGAGCGCTGCGGCAGCGTGCTCTTCTCGCCCATCTTCGGCCGCATCGAGCCGCGGCAGATCGTTGAATGGATCCTTGCCGACCGGCTGCCCGTGCGCTTCCAGCTTCAGATGCACAAATTCATCTGGGAGCCGCGGGCGCGCGGAGTGTGATTTACCTGGAGGGTGTCTATACCTCGGATCCACGCCACCTTCTTACCTCTTTCTCAAATCCGAAATCCGAAATCGAAATCCGAAACAAACGCAGCCAATTTCTTGAAATGCGAGAAACAGCCGGCGGCGTGCAAATGATTTTCTGATTTCCATTCCTTCGAATTTGTTTCGGATTTCGAGATTCGGATTTTCGAATTTCATCAACTCATGCACGTCCGCCTCACCAAAGACTTCACCTTCGAAGCCGCTCAGACGCTCCCGCGCGTGCCCGAGGGGCACAAGTGCGGGCGGATGCACGGGCACAGTTTCAAGGTCGAGGTGTCGGTGGAAGGCGAGGTCGATCCGCGCACGGGCTGGTTCTACGATCACGCCGCGATCGGCCACGCGATGCGGCCGCTCGTCGAGCAACTTGATCATTCCTACCTGAACGAAGTGGCGGGCCTGGAGAATCCCACGATCGAAAATATGGCCGCGTGGTTTTGGGAGAAGCTCGCGCCACTATGCCCGGGATTGTGCGAGATCGTGATCCACGAAACGCCCACCGCGCGGTGCAGCTATCGCGGCCGTTGAAGGCGGGAAAAACGAAAGTTGGAAATCGGAAAAGCGCCTCGCTAGCCTCCGCGCGCCATGAAGCTGCCTTGCGTTTTCTTTCTCCTCGCCGTCGCTCTCGCCATGAATGCTTGCGAGAAACATCCCGCCTCCGAACTTCCCCCGGAACTTCGCGAAGGCGCTGAGAAAAAAGCCGACACCGCGGAGAAGTAACGCGCGCGTCCGATGTTGAGAGAGCGCTGGCAGAGTTTGGTGTGCGCGGCTCGTGGGCTCGGGTCGGTCTTCGCCTCGCAGGTGAATGCGCGCATTCACGCGGCCGCCAGCATCGCCGCGATCGGCGCGGGCTGGTGGCTTCGCATCGCCGCGGCCGAGTGGGCGCTCGTGGTCGCGGCGATCGCGATGGTGTGGGCGGCGGAGGCGCTCAACACGGCCATCGAACACATGGTCGATCTCATCTCGCCCGATGCGCATCCGCTCGCAGGCAAAGCGAAGGACGCCGCCGCCGGCGCGGTGCTCGCAGCCTCGATCGGCGCCGCGCTCATCGGCGCATTCGTCTTCGGCCCGAGGCTGGCCGGGTGCTTATTGAGTCTCAAGTAACTGCTCGCGCCGGCTCCTTTTCCCAGCCCTCTGCTTCGGCAGAGGCAAGGTCACGGCGTCCGCAGCCGGTAGAAGCGGCGCGGGCCGGCGGCGGGGTCGCGCACCAGCACCGACGGGCCGGCTATTGAGCGCGCCTCGGTCACGGGCTGCCAGTCGGGCAAGTCGAGCGCGTCGGTGAATTCGAGCACGAGCGAGGAATTTGCCGCGGGCCAAAGGAGCTGCGGCGCGCCGGCGGAGAGCGCGGGGTCGAGGCGGGGCAGCGGTTCGTCGGAGTCGGAGATGAGATTGCCATCGCGGTCGGTGCCGAGCCGCGTGCCATTTCCAGGCGGCACCCCCATGACGGTGAGCGAGGCGCCGCCGGCGATCAGTGTTTGCAGTTGTGCGCGGGTGAATGGGCCGAGGCCGGTCTGGTCGCTCGCGTAGTCATTGGTCGCGGGGCGGTAGCGCAGGCCGTGGCGGCGTCCATCGATCACGGCACGCACGATGAGGTCGGTGTTGCCCGCGGCGGCTTGCGATTCGAGCAGCGTCCAGTCCGCGCTCGAGGCCGAGAGATTTGCGGCGCGGATGGTGCGCGCGTAACCGATGGCAGGCGCGGCGCCGGTATCAAAGCACATCACGAACGCGGCGATGTTGCGCTTGCGCGTAGCGTCGGTGGCAAAGGTGCCGAAGACGGGACGCGAGAGAAACGTGAAGAGATCCTGATCCGTGCCGTCGTGCGTGAGGCCGAAGCCGCTGAGCGAGACGGCGGTGGCGCTGCGGATGAAGAAGGTCTTCTGGTACAGATTGCGCAGTTGCGGCACCTTGAAATCCTGGCTCTCCTGCAACGCCGAACCCGGGATGATGAGACGTGCTGTGCCCGTGGGTAGCGAGTGGCAGGTGTTGCATGCGAGAGCGGGCTGGTAGAATTCGTTGAGATAGCTGTTGCGGCCCGCGACCGCGTTGCCAGGATTGGGATCACCGGGTGGAAAGCTCGCGGGCAGCGTGCGGTCGAGGTTCTGGTTCGGGTTCGGTTGAAAGCGGATCGTGTTGATGAAATCGCGATACAACGTCATGTCCGCGGCGCTCAGCAGAGTGCCGCCGAGCAGCGAGGCAAAGGCGCCGTTGAAGGCGCTGAAATTTGCGCGGTCGCCGCGCCAGTGCAGCGGGTCGAGGCCGGAGAGGCCGCGCAAAGTTTGCGTGGTCATCGGGCCTTTCATCGGGTGCATGTTAAAGGTGGTTGTGCCGCCGCCGATCGGGTTGGGCTGCGTGACCGTCTGCATCGAGCCGGCCGGATCGCCGAGATCCCACGCGAGTTCATCGCGATCGCCGTCGATGTGGCAAGAGGCGCAGGACTGCGTGCCATTGCCGGAGAGGCGCGCATCGTAGAGGAAGCCGCGCCCCTGGCGCACCACCGCGGGGGTGGGGTCGTAGCTGCCAGTCGGAATTTCTGCGAGCACTTGCTGCGTTTGCGTGGAGACCACGGTGATCGTGTTGGAGAGCCGGTTCACCACGTAGAGCAGCCCGGATGGATGCAGCGCGAGCCCGCGCGGGCCGCGTTTCGCGGCGGAGTTTGCCGAGCCGTCGAGTGTTGGGCCCGTCTCGATGCGCGCGACCACCGCGCCGCTCGTGGCGTCCACCTTTGCCACGCGGTCCGTGCCGAAGCTCGCGATCCAAAAGAAAGCGCCGCCCGCCTCGAAGGCGATGGCCGTGGGTTGCGCCAGCGCGGTGGCGCGTGCGGTGGGATTGGGGAAGAGCATGTAGTCCACGCCGGGATTGAGATCGACGGGTGTCACCGTCCCGGCCCCCGCGGTGGCGATGCGCGTCACGCGATTGTCCACGAGGTGGCCTTTCACCTGCGGCTCAAAGCGCACGAGATTGCGCGCCTCGGTATTGGCGACCCAGAGCTCATTGCTTGCGGGCCGCGCGGCGATGAAAAAATTCACCGCGCCCGTGTTCTTGAAATAGCGCGTCACAGTCGCGGTCGCCGCGTCGATCTCCGCCACGTCGTTGTCCGGCATGTTTGGTTTCGGGCTGAGCCGCGCATCGTCGGCGGAGACGATGAGCGAGACCTGCGGCGGCGGCGGCAGGCTCGTATTGGTGGGCGGCGGTTGCGGCGGCGCGAGCGTCGCGGGCAGCAGGGTGGTGCGATTGCCCGAGAGCGCAAAGGCCGCATAGACTTTCGTCCCGTCGTTGCTCACCGCCAGCGAGCGCGGGCTCAGCCCTACCAGCGGCACCGGCGCGCTTTCCACGTGGGATGCGAGATCGAAGACGCGCACCACGTTGTTGCGCGAGCAGGAGACAAACGCCTTGCCCGCCGCAAAGACCACGTCTGCCGGCTCATCCTTGCAAGCGAGCGTATCGGTCACCACGCCTGCCGACACCGAGACCACGCTCACCGAATCGGACACTTCATTGACCACCCACGCCTCGTCGCCCGACACCGCATTCACCGACACCGGCTCGATGCCCACAGCGATCTCGCCGATAAGCACCGGCGTCGAGTTCCCCGAATTCGACACATCGAACACCGAGAGCCGCGCGTCCGGTGTATTGACCACAAAGAGCCGCCTGCCATCCGGCGAAAGACAAGCCGGCCGCGTCTGATGCGATTCGAAATTCACGTACCCGCCTGACTGCGCCAGCACCCCGCCGCCACATACAGCGAGGACGAGCGCGGATGCTCGGAGAAACCAGAAGGGGAGCGACGATAAGGCGGATGAGTTCATTGGGTGGGGAAAAGTTGGCGTCCCATTTACCCCCGAATCCCTCGCCCGAAAAGCAGAAGCTTGGGCGATCCTCTCCTACTCCTCCCCCGCGCCCTTCTCCCGCTGGAGCCCGCGCAGCTTGCCGTGGATGAATGCGTCGAGGTCGCCGTCCATCACCGCCGCGATGTTACTCGTCTCCACGCCGGTGCGGAGGTCGAGGATTTTTTGATAAGGCTGGAAGACGTAGCTGCGGATTTGGCTGCCAAAGCTCACGTCGGATTTATCGCCATACGCCGCGGAGATTTCCGCGGCCGCCTTGTCGATCTCCACTTGCTGGAGCTTGGCTTGCAGCATGCGCATGGCAGTTACCTTGTTTTTCTGCTGGCTCCGCTCATTCTGGCACGCGGCGATGAGGCCGCTCGGGATGTGCCGGATGCGCACGGCGGTTTCAACCTTGTTCACGTTCTGCCCGCCCTTGCCGCCGCTGCGATAGGTATCCACTTCGATGTCGGCTTCGTTGATTTCGATGGGCGCGCTCTCCTGCAGCTCGGGCACCACGTCCACGCCGGCAAAGGAAGTGTGCCGCCGCTTGTTGGAATCGAAAGGCGAGATGCGCACGAGCCGGTGCACGCCGCGCTCGGTAGCCAAATAGCCAAAGGCAAACTCGCCGATGACCCGCACCGTGCAGCTCTTGATGCCTGCTTCCTCGCCTTGCTGGATGTCCACGATCTGGCTCTGAAAGCCGTGCCGTTCCATCCAGCGCTGATACATGCGCAGCAGCATATCCGCCCAATCGCAAGACTCCGTGCCCCCGGCGCCGGAGTTGATGGTGAGGAAAGCGTTGCAGCGATCGTTGGCGCCGCTGAGCAACACCTTCAATTCAAAGTCCGCGAGCGCTTTTTCCGTCGCATCCCACTCGCGCTCCACTTCCGCCGCGCCGGCTTCGGGCTCCTCGCGCGCGAGTTCGATCAGCACATCGAGGTCATCGACTTTGCCTTCCAGCGCCAGCAACGGATGCACCTTTGCGCGCAGCGTGGAGACTTCCTCCACCCGCTGCTGAGCGCGCTCTTTGTTACTCCAGAAATCGGCCTCGGCCATGAGCCCGTCGAATTCCGCGAGGCGAGCCTGAAGTTTCGGGAAGTCAAAGATACCTCCGCAACTCGCCAACGCGCGCTCGGAGTGCGGAGGTGGTGATGGTGTTAAGGTCGATGGACATGGCAGAGAGGTTAATGAGACTCGGCGGTGCGGGAAGTTGAAAGTTGAGAGCCGTTCCATTTCGGCCTTTACCCTGGAGGTTCCTTTGATCGGCAGTTTATCAAACATCGCGGCAGGCTGTGTTAGTGGCGCTTGTAAATGGGCTCCACTTGCGCGGCATTGCTTTCCAGCGCAAGATCGCGTTCGCGAAGACAGTGATTTTGCAAAGTAAGCCGAGGTGGCGAAATTGGCAGACGCGCCAGACTTAGGATCTGGTGGAGCAATCCTTAGGGGTTCGAGTCCCCTCCCCGGCATTTCCTCTGAACCTTGTATTCATCAGGGTTTGCGGCCGATTCGACTGAGATCCGATTCGCCCACATACGCCCTCAAAGGCCCTCGAAACCCCTCGAAGATTTGGCACTTTTTGGCACCAGCTTGGCACCAACTTCACTGAAGGGGTGAGTGTCCCCGAGCCGTCGAAGGGTTCTTTGAGGCAGTAACGGCGTCTTCATGCTCTGCATCCGAGAACTTGGCGAGACGCGGTTATCCAGCGTCGATGGCTCGTTGTTCGAGGGCAGTGATTGCGGCAAGCACTTTCGGCCAAGAAAAACGCACCGTTCGATGACCCAATTTCACGAACGGTATCTTTCTCTTCCGCATGAGTTCCTCAACCATCCGAACAGACGGCAAGTTCAACCGGCGACGCAACTCCTCCTTGTCGATGAGTTCTGACGGTGGTTCCAAGGGCGAGCCGACCGTCAGAGATTTATGTGGAACGCCCATTTTGTTCAGAGGGAACGCGACGCTCGGTTTTTCGCTTCCGGCAAAGCGCCCGTTGCAGGACGGCTTGGCCGCGAACGCAACCCAGCGGTGGCTCAGAATCGGGTAGTCTCAAGCTGGGCCATGAAGTCGGAGAGCCGCTTGTCGGCTGCTCTCGATGGGAAAAGTTCCTGCACCGGCGCCTTCAGCACCTCGGCAAGAAACATCAGGTCCTTGTCGTCCACGAAACGGAGCCGAGCCTCAATTTTGGAAACGCCGCTGCGGCTGATGTCCAAGCCGGCGACCTGGAGTTTTGCGGCCAAGGTGGATTGCGACCATCCGAACGCGTAGCGCTTCCGACGGACTTGAGGGCCGATGTTGTTCTTGTAGAGCATCGTCGTGTCCTCCCGGTTCAGGCGATGATGGCGGTGCGCTCCGCGGTCTCGAAGCTCACGCGGGGCGCGCTCTCCGTTTGGCAGAGCTTGATGAGCTTCGTTGCGTCGGTTTTCGGGAGCAGCGCCCTCGCTTCATCGCGAAACTTTTCGACCGGCTTGAAGCTGATCGCCGGAATGAACAGGCGGCTGAAAACTGCGCCGACGAGCTGCTTGATCTTCTCGATCGCTTTGCCTTCGCCTTCGATTTTCGATTTTAGCGATGGTGCCGGGAAGTTGACAGACAAGCGCGCGGCCTACGCCCGCGGCCGATCGGCTTTCACCAGAGGGTTCGCGGGATGTTTGCGCGCCCGGGCGATGCAGCCGTCGTTGCCTTCGGCGGTCCAACGAAGGCCGCCGCCATCGGTCGGCGTGAGTTCTTCTTCCCGCTCGCGGGCCGTTTCGACGAGCTGCGCTTTGAGTTCCTTGAGCCGTTCGGTTTGGTCGGAGATTTCGCGGTCGAGGCTGACGGCTTCGGTGACGAGGTTTTGAAGTTTCGTGGTCATGGGAGATGTAGATTTTCGAGGTTCAGTTTTGGTTCTGCGCTTGCCTCGGGGCATCTGCTCCGGGTCTTGCGCTGCGAAGGCTCTACACCCCGTTTTTTGCCGATCCGGACGGTCGTGGACCGAACGTTCTCCAACCGCCTACCGGTGTTCTCCGGCGTCCTCCAGCGACCTACGGAAAATTTTGACAGGTTCGCCGCGCTCCCCCGCGTGAAAGGCCAATTTACAGAGAGGAATGGCCCGCTCGGGGTTCGCACGCCCGCCGCTTTTGGTGCCTTTCCTCTGTCGAAGTGGCTATTGGCCGGACGTTGCTGTGGTGTTCAAAGGCACACACAGTAGGGCCACCGAAAGGAACCGACCCAATGACTAAATCACTCCCATCTTCCGACATCGAAAACGCGGAGAACGACGCGTTTTGCTCCACGACAACGATCGCCGCCCTGCTCCTGCTCGGCTCGCAGTTTCCGCATCGCCAATTCAATCTCGCCGAGCTGTGCGTGCTGTCCGGCATCGGGCGCACGGCCATGTCGCAAATCAAGAATGCGCATGACACGCCGTTCTCGCTCGGCAAATGCACACTCCAACGGCTGGACCGCTGGCTTGCGAAACATCCTGGTCAGAAGCAAGAGTGAAGGATCAGCTCCAATCCCCTCACGTTATGCCCAGAGGAATCCGCAAGAGCATTTCGATACCTGGCCTGCTCGCCGCCACGGCGAAGCAGCGCTGCCGGGAGTTTGGCGACGGCGCGTTTGCTTCTTATGTCGTCGAGTTGGTCTGTTACGACCTGCGTGCGAACGCGCTCCATTCCATCACGCTCGAGATCGCTGGGGACACCCAAGCGGCGCAGGATGCCGTGGATCATGAACTGGTGAAGCGTTACAAGCCGGGCGATCCGCGCGCGGGATTATTGGTGCAGATCGCTGAAAGCAAACACCTTCAAGGCGTGGCTGCACGCAACCGGCATGATCTGCCGCTCGCGCAATTGAGTGCAGTCGGGGAGCATTTGACCTTCCCGGCCGAAATCTGGCCGCACGCTGATGAGCGTTGGCGGAAGTTAGGATACGGATCTTTGTCCGCCTACATCACCGGACTAATCCGTTACGACCTGCTCGTTGGCGGGCCGCATGCCTACGCTACCGGCGATTGTCGCTCGAAAGTGCAACGCGCCATCACACGCAAAACTGTCGCGGCGCGCCGCAAAGGCGGAAAGCGCAAGATCCTCCTCGACCATCTCATTGAACGAGCGAAGGGAGAGCGCGTGCCGAAGGCGGAGCTGGAGAAAGTGAAAGCGCAAATTGCGCAGACCCTGCGCGGAATATCGCACGCGAAAGAGCCGTAAGTTGCTTCCTGCCCACGGCAACTACTCTTCGACGTGAACCGATAGAGACCCTCCGCATGCGAGCGAGCACAGTCATAGGTGGAGATCGGCGGGCGAAGGCGGGCGATACGACCTTGACGGCGCGCAGCGAGCAGTAAAATCGAGGGTCGAGTTCACGTCCGGGTTGACCTGTTCAACGCGCGATTGCGCCACAGTTTTACGCTGGCGCTGGCTTCGCCGAACCGATGTGACCGCGCAGCAACGCGAAGCGGTGACATCATTCGAGGCAGGATGGGCGCGAAGTCTTCGTGGCAGGAAAAGGCGCAGCGGCAGCGAAGACGCAAGGGGGCGAAGTCTTCGCGGAGGCGTGGTGGTTTGGCAACCCACGCTCACCAATCGACCGCTCCGGAACCAGTCTGTATGTTCGATCCCATGAGCACGCCAAACCGTTTCCAGACGCTGGTGCAAGATGCGAAAACCCGAATCATCGAAATCTCCGCTGCTGATGCTGCGCGCGAAGTAGCGAACGGCGCGCTGCTGATCGATGTGCGCGAAGACGCAGACTGGCAGGAAGGTCATGCGCCTGGCGCTCGCCATCCGAGTCGCGGCATCGTGGAACTCGAGATCGAGGAAATAGCCCCAGCGCTGGATGTGCCGATCATCTGCCATTGTGGTGGTGGTAGCCGGTCAGCCCTCGTTGCAGACAGCCTTCAGAAGATGGGCTACACGAATGTAAAGTCGCTCGCCGGCGGCTTCAAAGCTTGGAAAGCGGCAGGCTTGCCGGTTGAGCAAAGCACAGACTCACCCGGCTCCTGACGGAGATTGATACAAGCGGCTGCGTTCCGCCTTGGCTGCTTCCGAGCAGCGACGGCTTATCGGTGGCGGGGAGGCGTGAAGTCTCCGAGGTTGGCGGCAAGGGGCACTCCTTGCCACCGTCCGCCAACTCGGAGTCTTCGCGCGCGGGTTGCGGTCCGAGTTAGACGCGCTGAGCCGGCCTCGCGGCCGCCTGTTCCTGACCGCGCGTGACGGTGCGCTGAGTGCGCATGGCGAGGTTCGCCATCATTTTTTCCTGCTGATCCTCCGGCAGGTTCTTGACCAGCGTCTGATACGCTTTCTTCATCTCGGGATTTTCATCGAGCTTCTTCAAAACGCCGCTGCGGATACGCTCGGTGCGCTCCTGCTTTTGCACGTCTTGAAGCACTATCGTGCGAGCCATCCGCTCGGGGGACATCGCCTGGATGTATTCCCAGCGCTTCGGGTTCGCTTTGATGTAGTCGTCGATCTTGGCGTTAATCTCCGGGTTCTCGCGGAATTGCGGAGCGCCATTGTTGTCAGGTTCGGTTTTTGGTTTTCCTTTGATCATAGTCATGGTGGTTAAGCGCGGTCTTCTCGGAGGCTCTGAACGATGGCCGCGCAAAAGACATCGATCAGATTCATGGGATCTTCTCGCTCGACGGCGAGGGACATCAGGAACTCCGGCCCCGGCGATTTGCCGAGACGGCGTTGAAGTTCCTGGTCGGCTTCGACATACCGCGAGACGGTGTCCGGCGGCAGCTCCACTAAGGCTGGTTGGGGATATGACATAGGTTGTTTTCTAGGTTGAAAGCGGAGCTACCACTTCTCCTCCAGGGCTGCGGGTAACTTGCTCGCAGCGTTGGCAGGTTTATCGGCGCGCTCCTTTTCGACTGCATTCAAGCGGATTTTCAGTGCTGCGATGTCCCGCTGCTGGAGCAACTGTTGCTCGGCCATTTGCTTGGTTTGCGTGACCGCTTCAGTGAGGCCGGAAAGGCGCTGATTCAGCGTCGCTGCTTGCTCGGTGAACGCCTTGGTCGCTGCCTTCTGCTTGTTATACTCCGCGATCACCGCGTCATCCTGCGAAGACGAAGCGGCTGCCGGTTGAGTAGCGGTTGGCGTGAGTCTTTTTGATCCGTCCGAGCGAAGGTCCCATCCGGCCGTTCTCTCGATCCGATAAACCGGATGCGCTTCGTGCATTACCAGGCGGCTGCCCGGATCGACGTAGCGACCGAAGCGATACTGCCGAACTTCCTCGGCTCTGCGAACGCTGGCTTCATCTACGGGTTGGCCGGGCACGACCGCGGGAACAATGACAATTCTCTTGGGCGGCTTGCTGGCGCAGGCTGCGAGAAGGATAGGTATAGCGAGGAGTAGGCGTTTCATGGATTTGGTTGAATAGGTTTTGGTGTGAGAGGAGGACGGGGAGTCGGAGAACCGCGGAATGGAACCGAGGAAGCTGCGGTCGCGGACGCGGGCGGACTGCTTGGTCCCGCTTTCGCCGCGGCGAGATCGCCACCAATCTTTGCGTCTGCGCGATCGAGGGTCTGCGTGACGTAGAGATAGAACTGCTTCCCGGCCGGAACTCGGACATAGAAGCCGTCGCGCTCAATGCTCTGCTGAATCTGATTCGCGTAATGGTCGAGAACGCTCTGAGCGCCTTGCAGCGGCGCGTTGGTGAGTGAAGGGACGGCGAACGAGCCGAAAGCAGTTGCGCGCTTTTCGGTGAAGGCTTCAGCGGCGCCACTAAGAATCGTGGCCGCAAACATTTTGATCTCCGCAAATTCGTCGCGCTTGATCAAACGCCCGCGCAATCCCGCGCTGCCATCCGTGACGCCCCAGCCGTCATCATTCGCGTCCTTCTCACGATCAAGCGCGAGCCCGCTGACACGCAACTCTTCGCCGCTCTGCCAGACGAGCGTCCATCGACCATCACTGGCGATGCGCTCCCGGACGCGATCCACCTGAGCTGACCCGTGAACCTCAGTCCCGGCCGGAATGATCAGGTGTCCGTGGTGATAGACGTTCTCCGTTACGAGCCCAATTACCGGCGTGTTGATCGACGATGAATCCACCGTCACGATCAGTTCGCATTGGATCAAGCGGCCGAAGGGCGCGAAGTTTTCGCTAAGCTCCTTGGGCTTTTGCTCATTGGATGGCGTCTCTGAAACAATAGAAATGGGCGGTAGGGCCGGTGCCTCCGAGTCGGCTTTCTTGGCCACGGCCGGCGTCACCTTGCGGCTCTTATCGTCCGATGTTGGTGGCCGGAATGGCACCATGTCGCGCGTGATGCGCTCAATAAGCTGGGGCTTCTTGGCGTCGGCCTCCGAAGACCCCGGCTTGCCATTCACCGGGGTCGCATCTTTGCCGAAATTCTTCCGGCTATTTGCCAGAATCAGCACAACGCACGTCGCGAGCAAAAAAAGAATCAGCAATCCTGTCTTGGACCGCAGGAAGTTGAGAAATTTGCGGGGGTTCATTTCTTGTAACCCTCCTCGCTTTTCGTGGGCAGTTCGTCGGATGCAACCGGCGCGCGTTCGAGCAGGAACGTGAACTCGTTCTTGAGCGACAAATCGTTGCGTTCCCCGTCTGCCGTTCCAGTGAATGCGACATAGCCATCGCTTTTCCCGTTTGGCGGGATCAATCCGCCCAGCTGAGTGACTGACGGAAAGAGCGTGTGCGCTCCGACCTTTAGCCGAACGCGTTCTGGCGCGAACTCGATTGCGTGCAAGGTTTTGTTTTGCAGCGTCAGTCTGAAGACGAGCGTGTCATCGAGGTCGAAGCGAAACGCCTCGTTCACACGCACCTCGTAGTCCCCGCAATCCGTGACGCTGGGCTGCTTGGTTCCATCGCGGAAGTCCACACCCGCCAACGCCTCGGGATGATGCTCGCTGAGCAACGGGAACGCTTTCGCTTTGTCGAGAAGACCGAGCAACCGAGCGGGCGTCACCGGTCGCTGTCGCGTCGCTATACTCTCGTCGTGCGGCTGAAAGATGACCGAGAGCCAGGGCGCTCCGCTTTCCTTCAGCTCCAATACGTAAGTGCGCCCATTCCAACGAACGTTTAGATTCGTCACGGCGTCTTTCGCCAGCGCTCGCGCCGACAAGTAAGATGTGCCTTTGGTATGCGCGATCTGGAATAGGCCAGCGGTCTTCGCATCGGTTGTGACGAGCGCGGCATCAATGGCCGAGATAGCGCTCGGAAAGCTGATCGTCGTGACGCGATTGCCAGAGACGGGAACGGCGTAAACCGTGTGGTCGTCGAGAGTGAGGTCTTGAATCGCTTTCGGAGCGTCCGCTGCGAAAGCGGTTCGCGCGGCAAGGCACGCGAAGAGAATGGAGCTAGCGAGTGGTTTCATACTTGAAGTCTTTGATGGCGGTCGGGAAGCGGCCGTTTTCGACCATGTTGGGATTGCGCTGGAGCTTGAGCTTCAACGTGAAGGGCAAGGATTCGGTGAACGCTTTGTCCTGGAAGATGCCGCTACGAATGAGCTGGCCGTTGACTTGCGTCAGCACGGCGTCTGAGCGCGTTTCAAGAACGTCGATGCGGGCGATTTCGGGCTTCTGATGCACCTGCTTGGCTTTGAACTCGGCGTCCTCCGAGGACCGAAGCGCCTGCGCCTTCTCGTGCGCAGACTTCAGAAACATCTGCTTCAGCATTTCGCCTTGGTCGAAGTCCTTCGGGTTCCGTTGGAGCAGCGCGATCGTGGCCAGCGTGCTCTGCTGCGCGTGAAGTTCGTTCGCTTCCTCAAACTTGAGCAACGGCGAGACATAGAACGTCCCGGCTGGGTCGATGATGACTACCCGCTCGCGCTGCTTGAACGCGTTCACGAGATGATAACGGTCCAGTGCCGCCGCAACGAGCACGGTGCCGGCGCACAGGAACCACCACCACGCGAGGCGGTCGCGGTCCACAAAGAGACGTGTGGGATTATGACGCCGCGTATTCAGATTGCCCGGTGGCCGCTGAGGCTCCGTCTTGCGAAGATGATGTTGAATTGTTTCCATGGTCAGTTTCTCGAGGCTGCGAGGAATTCACGAACTGCTTGGTCGCCAGTGAGGTCATCTTTCGCCGGCCGCTTCGGTCGCCGCTGGCTGGCCAGCGAGGAGAGCATTCCGCCGCCTGGCGAATAGGGACTCCCGCTCATCGAGGAGCCCGCGAGTGCGGCCCCGCCTGCGACCGCGCCGCCGGCAAGGCCACCTGCTGCCGCCATCGCACCGCCACCTCCGCCGATCGTCGCCGCGGTAGCTGCGCCAGTCGTTGCTGCGGCTGTTCCCGCGGTCGCCGCTCCTGCGGCGAGTGCCGATCCGATCTGCGATCCCGTGGCGATTGCCTTTTGCAAAATCACCGGAGCGGCGATCGTGCTGAAGATCAACCAGATGCCGAGCACGGCGACACCGATGAGGTTCTGCAAGGTGTAACCCGCTGCTCCGCCGACCCCGCCGAAAGCGAGAAAGCTTTGGTCCGCCATGAAGTCCAACAAGCCCTGCGTCATGATCGCAGCGGCTCCCCAGCCCAGCGGCCACAGCATCACGCCGGTCAGTCCGAGCAAGTAACTCGTGCCAATGGATTGCAGCGTTCGCACCGCGAGAAAGCCGACAAAGATCGGCGAAAGCGCATAGCCGAGGTAGAGCACGAACTTCTGAACGAGATAGGCGTAGAAGACGATGACCGTCGCCAAGAAGCCGAGCGCATACAGGATGGCAGATATGATCGTCTCAAAGACTGCCTGGCTATCGAACAGCTTGTCCCACCAGGAACTCTTCCCTCCAGAGCTGGTCCCTTTCTGCACCTCTAAAGTCTTCTTGTATTGGTCGAAGACCTTCGTCGGATCAGCCTTCAGCGTCGTTTTCACCGTGTTGTCCACGATGGCGCTGACTTGGTTGCCCCAGATTGTGAACTGCGAGAGGAGGGCGAGAAACGCTATCGTTCGGCCAAAGGTCCGCAGATAGGCACCGGGACTCCGCTGGCCCGTGATCGTTGAGGATACGACGCCGATGACGAGGAGAACGAACGCTGCTGGCAACAGCACCCGATTCATTTCTGCACACTGATTTGCGAAGTTTGGAAAGAGAGTATTGAAGTCGTTCATTGGTCGTTACTTTGTGGGGAAGACGGCAGGCGCGTCGTTGATGCGGAAGGTCTGCGAGTAGTTGGTCATCGCTTCGCCGAACTCAGCCATGCGCTCCTCCTTCCGCGCCTGCGCCTGTTTCTCGCGATCAGCCTGATTCTGCATGTCGAGCACGAGCGATTCCGCCAGGGCTTGATCGACTTCCTTGTCGATGGCGGCGAGTTCGGCGTTGTAGCCGGTGATGACGCCCGCAAGTTTCTGCGTCTCTGCGTCGGTGGTGGACGATTGGAGCTGTTGAGTCGTGTCAGCGATGCGGCCCTTTAGGACACCGCGCCGTTGCGACACATCATCATAGACGGACTCAAAGTTCCGAGTAGCCCGCTGGCTCGCCGCGAACTTGCGATACAACACCTCCGCTCGCGGCAACTCGTATCCGCCGGGCGTGGTGAAGATCTGACCGATGCTCTGATAGAGGCCGTTCGCGTTATCGTTCAGTGCTTCAACGCCGCTCGCGAGGCTTTGCAACTCGCCAAGCGTCTGACCGACGCCGCTCGTGTTGAGGCTGTCGATGAGCGCGTCAGCGCCGACGATGCTGAGCAACTGCTCTGGGTCGCCAAACGCCTTCACGTAAGCCTGGATCTGCTGCAACTGCTGGGTGAGCGCGTTGATCTGCTGCACCTGGTTGTTGATCATCTCGACCGCCTTTGCGATGTCCTCGACGTGCATGACCTCGTCGAGCACGTCCGAGATAGGATTGGTGACGACGTATTGCGCCTGAGCCGCCGCCGTCAGCCCCGCTGCGATGAGAAAAGTGGTAAGCGCTTTCATCGTCTTACTCCTGAATGCGCAGCGTGCGTGTGCTGGGTTTGAGGATTGCCCCGCCGACTTCCCGCTCGGGCAGCGGGATGTCGAAGAGCGTTGCTGGCTCTTCGGTGCCGCCGGCTGGTTCTCGCTGGCGGTCGATGAGCGTGTGGTATTGCTGCTTGGCGGAATCGCTTCGTCCTTTTTCATATCCGGCAGCGTAGGACTTGTTTGCAGCGGCAGTGCTCCCAGCATGGAGCGACTCGCTGAGGAGCAAGCCGGCCCCTGCGCCGGCGGCTGTCGCGAGGGGATTCCGTTTGCCGAGCGTGCTGCCGAGCAAAGCCCCGCCCGCGACGCCGATGGTATTGCCAACAAGCCGCGTCGGGCTCGTGCCTGCGCAGCCGGTAAATAGCGATGCGACGGTGATCGCGGCGATGAAAGGTGGTTGAATCTTCATGCCCGAGTTCTACGGGCTTTGAAATCGACCGCTGCTCCGCCGATGGCGCGACTTACTTGAGTCGCTGAGTTACGACATCCGTGCGGGAGCGCCGTTCAGCGATGCTCTGCGCGCCCGCAACGAAGCGAAGGCTTCCGCGTGGGCCAGCGGGGCGGAAGGCCGGCAGCGGCGTGAGGACGCGCAGAGGATCGCAAACGCAACAAGCTCGGGAGTCTGTGCGGGAAAGGCGGAGGGCACAGTCTCCCACGGCGCAGCCGCGTCAGGAGGCGTTGCGGAACCTCGGTTCCGCTGAGAGGGGTGCGTCCGAGACGCCTATGGCTCGGACCAGGGGAGAGACCTCTGTGCGACATGAAAGTGAATCCAATGATTGTTCGATATGAAAAAGACATAAGACGAACCTGCGGTTCCGTCCGCAGTAGCCTATCGGCACCGGCGCGACTGGTAACGGTCGGGTCGGAAGCTGCTGAGACACCGTTCCCGCCCCTTGCTGGGGAAAGAGTCTTCCGTGAGGAAGGCTCGAAACTGAGAGCGTCACTTCGGTTCTGGGAATCGGCTGAATGACACGTCCAACACAAGTGAATTGCCGCAGCCACCGTCAGTCCCAACGAGCCAAAGGCGCTGACAGGCTCCAGCCAAAAATGGCAATGCAGCCGGTTGCTTCGCAGAGGTCGAAGCACGCGGACATCACGGTTGCCGGTGGAGAGGCAGGGGCTAACTCATTCGTGTCATTGGAGGCAAACATGGTAAGCCTGACATTCCGCCTTTGGAAGGCAGGCTGCTCCGCAAGGAGGGCTGTTGGGGTGGCAGGTAGAGGATGCTGGAGAAAGCGAAGGCCGCTCGGTAATCGAGCGGATAGGAGCGATGCTCCGCCGCGCAAGCGGGCTGACTTCCAGCGGGTCATTGGTAACGAGAGAGCTGGCAAAACCATCCAAGGAGGAAATAGCAAATGAACGCGACTAATCTCGCGTGTGCATCCTCCGACTTAGCCCAGCGCTGGGACGGCATCGACTGGCCCCAGTGCGAACGCGAGGTTCGACGGTTGCAAGCGCGTATCGTTAAGGCAGTTCAGGAAGGCCGCTGGGGCAAGGTGAAAGCCTTGCAACGGATGCTGACCTGCTCGTTTCATGGCAAAGCCCTGGCCGTGAAGCGAGTGACAGAAAACCGAGGCAAGCGAACAGCCGGGGTGGATGGAGTGGTGTGCAGCACGCCGGCTTCCAAGTATAAAGCCATCGCCTTGTTGCGGCGGCGCGGTTACCAGCCGCAGCCGTTGCGGCGAGTGCATATCCCGAAGGCCAACGGAAAGCTACGTCCGCTCGGAATCCCGACGATGCATGATCGCGCGATGCAGGCTCTTTACCTGCTCGCGCTCAGCCCCGTCTCGGAAACCACGGCGGATGGAAACTCCTATGGCTTTCGGCCTGGCCGAAGCACGGCAGACGCCATAGCGCAGTGCTTTAACCTGCTCAGTCGAAAGACTAGCCCAGCGTGGGTGTTGGAAGGCGATATTCGCGGCTGTTATGATAACATCAGCCACGAGTGGATGCTCCGGCACGTCGCGATGGACAAGGCAGTGCTGCGCAAATGGTTGAAAGCTGGCTATGTCGAAAAGGGTTGTCTGTTCGACACCGAGGCGGGGACGCCGCAAGGAGGGATCCTCTCTCCGACGTTGGCGAACCTAACACTGGACGGGTTGGAAAAGCTTCTTGTCGGCGCGTTCAAACGAACGAAATGCCGCGGGAAGAACATCAACCCCAAAGTTGCCTTGGTGAGATACGCGGATGACTTCATCATCACCGGCGCGTCGCGAGACCTGCTGGAGCGGGAAGTGCGTCCGCTGGTCGAGCAGTTCATGCGCGAACGTGGGCTGGAACTCTCACCCGAGAAGACCTGCATCACGCCGATCGCGCAAGGGTTCGACTTCCTCGGCCAAAATCTCCGCAAATTCGAGGACAAGCTGCTCATCCGGCCCGCCAAGAAGAATGTCCAAGTCTTCTTGGCCAAGGTGCGGCAGCGCATTCGCGAAAGCCGCGGAGACAGTCAGATGCAGCTCATTCGTCAGCTCAACCCGCTGGTTCGGGGTTGGGCCAATTACCATCGTCACATTGTGGCGGGGCGGACGTTTGAGAAAGTCGCGATGGTGGTGTTCGATAGCCTCTGGCGCTGGGCGAAACGCCGGCATCCCAACAAGTCCGCTGCCTGGATCATGAGTCGATACTGGCACCGGCTCGAAGGGAGAGGCGTCTTCGCCGTTCGACTCGATACGGCGTCCAAAGAGAAACCGGTGTGGCTGCGCTTGTTTGAACCGGGTAAAGTCAAAATCTGGCGGCACATCAAGATCCAGTCGGCAGCGAACCCGCTCGATCCCAAGTGGCGCGACTACTTTGAAGACAGGGCGTTCTTCAAGTGGTTCGGCATCCACCGGTCTGAGGCTGCGGTGAAGAAATCAAACTGACCGGCTTCGCCTTTACGGCGGGGCTTTCCAATGGCTTGAGCCGGATGAGGGGAAACTCTCAAGTCCGGTTCGTAGGGGAGGAGGCGGCAGCAATGCCGCCTCCTTACCCGACCCCCTCAATACCACAGCACTATCCCAAACCGACCCGCTGGCCCTGTCGTGCGCTCGGCGTGTGCATGAGGTTAGTGGAAAGGGTCACGTAGCAGCAGTCATGGTTGCTTTGAGCCGAAGAGCGGCTTTCGGCGCGTAGTGGGAGCGGTTGTTGTTGAACGCAACGTGAACGTCCCGTGCTTGTGTCGCGAGTTCAGTGAGCCGCGCCGCGATGCCGCTGATCTCTGCGCCCGAATAGTCATAGTCAAATCGCTCTGCAACGCTCTTGCCTCCGATGTAACCGCGTTCGTTGCGGCCGTGGAGACGCAGATAAGCAAGCCGGGGATCGGTGATGTTGTTCTCCGTCTGCATGACGGTGAAGTGCTCGCTCTCCGGCGCGTCCACGAGCACGAGCGGAAGATGATTGCTGCGGAAGAATGAGAGCGTCTGCTCGCGATTCGGCGGTGCCAGCCAGTCGCGATTGCGCAATTCCACCGCGAGTTTGTCATGGCGGAAGAACGCGATGAGATCATCGAGCTCATTGAGGCGGTGCTTCCGCGGCGAGAATGACGGGCTGAGCTGCAAGAGCAGCGCGCCGAGTTTGCCGGCCTCGCGCAGTGGCGCGATCTCTTCGCGGAAGCGTTGAGCGACGGCACGCTCCAGCTCGGGCGTGAGGATCACGCTGCCGCGGGGATTTGTTTCCGCATCGCGCCGGATGTCAGGTGGCAACGCAGCGGCTTTCACCACATGCCGCGAAAGCAAGCCGTGGAGCTTCACGTCGAAGAGGAAGTTGGACGGCGTTTCCGTATCCCAACGTTGCACGACCTTTTGCCCCGGAATCGCATAGAAGCTTGAGTTCACCTCGACGTAATCGAAGTGCTGCGCATACCAGCCAAGCCGCGCGGCGGCCGGCAGTTTCGGCGGATACCAGTCGCGGACAAATTCCGGATCTGCCCAGCTCGATGTGACGATGCGGATCATGGAGATGGCGACTGATTAACCAATGAAGTGCTGCCAGTCGGTGACCGCGTGGTGATTGCGGATGAACGCAGACGCCGGCATCGCTCGTGGCGGCAGGTTGCTTGCGCAGGCGCAGGCCGGCTTCGCGTGGAAGGCGGTCGGCCTTGCGCGAGTTCACTTCGCGATGCGCGAGAACGCAGTTGTGCCACGATGTTTTCCCGCCGCGGGAGCGTGGGACGACGTGATCAATGTTGCCTTCCTTCGGCGCGAGCTTGCAGCCGGTGTATTGGCAGACGCCGGCGTCGCGCTCCCAGATGCCGCGCGCGCCGAAGCGCGGGCGGCGCATCGGGACTTTGGCGTAGTTGGCGGCAACGATGACGGTCGGCACGCGCACGGCTCACGCCGGGATCTCCGACGCCTGGCACGACAGCCAGTGCGCCGTGCTCCTTCACGGAGCCTTCGGTCATTTTGCGATACGGGTTGACCTCCGGCGTTCATGCAGAGTCCGCTCCGCATTTGCAGCAGGGCGCTCGCGCGCTGTGCGTTCACGCGGGCGAGTTCGCCGTTGCTGCCGGGCAGTCCTTGATCTGCACGCTGTCGTCGGTTTCGCAGTGGCTTACAGACGACCGCTTCCACTTAGAATGAATGGAGCGCAATAGAGCACGATCTCCGAAAAGCCTTTTCCTTCGCGGCGCAGCGCCTCGAACCTTTCACGCTGCGCGAGCGTGAGCGCTTCCGCGGCATCGCCGAACTTTTGCGTGAGATCGTAGAAGCGCAGCATGAGTTGTTGCGTCTGCGTATCTTCCACTCGCCATAGCGTGATGAGGAGATTGCGTGCGCCGGCACGAGCGAAGGCGCGCCGCAGGCCGAGCACCCCCTCTCCGGAGGACACATCGCCCAAGGCCGTGCTGCACGCCGAGAGCGTGACCAGCCATGTGCCCTCGAGATGGAGGCGGCTGGCTTCCGCGGCGGTCAGGATGCCATCGGTCGCAGGCGGCGGCAGCTCGCCGCGCTTCCACGCTTCGAGCGTGAGCTGGCTGCCGGTGAAGGCGAGACCGCAGCGGTTCATGGGGTCGTCGAAATAGGAGCTGCCGCCGAGCCGCTCGCCATCCTTCAGCCAGAAACCATGCGTGGCGATGTGCAGGATAAAGGGCGAGCGCACGCGCAGCAGCTCGGCGTCGGTCGCCTGGTGTTGGAGGAGTGGATCAGACACACGCCAGTTCCAGCCCTTCGCTTTCTCGAAGAGATCCTTCACTTCCTTTTCCGTCTGCGGCAGCGCGTGAAAGGAGAGCTTTTGAATCACGTCGCGGTCGGTGTCCGAGCCGCGCAACGCCACAGTCTCGCCCGCCACTTGGGCGCGGGGCAGTAGGTCATAGGCGGGATTGCCAATGGCGACGAGGCTCGGCTGGCTGGCCGGCGCGTGGACTCTCAGAAGGTCACGCCCCGTGGCCACGAACTCGAGGATATGACGCTCGAGCAGAGTCTTTCCATCCGCGTCCACGAGCACGGGGAAAGGAGCCAGATTGAGCGTGTGGTCGGGGCTAAGGATGACGCGCCGACAATCCGACGGTAGCAGCCGAGCGACGGGCGCCCAAAGCGCGCGATGCAAAGCTCGCAGCTGCGCGTCCATCCCCACGTCGTCGAGGCTGCGGATCGACGCGAGCTTCCCAAACTCGGCTGCCCCGAATTCGCGGAATTTCTGGAGAGCGCCGTCGATCTCATTCACGCGGCCGAGCTCGACCCACTGCGGCTCACCCTCCGGGCAAAGGATCACTGCGCCATAGCAATCCTCGAAGCGGGCTCCTCCGAGATATCGGGAGTAGCGCAGATACTCCACGAGGCTCGACTGCGCCGGGAGCGCGGCCTGCACGTCGTGGACGGTCGCGGTAAGGGCGAGCGCTCCCGAGCCTGCCGCGCCGGCAAGCACGGCCTCAGCTTCCAACAGCGTCTTGCGCAGCGTCGCGCGCTGCGGATCATTCGCCGCAGGCTCGGTGTCCGCGGCTTCAAATGCCCGGAGGCGGCTCTCGGCGGCATGCACCTGCGCTCGGAGCGCGGCGAGCTTGGGATCGCTCTCCACCCGCTCATCGCGGGCATCGGCAAGGAGTGCGTCGAGAACGGCGCCCTTAAAACGGAACGCCGCGGTGGCCAGCCCCGGCACGTCGCCCCGCGCGGCTGGGAGCGTATAAGGCTGGAGCATTGCCCGGAACGCGAGGCGCTGGCGCTCCTCGGGGAGGCTGAGCACATTGCGGAGCAAGGCGGTCTGGCCATACACCCACCGGGCGTTGAGTCGCGCGGCCGCGAGCGTCTGGCCCTCCTCGTGTAGCAGGAGCGCCAGCAGCCAGACGCTTTCGAGCGTATCCGTGTGCAGCGGGCCGGCGAGCGTGGTGCGGATGTCGAGAGCCCTGCGCAGTTTCTTGATTGCGTCCGAACGACCGGATGGCTGGCCTTCGCGCCAGATCATCTGGGCTTCCCGCATCAGCAGGTCCGCGGCTTTGAGATGAAAGGGTCCCTCGGGTTTCGGAATGCCACCGCCGCCGGCGATCGTTTCGATGATGCTCTTCGTGTGGTGCGCGATTGCCTCGTGAATTGCGAGTTGGTCTTCCCAGCGGTCAGGGTTCCGGTCGCGATTCTCCTCAAGGATCTGCTTCGCCTCGTCGGCCATTACTTTGGCCTCCGCTGCATTGCCCGCGATCTGAAGTGCCCGGCCGAGGTGATCGAGCGTATATGCCCGGTCCACATGGTGCGGCGGCAGGAGGCGCTCGCGCAGGACGAGCGCTTCACGCAACGGTTGCGTGGCCTCGGCGGGCCGGTTCGTGGCGAGCATGAGCGCGCCAAGCTTGTTGAGGAGCGAGGCAGCTTCGACCGTCGCCGGCGCTTCTTTTCTGCAAAGCGCCAACCCTTCCTCAATGAGCCGCTCGGCTTGCATGTAGTCGCCGATTTGCAGGAAAAATTCCGCGCCATGGTCGAATGCCGCGGCGCGGTCCGCCGGCGGGACTTCCTGCGAAGCACGCGCGATCGCAAGCGCCTGGAGGTAGAGGAACTGCGCGCGGGCGAAATCGTTCACCTGGCGGCGGAGTTCCGCCGCGGCTACGAATGCCTTGATGAGCGGCGCCGGGGCCGCCGAAGAGCCGCCGGCCAGCCGCTGCGCGTAGGTTTCCGCCCGGGCAGCCTGCTCGAGCGTGGCTTGAGCGCGCGGTGTGGTGGCGAGGACGGGCGGCTTTCGCTCGCCGAAGGGGTTGAATAGCTGACCGATAACTTGCGCTGGCGCAGGATCGGCTCCGGCGCCGAGCAGAAGCGCAAAACCCAGCGTAGGGAGGAGGTGAGACCAGGGAAAAGGGATTCGCCGCATCACGGGGAGGCTTGCTCAGGTGCGGGGGACGCGCAAACAAGTTTCGTGAAGGCCGGCCTGAGCATGCAATGTCAGGCGTTGCTCCCGCGCGGTGGACGCTTAAGCTTCAGTCAGGATTTTTGCCAGCACGCCATGGAGGAGAAAGACGATCACGAACTAGTGAAAGCAGCTCTCGCCGGGGTGCTTGGGGCGTATGACGGCCTTTACCGTCGCTATTATTTGAAAGTCCGGATGGCAACCTATCAGGTGCTTCGTGATTTTCACGCCGCCGAAGATATCGCGGTGGACGCTTTCCTAAGGGCGAAGGAGAAACTGTCGCAATTCAAGGGAACCTCTTTTCTGGGCTGGATCCGAATCATCGCGGTTCGGCAGGCGTTCGGTGAGCTGCGGAAACGGCACAAGCGGGGAAAGGAAATCCCATTGGAAACATGGGAATGGGCCGAAGACGATGGGCCGGCTGGGGAGATTCCTTTTGGCGGCCTGAATCCCTTGCAGGAGCTGCTGAAAAAGGAACGCATCGAGTTGGTGCGCGCTGCGATCGATCAGCTCCCTCCAGCGCGGCAGCAGTGCATCCGCCTTTGCGATATTGCAGAGATGCCGGGTCCAGAGGTCGCTGAAGCTCTTGAGATAACTCATGCGAACGTCCGCCTGACGCTTTTCCGGGCTCGGCAGCAACTGAAAGCCATTCTCCAACGCATGCTATGACTGAGAGACAAATCTCCAATTTCATCGACGGCACCGCGACTCCCGACGAGAGGGCCGAAGTCGAGCGGGCGCTCGCCGCGAAAGAGCCGCGGGTGTTGGAAGAGATCGCCTGGCAACAGGATCTCCGCGGCACCCTGCGCGACCTTGCCGAGGAGGAAGCTGCGGCGATGCCGCCCATCGATTTATCCGCCGGCATCGAAGCCCGCATCCAAACGCTCCAGCAAAAAGGCGACTCGGCCTCCCCATCCGAACCGGGGAACGTCGTGCCGCTTCCGCAGCCGCACCGATGGGGCATCGGGCCGAGGCTGCTTGCCCTGGCCGCAACGATCGCGTTGGCGCTGGGGATCATTTTCTTCATGCCTCGTCCCCGGTTGGCTGAACAACTCGTCGTCCGCGCGCCCGCGGAACAGACGAGCGACTATCTGGCTTGGGCGCATCGCGTCACTGAGCGGCTTGGTGGGAAGGTTATCGCCCCGGCAGCCGGAGGGCGGATACGTGTCGCCGTCCCGGAGGCACGGCTTCCGGAATTGCGGCGGCTCGTGGCGACCTTGCCGCCGGTCTTCCGGGGCTCCGGCGGCGATCCGTTGGCGGAGATTCCTGCCGGCAGCGCGGATGGTGCACGGATGGCCGACGTAGAGATTCGGGTCGAGCCGGTGGGCCGGTAAGCTGTCCTGTTCACGAAAGCGCTTCGGTAACCAACAACCCGGCGAGGCATACCCCGGCCAGACACAGCGCCGTGCGGCTGAACCCGATCCATTCGGTGTCCGGTGCTGAAACGGCGGGGTTGCTCCGCTTGTAATAGATGGTGCGCGGTCCTGTGGACCAACGCGAAGGCTGCCATCGAGCGTGAGGCGGAGCGTGAATGATTTTCCTGCCGCCGAACTCCGTGCCATCCACGGAAAAACGCCACACGAGATGGAGTCGGAGGCCTGGTAGCGGTGGGCCCACGCCGGTCGGACTCGGAATCATGCCTTCCGAGTATTCGGCCGAAACGATCTCGCCTTGCGCAGCCGCGAAACTCTTGGGCGCGCTGAACCCGAGCGCGAATCCCGCGACAAAACCATTGAAGACCGCCACCCAGAGGGAAAATAACAGGCCAGCGCCATACAAGACTGCGAAGGCAACAGCCGCTGCTTGCGAGTGAGTCATGAACAATACCGCAGCCGTGAACAGCAGGAGAGCGGCCCCCAGGATCGGCGCAAGACGCCGACGCTTCGTTGCGCTTACGAGCTGCTGCTGCTCTTGTTCCAGCGCGGCCTGTATTTCCAGCATCTGCGCCATCAGTTCTTCCTTGGTCGAGGGATCTAATTTCGGCGGTGTATTTGATGAGTTCATGGGACAGATTGAAGGACGGGCGTGAATCGGTTGGGGTGTGGTTCGCAGCGGCAGTTCGCGCGAGTGCGGCGCTCATTCGCATTCATGGCCGGGAGCGTGTTCCACGACATGCTTCCTGGTAATCTGCTCCCAAAAACCGCGGGCAAATTCCTCGAGCTTCTTCAACTCTTCTTCGCCGAAATATTCCTTGAGACGCAGGCGGAGATCCCGACCAATAATTCCCCCAACGCCTAAGCCAGCAAGGTCCGGGATCAACTCCAAGGCATACTCTTGACGATGCTCGTGGAAGCGGATCATGGCCTCCGTCGCATGGGAAGAGGCGTCGTCCACGAGCTTCTTATCCGCGCCGAGTTCTTTGAGCGAAGAGTGGAGCATGATCCATCCAAAGGCCTCCGCCATGTCGCGCACGGGGCGGTCGAGGGCGTTCGCAAGGGTAGCGGCCCCGGCCAGACGGATGATGAGGCTGCCTGCGACGACGGGGATCAAGGGCAACGCGCCCGTCATCGCCAAACCTCCCACGAGAACCGCCGCGAGGGGCAGCCACGGCGCCTCGTCGAGGAATGCGCCCACGCCCTCGTCATACATTTCAGCCAGCCCTGCGGCGGCCATGGCCACTGTGCCGAGAGCGAGCCCGATGATCCCCGAGGCCAATCCGAGCGGATCGTCGAGGCTGGAGGGAATCGCCTTCAGCGTGCCGAGCAGCGCGGAGATGAAGTTGGCTGGGCGCTGGCTCAAAGGCTGCCACCCATGCGCGAGCGCGAGCAGCGAGGCGATCCCTGCGAGCGCCACGATCCCCGTGATCAAGGGAAGCGGGTCGCGTCGTGCGCGAAGGATAGCGAGGATAAAGCTCGCGCAAAACGCGGTTGCCAGGGTGACGAGCACTGCGATTCGCAACGCGGGCTGCGCGAGGGGAGTAAGCTGCCCGATGCCGTGCGCGCCGAGCGCCGCGACCAAGGGGAGACCGCACATCAAACCGATGCCGCTCAGCGTGATGAGCAGATGTGGAACGAATGGGGCGCGGCGTTTGCAGGGTGCCGCGCAGAGCAGGAACAGCCCTTGAAAGGCTTCGTGCGCCACTCTGGCGCGGACCTTCGGCCCGCCGCGCAGAGCAGCGTCGAGCCGACGCACGCCGAGCGCCAGCCGCGCCCGCCTGGCGCTCATGCTGCCGAGCGAGACGAGCCAGTCCCGCACGTCACCGAGTAAGGCGGCTCCGGGCCAGCGATGGCGCGCCCGCGAATAAAAGCGCTCATCGATAACGAAGGCCCCGATCAGAAGCGCGACGCTGAACCAGCGCAGCGCAGAGCCCATCTCCGTCGTCTGCCACCCCTTGAGCAGAGTGGCGCTCCACCCGTGCGTGCGCGCCGCGAAGGAGGCGTGATCGACGAGCAGGTTATACATCGTGTGGTCCAGGGTCGCCCACATGAGGCCCAGTCCTGTGAGGCAGGATCCCCAGGCGCGCTGGCCCCGCAGCAGCAGCCAAAGCCCGACGGCCGCAGGCAGAGGGCTGACCGCCCAGCCAAACTCGACCCGCGAAGAATGCGCAGGGAATGCCGAAAGCCTCAGGAAGCCTCCAGGAAGGAAGGTGCTGAGCCACTCCCTCCAATGACTCGGATCAAGCAACTCCCAGCTGGTGTGGCGTAGGCTGGCATGGGCGCGCGGATCGCAAAAGCGCAGCGTGTCTTCGAAGAAGTTTGCGCCGATCGTGGCCGTGATCGCCCAGAACAATACGTCGGAAAGCCGGGCGCTGCGATGCGCCGGCACGAGGAAAAGACCAGCGGCGATGGCGGCGAGCTTGACGGCCTCTTCGATAAACGGATCGGGAAAGACTGCCATGGACATGCCGGTCGCTGCGGCCAGCCCAGCCTTCTGCCAGAGCGCATTCACGAGGATTTCCGCCGGAAGCATCACTCCAAGCGCGAATGTCGCGCCGAGAGCGGCAAAGCGCAGCCCGCTAACAAAGGGAAAGGAGCGGCGCGGGGTGAGAAACCAGATTTGTGTGATCGCCCATAGACTCGTAATCACGAGCCATGGAGTGAGGGGGTGGGATGTGGTCATTGGGTTCGTGTCGTGTGTTCACAGGCGATGACCGCGATTTCGGCAGCGCTGTTACACCCCGAGCGCCGGAAATTTTTCGGGCGGGCCAAAAAAAATCCGAAACAGTCGCGCGGCGCGGGGCCTCTCCCCTCACGAAGCCGCTGCTATGCGGTCCTCAATCTGGCAACAACACTATGACAACCAAATACTCTCAATCCGGCACCGTGCGCCGCTGGACGCTGATTCTCGTCCTAGCACAGTGCATACTCGTTAATCCCGCAATCGCAGAGGCGTTATCCGGCAGCAGTTCGCGTGACGTAACGCCGCCCGCGTGGCACTTCGGCTTGGCCTTGCTTTGCGCGCTGCTCGTTATCCCCGCTTGTGTGCTACTCGCCACTCGCCGGAAAAAGCAACCCGCGCGCCGGGAACCTTTATCCGATACAACTCCTTCGAAATCAGCCCT
Source organism: Chthoniobacterales bacterium (assembly GCA_038238555.1). Classification (GTDB taxonomy): domain Bacteria; phylum Verrucomicrobiota; class Verrucomicrobiia; order Chthoniobacterales; family Chthoniobacteraceae; genus JANNXQ01. The sequence goes on along the minus strand of JBBRXP010000017.1, from coordinate 1,740 downwards.
GCAAAGGCCTCTTACGATAAGAATTGTCGCTGACTGGCTTAAGCTTATCGGAATGCGAGTCCGTGTTGAGACAAAGAGCGGTGATTCTTATAGTGGCGACGTCGAAGACCTCACAATTCCAGGCACACACGTCGTGCTGAAGAACGTTGAACAAGGCGAACAGGGAAGCCCTACCTGCCAAAAGAGGATGAATGTCCCTATCAAAGATATTTCTGCGATCTGGATCCTGGATCGGCGGCACACTGAAGATACATGTGCACACGTTTGACCCTTGCCTCGCTGCTAGACTAGAGCCTTTCCCATACTCACGTTACGAAGGCATCATAGGTTCGCGCGGCTGCATGGACACAAGGGCGGTCATTTTGATGATCAGTGAACGCAGGTTTTGAGATAGATTCTATTTAGTTACTGAGGAAGTGCTCCCAGTCGCGGACGCCGTGGTGGTTGCGAATCAGCGCGGTCGCCGGCACTACACGGGGCGCGGCGGGTTGCTTGCGCAGCCGCAGGCCAGCCTCGTGAGGAAGGCGGTCTGCCTTCCGGCTGTTGATCTCGCGATGCGCGAGGACGCAGTTGTCCCACGATGTCTTGCCGCCGCGCGATCGGGGCACAACATGGTCGATGTTGCCTTCCTTCGGCGTGAGCTTGCGGCCGGTGTATTGGCACACGCCGCCGTCGCGCTCCCAGATGCCGCGGGCACCGAAGCGCGGGCGGCGCAGCGGGACTTTGGCGTAGTTGGCGGCGACGATGACCGTCGGCATACGCACGGGACCGCGCTGGGTGTTCACGGCGTTGTCGTGCTCGCGGACGGGCAGCTTGAGCCAGTCGTCCCAGCGCACTGGCGTGATGTAGTTGTCGCCCTGCACATCGAGCGCGGTGGCCGCGCCGGTGGCGATCATGCAGAACGCCTCGGCAGGCGTCTTCACATGGATCGCCTGCCAGTGCCGGTTCAGCACCAGAACGGTCGATTTGTTGAGGATGTCGTTCATGGAATTGAATTGGTGAAAGGTTGGCGGAGGCGGAACGGGTCGCGTCCCGCCTCCGCGGTTGTCAGTCCTCGGCGCGGTCGCCGGCCGGGCACATCTTGACGAGCTTCGGATCGAACTGGCCGAGGACTTCGACCAGGTCGGTCTGCGCGGCCATGACGGCGTGGATGTCCTTATAGACACCCGGCACCTCATCGAGGCCGGCGCTGAGCAGCTCGACGCCGCGCTGGGCGAGCAGCTTCTTCGTCGCGCTCCAGGTGAAGGACTGCATCGCCTTCGTGCGGCTCATCACGCGGCCCGCGCCGTGCGAGGCCGAGTGCAGCGACTCGGGCGAACCCTTGCCGCGCACGACGTAGCCGGGCGACGCCATCGAGCCGGGGATGATCCCGAGCACGCCGATGCCCGCCGGCGTTGCGCCCTTGCGATGCACGATGACTTCGCGCTCCTCGCCGTTCACGACGTGCGTTTCTTTCCACGCGAAGTTGTGATGGTTTTCGATGTCGAGGATCACATGGGCACCGAGCTTCCTGGCGATGTGCTTGTGGATGAGCGCGTGGTTCGCCGCGGCGTAGTGGCCCATCAAGTTCATCGCGGCCCAGTATTCCTGGCCGTCGGCGTCGTCGAGCGAGAGCCACGCGAGGTGCTTGAGTTCCTTCGGCAAGTGCTCGTGGCGGGCCATCGCGCGCTTGCTGTAGAAATCGCACACCTGCGCGCCCGTGCCGCGCGAACCCGAGTGCGTGAGCAGCGCGAGGTATTC
>JBBRXP010000016.1:0-52477 GCA_038238555.1 Chthoniobacterales bacterium | reverse complement strand
TTCATCTGGGGCGCGTGGCTGCCGCTGATCTTTGGGTATCTGCCGAGTCTTGGGTTCACGCCTTCGCAGCAGTCCTGGGTTCTCAATGCATTCCCCATCGCGGCGATCGTGGGAATGTTCTTCAGCAATCAATTTGCTGACCGCAATTTCGCGGCGGAGAAGTTTCTCGCCTTCAGCCATCTCGTCGGCGGGCTGGCGATTTTGGGGTGCGGATTTGTGAAGGACTTCGCTCCATTCTTCGTGCTCATGATGGTGCACTGCCTCCTTTACGTGCCTACGATTTCGATCAGCAATTCGATCGCCTTTTCGCACATGCGCGACGCGCAACAGGAGTTTGGCATCGTGCGGATGGGTGGCACCGTCGGGTGGATTTTGGCGGCGTGGCCTTTTACTTTCATCCTCGTGGATTGGGCAAAGGTGGATGCGGCGCAGACTCACGGCGCCATCGAGTGGCTGGGCGCGATACTGGGCTCGGGGCTTGCGGGCGATGCGCTCAAGGCGGCGACCAAGTGGACGTTTATCGTCGCGGGCATCGCATCGCTGGTGCTCGCGCTCTTCAGCCTTGCGCTGCCGCACACGCCGCCGAAGCGCGCGGCGGAAGGCGCAGACAAACTCGCGTGGGTCGAAGCGATGAAGCTGCTCGGCCATCCCTTTGTGCTCGTGCTTTGGGTCGTCACTTTCATCGACGCCTTCGTGCACAATTGTTTCTTTAACTGGACCGGCATCTTTCTCGGGGCGAGCACCGCGGCGGGCGGCGTGGGCATCCCGGGGAATTGGATCATGCCCGTGATGAGCATCGGCCAGATCGCGGAAATCCTCACCATGTTCATCCTCGGCGCCACGCTCAAGGCGCTGGGCTGGCGGGCGACAATGATCGTCGGCATCCTGGGCCACGCCGCTCGGTTCGCGGTCTTTGCGTATCTGCCGCAATTCAAAGCCGTCATCATCCTCGTCAACGTGCTCCACGGCGTGTGCTACGCCTTCTTCTTCGCGACAGTGTACATCTTCGTGGACGCATATTTTCCCAAAGATGCGCGGGCCAGCGCGCAGGGGCTTTTTAACGTGATGATCCTCGGCATCGGCGCGCTGGTGGCGAATACCGTCTGCCCATTGCTCATCCAAGGGCCCTTCTCGCATGATGGCGTCATCGACTTCCGCGGACTCTTCCTCGTGCCCGTCGCTGCGGCGGTGTTGGCGACGGCGATGCTCGCGCTCTTTTTTCGTCCGCCGAAAAAAGCGGAAGGCGTCGCGTAGTAGCTCCGACGCCTCATCGCCGGAAGTAATCCGCGGCTCCTCGCCGCGCGGAGCGGGACACGCGGCGAGGGCGCCGCAGGCACTTCCTGCGACGAGGGCGTCGCAGCTACTTTCCGTGTTGACGCTTTCACTTCGTCGCCGATAGCTTCTCCGCCCACTCCCAAAAAATCCAAAAAAAATCGCGGCCTGCGATGAATTTGCCCTGAGAAACCCACTGCTCAGGGCGGTCAGCGCGGGCGCTTTTTATCTATGGCCGAAGAACTCTCCTCCGTGGTGGTGACGCCGCACTCGATTCGCAAGTCGAGGACGGGCGGCATCCTTGCGCGGCTCATCTCGCGCACGGGGCTCGATCTGGTGGCCGCGCGGATGTTCGCGCCGAGTGCGGAGCTCGTGGAGAAATATGCCGCGGCGCTCGTGACCGATCCCGACCCGGGGCATCGCGCCACGCAGGAGATCATCAAGAAGTACGTGCTCAATCATCTCACCCCCGGCGGCGCGGTGAAGCGGCCGCGCGTGTTGCTGCTCGTCTTCAAGGGCGAGGACGCGGTATTGAAAATCCGCTCGACCGTCGGACACATCGTCAACGAACGCACCAGCGGCGAGACCATCCGCGACACGTACGGCGACTACGTGGCCGACGCGAATGGCGTGGTCACCTACTTCGAACCCGCGGTGCTCGCGCCGCCCGACGCGGCCTCGGCTCGCGCGGACTTGCTGCTGTGGGCGGAGTATTCGGATCGCGATGGCGGCCTGCTCGAAGACACCGTGGACTTCCCGCCCGGCTCGAAAGTCGAGAAGACCCTCGTGCTCATCAAACCCGACAACTTCCGCTTCCCCAACGCGCGGCCCGGCGGTGTCATCGACCTCTTTTCGCGCACCGGCCTCTACATCATCGCGTGCAAAGTCCATCGCATGAGCATCGCGCAAGCCGAGGAATTTTACGGGCCCGTGCTCGGGGTGCTCATGGACAAGCTGCGCGAGCGCTCCGGCGAGACCGCGCGCCGGTTGCTCGAAAAAGAATTTGCCCTCTCGCTGAGCGCCGAGGCGCAGCAAAAACTCGGCGACCTGCTCGGCCCCATCAACGGCCGCGAAAATTGGGAGCAGATCGTGAAATTCATGGCCGGCCTAAAGCCCGGCGAATGCCCCGCCGACAAGCGCAACGAACCCGGCAGCGAAAAGTGCATCGCCCTCTGCTATCAGGGCGTCGAGGCCGTTCGGAAAATCCGCGAAGTGCTCGGACCGACCGATCCCATGAAAGCGCCACCCGGCACCATCCGCCGCGAGTTTGGCTCGACCATCATGGTCAACGCCGCCCACGCCAGCGACTCCGCGGAAAATGCGGCGCGCGAGATGGGCATCGTGCGGATCGCCGAGAATAATTTGAAGCCGCTCGTCGAGAGCTGGTTTGCGAAAAAGTAAAAACCAAATCCTAAATCCCACCTCACATGACCATGGACCTCGCCCAACGCGCCACCATCCTCACTCCCTCGCTCACGCTCAGCATCGACTCGAAAGCAAAGGCGATGAAGGCCGAAGGCATCGACGTCTGCGGCTTTGGCGCGGGCGAGCCGGACTTTGACACACCCGAGCACATCAAGGCCGCCGCCAAGGCCGCGCTCGATGCGGGCTTCACCAAGTACACTCCCAGCGCCGGACTCCAGGAACTGCGCCAGGCCATCGCCGACAAATTTTCCGCCGACAACAAACTCAGCTACAAGCCGCACCAAGTCATCGTCAGCAATGGCGCGAAGCATTCGTGTTACAATGCCATCCTCGCCACGTGCCAGGCGGGCGACGAAGTCATCATCCCCGCGCCATATTGGCTGAGTTATCCCGAGATGGCCCGCCTCGCCGGCGCCGATCCCGTCTTCGTGCAAACCACCGAAGCCAACGGCTGGAAAATGACGGCCGAAGATTTCCAGGACGCGATGACGCCGCGCACGAAGATGGTGATCCTCAACTCGCCCGGCAATCCAACCGGCGGCGTTTACGAGGCCGCCGAGTTGCAGGCGATCGTCGATGTGGCGTCGGACGAAGAGATCATGATTCTCTCCGACGAGATTTACGAGAAGCTCACTTACGATGGCGCCGAGCACGTGAGCGTGGCCACGCTCCAGGGTGCCTACGATCTCACGATCACCATCAACGGCTTTTCCAAAGCCTATGCCATGACCGGCTGGCGCCTCGGCTACCTCGGCGCGCCCGAGCCGATCGCCAAAGCCATCGACGCGATCCAAAGCCACTCGACTTCCAACCCGTGTTCTTTTGCGCAAAAGGGCGCGATCGCCGCGCTCAAGGGCGACCAGACTTCAGTCGAAGACATGCGCGGAGAATTCGACGTGCGCCGCCAGTACATGATCGGCCGGCTCCAGTCGATCCCCCGCGTGAGCGTGGTGACGCCGAAGGGCGCCTTCTATGTGCTTGTGAATATCAGCCAACTCGGTTTGAGCTCGACCAACTTCGGCGATCGCCTGCTCAGCAAGCATCACGTCGCCGTCGTCCCCGGCGTTGCCTTTGGAGACGACCGCACCATCCGCCTGAGCTACGCCACCAGCCTCGACATCATCAAGAAAGGCCTCGACCGGCTCGAAGAATTCTGCCGGACGCTGTGATCGTTTCGGGCGCCCGAGCACTCCGCCTCCGGCAACTTTTCCTAAGCGACAACTCCGCGCAGAAATCGGATCTCCGCCGGCGGTACCACGGTCGTCGGCCACTACGGCTCTTAGCGACGCGCCATACTCGCGGAGCCAGACCGCTCCTGCGCACCGTCACACTGTCCGCAGTCTTGAGTCCCCTTCGTTTTAAGCGCAAGAGTGGCGCGCGGGTCATCGCAGATTTCGTAAAATATCGCTTTGCATTCTCTCAAAGCTGAAATATCTCAAATCCGCGAAATCTCCGAACACTCTTCATGGCACGCATCCTCATCATCGACGACGACCCGCAGATGGTCGCGGTCATTTCCGAAATCTGCAAAGAGCGTGGACACCAAACCGTCGCTTACAACTCGGGCCAGAAAGCGATCGACAACCTGACCGTTCAAGCGCCGCAGCTCGTCATCACCGACCTGCGCATGGACAAGATCGGGGGGCTCGACATTCTGCGTGAGTGCAGCCAGTCGCTGCCGCAGACGCCGGTCATCCTCATCACCGCTTACAAGACGGTGGAGACCGCGCTCGAGGCGATGAAGCTGGGAGCTTACGATTACATCGCCAAGCCCTTCAAAGTCGATGAGCTGCAGCTTACCATCCAACGGGCGCTCGAACATTCGGAAGACAAGCGCGAGATCCGCAATTTGCGGCAGGTGGTCAAGCGCACGTCGAGCTTTGAGTCCATCGTCGGCATGAGCCCGCGGATGGATGAAGTCTACAATCTTCTTAAGAAGGTCGCGGACACGGATTCCACGATCCTCATTCAAGGCGAGAGCGGCACGGGCAAGGAGCTGGTGGCGCGCGCGCTGCACTTCAATTCCACGCGGCAGCATCAGCCCTTCGTCGCGATCAATTGTTCGGCGCTGCCGGAGAATCTGCTCGAGAGCGAACTCTTCGGACACAAGAAGGGTTCCTTCACCGGCGCCACGCAGGACAAGGCTGGCCTCTTCGAGGAAGCGGAAGGCGGGACTATTTTCCTCGATGAAGTCAACTCGATGGCGCCGCCACTCCAGACCAAGCTCCTGCGCGTGCTTCAGGAGCGGCAAATCCGGCGCGTGGGCGAGACCAAGAGCGTGCCCATCAATGTGCGCGTGCTGGCAGCGACCAATGAATCCTTGCACGAGAAAATCAAGACCGGGAACTTCCGCGAGGATCTTTACTACCGGCTGGCGGTAATCCCGATCGAGATGCCCCCTCTGCGCGACCGGACGGAGGACATCCCGCTGCTCGTCAATTTTTTCCTCCAAAAAAACGCCGGGCAGACCAAGACCGAGCCGAAGAAGATCGAACCGAAAGCCGTGGATCTGCTCGCCCGTTACAACTGGCCCGGCAACGTGCGGGAACTGGAAAACGCCGTCGAGCGCGCGTGCGCATTATGCGATGGCGGAGTGATCCGGCCGACCGATCTCCCCCCTCACGTGGTGCGCCACGCCAACTCGCCCCCGGCGGACGCAAACGGCAAGCTGCCAGTGGGCCAGTCGCTCGACGAATACATCAGCGAACAGGAACGCCGTTACATCGAGGAGACCATCAAATTCAACGGGGGCAATCGGGAGAGTGCGGCGCGAATGCTCCGCATTTCCATGGCCACGCTGTATCGGAAGATCGAGGTAAAGAAAGCGCCGAAAAAGGCGGAGACAAAGCGGCGTTGACTGCGTAGCGCGGACACCCGGGCCGTGGCATCTCGCCGGGCTTGTGTGTTGACGTCAGAATTCTGCGGACGAGGGGGTCCGTGCCAACGCGCCTACGTGCGCTTGCCGAAGAACTTGAGTTGGTGCGCGTTCTTCTCGAGTTCTTCGAGCTTCAGCAGCAGCGCGGACTGCTTCTCAATCTGCAGCTGATTCTTTGTCTTGATGTCTTGCAACTCCTGGAGCGGCGTCCGGGGTTGGCCGGGAGTTTGCGAGTGGAGGCTGGTGGCGAGCGCAAAGACGCCAGCGAGGATTGGGAGAGTAAACTTGTTCATGGCTTCGAGGGCAGAGGTTTGAGTCCCGAGGAATCCGCCGCCGCCGCGCCCCCGCCGCCGCCGCGACTCACGAAGATGCGCGCGACACGCACATTCTCCGCGATCGACGCGAACTTCTCATCGATCTTTATTTGATTCTCCGCGATCGCGTTTTGCTGTGCGGAGATCTCGGTCAGCAACGCGCTAAGGGCGGCATCGTCGCGGCCGGCCTGGCCGCTGGAACGATTGGGAGCCGCGAGCCCGACGGCCAGCGCCGCGGCACCGAGGAGGCTCAGGATGGGTTTGGTTTTCATGTGCGAACGATAGAGCCGGAACGGTGCCGATCCACCTCGCAAAAATTGCGCCAGCCCGTGGCAGGAATGCTGCTTGCCGTGCTCCGAGCAGCCCTCTACCCTCGAAAAAATCATGGCCGGACTTTCCCAATCGCAGACCCTTTCGCAGACACAAGTCCTCGCGCCGCAGCTCCAGCAAAGCCTGCAAATCCTGCAGGTGCCGATGCTCGAATTGCGCAACCTCATCCAGCAGGAACTAGAATCCAACCCGACGCTGGAAATGGACGAAGTCGAACCGACGATCGAGGACAAGAAAGCCGAGCAGGAGGAATTTCAGGAGGAGTTCGACCGGCTCGCCAAGCTCGATGAGGAGTGGCGCGATTACATGTCGCAATCGCAGAGTTACAATGGCCGTTCGGCGGAGGAAGAAGAGCGGCGGCAGTTTTTCTTCGACTCGCTGGTGAAGGAGGAGACCCTCCAGCAGCACTTGCTCGAGCAAGTGCAGAGCAGCGCGCTCGACGCGGAAGATCGTGCCATCGCCGAAGTCATCATCGGCAACATCGACGATCACGGCTTTCTCCAAACTTCGCCGGAAGAAATCTCGCAAAGCACCGGCATGGACGTGGCCGATCTCCAGCGCGTGCTCGAGTTCGTGCAAACCTTTCATCCCATCGGCGTCGCCGCGCGCGATCTGCGGGAGTGCCTGCTCATCCAGCTCAAGCGCCTCGGCAAAGAGCAGAGCCTCGAATACCGCATTGTCGATCGCCACATCGACGACCTCGGCAAGCGCCGCTTCCCCGAGATCGGCCGCCGCTGCGGCACCACCGCCGAGCAGGTGCAACGCGCCGCCAATTTCATCGCCACGCTCGATCCAAAGCCCGGCCAGATTTTCACCCCCGACCCAAACAATTACGTGCTGCCCGACGTGACCGTCGAGCGCATCGGCGGCGACTGGATGATCTCCCTCAACGGCGAACAAATCCCGCACCTGCGCATCAGCAACACTTACAAAGATCTGATGGCGCAGGAAAAAAACGGCGCCGACGTGCGCGACTACATCCGCGACAAAATCCGCAGCGGCAAATTCCTCATCAAGTCCATCCACCAGCGCCAGCAAACGATCTCCAACATTGCGCACGAAATCGTGAAGCGGCAGCAGGAGTTCCTCAATTTCGGGCCGAGCGGGCTCAAGCCGATGACGATGGTCCAGATCGCCGACATCGTGGGCGTGCACGAGACCACCGTGAGCCGCGCCATCTCCGGCAAATATATGGCGACGCCGCACGGCGTCTTCGACATGAAGTATTTCTTCACGCCCGGCTACCAGACCGCCGACGGCGAATCGATGAGCAACACCAGCGTGAAAGGCGCGATCGCCGAGCTGGTAAAAGTCGAAGACCACAAGAATCCGCTTAGCGACAAAGAAATCGTGGAGCTGCTCGAAAAGCGCGGCATCCCCATCGCCCGCCGCACGGTGGCAAAGTATCGCAACGAACTAAACATCCTCCCGAGCAACATGCGGAAGCGGTATTGAGGGTTACCCTCGCAGACCCGTGTGCTACGGATCGCAGAGGTGTGTGGTTAAAAGAAAAGTGAGGGAAGTGATAACTTAGTTGCGTCCGGCGGACGGCTTCTCACCTGCCCATGGAAATGCCAACTCGCTTCGTTACCTTCCGCAAACTCCCGGGCTCAACGCCTAGCTGATCCAGTAGGTTATCGCGCGCCTCGTCCTCGATGGATACTTACGCGTAGAGCAACTGCACCGGGAAAACCACGGAGCTTACCATCTCCGCGAAGTGTTCGGCGTCGGCGAACACTTGCTTCGCGGCTTTGCTCCCGGCGCAGACGTTGAAACTCTGATGGAGCGATTCGATCGCCGACACCCTAGCGTCGCGGGGCGCGACGAAAAGCGCGCGCATCGAAAACTGCCGCCCGGAAAATGGTCCGCAGCCGCCTCACCTCCCGCAGCAATTCTTCCAAGACTTCATCTCGATCAGGGGAGTTTTTTCCACAAGAGCAGGCAAATCCAAATCGACCGACTTGGAGAGGCCCAAGAGCAGGTGAGTGGGTTCGATTGCGGAAGCCTTTAGCTGCGGAGCTTCGAGTTCGGTCTGCCGCCCGCATTGCGTTGCACGTGAGAGTTGCACCCGCTTAGGCTGCGGAATGCCAGTCAAATAACGGGACGAGACCAAAGCACCCCCCAGCGCCGCTCTCGGATTCTAGGCGCAGCTTTGGGCGGCTGCGGACAAGATGCGCGGGCACATGGACGCGGGGAATACAAGCACGTCGTTCTTGGTCTCATCTTTCTCAAATACATCTCCGATGCGTTCGAGGAAAAGCGTGAGCAACTGCTGCTCGACTTCGCCAACCCTGAAAGCGACTGGCATATAAGAGAGGAACCCGAGCGCGAAAAAGCCGCTGAGGAACCGCGACGAATACGCGGCGGCAAATGTATTTTGGGTGCCGCGGGAAGCGCGCTGGTTTTTCGTCCGCGGCCAGGCACGCTCGCCGGAGATCGGCAAGCTCATCGATGAGGCGATGGGCTTGATCGAGCGTGAGAACGCGACGCTCAAGGGCGTGCTCCCGCGCGACTACTCCCGCCCCAGCCTGGACAAGACGAAGCTCGGCGAGCTGGTCGATATCATCTCGCGCATCGGCTTCGGCCAGGGCGCTCGGGAGTCGAAGGACGTGCTCGGGCGCGTGTATGAATACTTCCTTGGGCGCTTTGCCAGCGCCGAGGGTAAGGGCGGCGGGGAGTTCTACACTCCCCAATGCGTGGTGCGGCTCATGGTCGAGATGCTGGAGCCGTTCAAGGGCCGCATTTACGATCCGTGCGGCGGCTCGGGCGGCATGTTCGTGCAGTCGGAAAAGTTCGTCGAGGAGCACGGCGGCAAGCTCGGCGACGTGTCCATCTACGGGCAGGAATCAAACCCGACGACGTGGCGGCTGGCGCGCATGAACCTCGCCATCCGCGGCATCGACGCGAACCTCGGCGCGCGCAATGCCGACACCTTCCTTGCCGACCTGCACCCCGATTTGAAAGCCGACTACATCCTCGCCAATCCGCCCGTCAACATGAGCGATTGGAGCAGCGAACGGCTGCGGCAGGATGTGCGCTGGCGCTTCGGCCTCCCCCGCTTCGAGCCGCGAACTACGCCTGGATGCAACACATGGTGCATCATCTCGCGCCCACCGGCACGGCGGGCTGCGTCATGGCGAATGGCTCGATGTCCTCGGGCCAATCCGGCGAGGGCGACATCCGGCGCGCGCTATCGAGGCCGACCTCATCGATTGCATGATTGCGCTACCCAGCCAGCTCTTCTACACCACGACGATTCCTGTCTGTCTCTGGTTCCTGGCGCGGGACAAAAAGAACTCGGAGCACCGCGACCGGCGTGGCCACCCGCTCTTCATCGACGCGCGCAAACTCGGCGTCCTTACCGACCGCATCCACCGCGAGTTGAACGCCGCCCATATCAGCCGCATCGCCGGCACGTATCACGCGTGGCGCCCGGAGAAAGGCGTGAGCGCTTATGCCGACGTTCCAGGTTTTTGCAAATCTGCCACGACCGCCGAGATCGCCGCACACGGCCACATCCTCACGCCGAGCCGCTACGTCGGAACCGAGGAAGTCGGAGACGACGGTGACCCCTTCGAGGAAAAGATGCCACGCCTCGTCGCCGATTTGCACGCCCAGTTCGCCGAGTCCGCGAAAATCGAGCAGGGGCATCAAGGTAAACCTGCGGAGCGATCGCCGAGCTGGTAAAAGTCGAAGACCACAAGAATCCGCTCAGCGACAAAGAAATCGTGGAGCTGCTCGAAAAGCGCGGCATCCCCCATCGCCCGCCGCACGGTGGCAAAGTATCGCAACGAACTGAACATTCTGCCGAGCAACATACGGAAGCGGTATTGAGCATCCCACGTCCCGAAGATTGGAGGGGAAACTCGACGCGAGGCAGTCAGCGAATAGGGTCCGGCGGCTGCCGACTACCGGATCCTTTGCGAGATCGCTGATGCGATACGCGTTGTGCGCATTCACTGCGTCAGGCACCGCCGCGAGGCAGGCCGCCAAAACGGTTGCGACCCACCTCTTCCCGTCTCCCAGTTGGTCGCGCCGGAAGACGAGGAAAAATTCCGCTCCCGCGACGAGTCCACCAAGATTGAAGCAGTCACAAATTTCGCTTCCGCGAATTGACTTCCGTCGCGGCGCGGGGAGTCGGTAAATTGCGCGCATGGCCGAAGTGCAGAGCTCCACGCAGAGCGGCGAGATGACACGGCTCTTTGTGCAATTCGTGATGATGCAGGGGCAGCAGGCGCTGCTCGCGCTGGGCCGGCATCCCGCGCCGCCGCCGGGCGCACCTCCGGCGAATTTGGAGGTGGGGAAGGTCTTGATCGACCAACTCGGGATGATCCGGGAAAAGACGCGCGGCAATCTCAATGCGCAGGAGGAGGAGACGCTACGGGCGACGCTGGCGAGCTTGCAGATCGCGTTTGTCGAGGCTTCGGGGAAGCGGTGATGTCTGCTCCGCTCCTGTCCATCGGCTCCGGCTCGCTCGGCGGGGGACGGCCGCTTTTTATTCTCGGGCCGTGCGTGATCGAGAGTGAGGCATTTGTGTGGAAGATGGCGCGGGCCCTGAAGACGATGTGCGATGAAGCGGGGGCGCAGTTCGTTTTCAAGGCCAGCTACGACAAGGCGAATCGCACTTCGGTGAAATCCTTTCGCGGGCTCGGTGTGCGCAAAGGGTGCGCGATCCTCGGCGCCATCGGCCGGGAACTCGGCGTGCCGGTGACCACCGATGTGCACTCGCCCGAGGAAGCGCGCGTGGCTGCGGAGTGCATCGACATCCTGCAAGTCCCGGCCTTCCTGTGCCGGCAGACGGATCTCTTGCAAGCGGCCGCCGAGACGGGGCGCGTGGTCAATGTGAAGAAGGGCCAGTTCCTCGCGCCGTGGGACGTGCGCAATATCGCGGAAAAACTGCTCGCGTTTGGCTGCGAGCGTTTCTTTTTCACCGAACGCGGCGCGAGCTTTGGCTACGGGCATCTCGTGGCCGACATGCGCTCGCTCTATTGGATTCGCGAGATGGGATACCGCGTGGTTTTTGACGCGACGCATTCTGTGCAGCGGCCCGGCGGCGGGGAGCAGACGGGCGGCGACGGCGCGCTGGCTCCTGTGCTGGCGCGAGCGGCGGCGGCGGCGGGTTGCGACGGTATTTTCATTGAGACGCACGAAAACCCGGCGCGCGCGCTTTCCGATGGGCCAAACCAAATTCCGCTCGCGCAACTGCCGGGCTTGATCCAACAGTTGCAGCAGATTCATGCCCTCGTCTCGTAAGCTCGTCGTCTCGTTTTGCTGTTGCCTGCTCTTCACCGCGGGCGGGGTCTCAGAGGACACGGACAACAAACCGAAGACGAAGCAGGACAGCAAAAAAAAGGGTGGAAAGTCCGCGAGCAAAGACAAGGGCAAACCAGCCGACCCCGAGGCCGCGAAGAAGGACGCGCGCAAGATGTCCTTCCCGCTGCCAGAAGGCCACGACGCGAAGGTACTCGTGATCCCTTACCGCGACGGCGAGGCGAAGAAGACGATGAACTTCACCATCGGCAACGCGCATCGCACCGATGCCGATCATGTGCAGATGAGCGATCTCCAGGTGGAGACCTTCGACGAGGCCGAGAAGTCCGAGATGACCATCGATCTGCCGAGCTCCGTGCTCGACCTGAACACGCGCGTGATTTCCACGCAGATGCACGTGACCATCAAGCGGGACGATTTCGAGATCACCGGCGAGACCATGGAGTTCAACACCGAGACCAAACAAGGCAGCCTCGGCGGCAACGTGCGGATGTTGATCTACAATCTGAAGAACGAGACTGAGCAGGACGCGCCGGTCAAACCCAAGGAAGAACCCAAAGCCCCGTGAACACACCCGCCTTAGCCCGAGTAAAGCGGCTCATAACTCATTTCAAACTCGTCGAAACTTAATGCCATTCACACCTGCCTACATTTTTGCCTTAAGCCTCCTGCTCGCACTCTCGCTCGCAAGTGCTCAGCAGAGCGGCGACGAGCGCATGAAACGGCCGCTCAATGAAAGCGATCTGCGGAAAGTCGAGAGCCTCGGCGAGCCGCCGCGCGCGATCGCGGTGACGCCGGAAACGCGGAAGGCCGTGGCCGTGACGACGGCGCCAAATCCTGCACCGGAGCCGGCTGCCGAGCCGGCGAAGAAAGGCAAAGGCCCCACTGAGATCACCGCGCTCGAAGCCACTTTCGACAACAAGACGCACCTCGCCGTGTTCCTCCACGATGTCACGGTGAAGGATCCGGAATTCAACGTGACCTGCGAGAAGCTCACGGCCTTCCTCAAGCACCCGGACGACAAACCGGAGGTGTCCGCCCCAGTGCCTGCACCCATAAAATCCGCGCCCGATCCGCAGCAAAAGAAGGGCGGCCTCGAGCGCGCGATCGCGGAAGGCAGCGTGGTCATCACGCAGGAGAAGACTGAGGCCGACGGCACGCTCACGCACTACCTCGGCACGTCGAAGAAGGCCGACTACGATGCGCGCACCGGCGACATCGTGCTCACCGGCCGGCCCACGGTGAAGCAGGGCATCAACCTGTGCGTGGCCACCGCCGAGGAGACCGTGATGACCCTCAATCGCGATCGCAACATGAAGGTCGTGGGCCCGCACCGCACCATCATCGCCGACAAGGGCGACATGGATAAGAAACCGTGATCCGTGACGAATCTCCGCCGGCTGTCACGGGCGATCCCGTAATGCGGACCGAGAAGCTCGTGAAGATTTACGGCGGCCGCGCGGTGGTCAACGGCGTGGACATCGACGTGCGGCGCGGCGAGATCGTGGGCCTGCTCGGCCCCAACGGCGCGGGCAAGACCACGAGCTTCTACATGATCGTCGGCCTCGTGCGGCCCAATGGCGGCCGCGTTTTTTTCCACGACCGCGAAGTCACCGACTACCCGATGTACAAGCGCGCGCGGATGGGCATGGGCTATCTGCCGCAGGAGGAATCCATCTTTCGCAAAATGACGGTAGAGGAAAATCTCATGGCCATCCTCGAGACCACGCGGCTCAAGCGCACAGAGCGACGTGATCGTTGCGCGCAATTGCTCAAGCAATTCGGCATCGAGCACGTGTCGCGGCAGCTCGCGCTCACGCTTTCCGGCGGAGAAAAGCGGCGGCTCACCATCGCGCGATCGTTGGTCACCGATCCGAGCATGATCATGCTCGACGAGCCCTTCAGCGGCGTCGATCCCATCGCCGTGGCCGACGTGCAGCAGATCATCGCCAATCTCCGCGACCTCGGCCTGGCCATCCTCATCACCGATCACAACGTGCGCGAGACCCTCGCCATCGTGGACCGCGCGTATTTGATCTTCGAAGGCCGCGTGGTCGTGCAGGGCTCGAAGGACTTTCTCGTCAACGATCCCACCGCGCGCCGGGTGTATCTCGGCGAAGACTTTCAGATGTATCCGCAAACCAAAAAGGAGGAAGTCCCATGCAAGTAGCCAACGTCAACGTCCCCGTCAAAGTCACCGGCCGCCGCGTCGCCATCACCGAAGCGATCCAGAGTTACGCCGCCGCGAAGATCGAGCACCTGCACCTCGACTACCCGCGCATCATCGAGGCCCACGTCATTCTCGATGTGGAAAAGCACCGGCACTTTGCCGAAGTGGTGCTGCACTGCAACAACCACATCACCATCGAAGCCAGCGAAGAGACCGACGATATGTACGCCTCCATCGACGGCGTGGCCGCCAAGATCGCGCGGCAGATGCGCAAGTATAAAACCAGGATTTTGCGCAACCATCGCCCGCGCAAAAACGATCACGTCCAGCACTTCGAGGAGACTGTGCTCGCCGTCGATGAAGCCTTTGAGCAAAGCGAAGCCGAGCCGCAGGTCATCCAAACCGAGCGTTATCCGGTGAAGCCGATGTTTGTGGATGAAGCCGTGCTGCAGCTCGAGATGAGCGCGCGGCAGTTCGTCGTCTTTCTCAACGCCAAGACCGAGAAGGTTAACATCCTCTACCGCCGGAAAGGCGACGGCTTCGGCCTCATTGAGCCGACTTTTTGAACAGACGACGTCGCTGTGAATCAGCTCATCTTCGTCGAGACCAGCATTCCCAGTTTCTACTTTGAGACTCGGCCCGAGCCAGAACACCATCAAAAGAAAATCGGCGACTACCTTCGCGAACGCGAAAAGGCCATGGGCGACCGCATCGTCCGCACTCAGAAGCGCATCGTGCCTGCCAAATCCTGACGGATATTTGTTGGATTTTGCGCTCCGACTTCCCGGCTCGGCGCGTCCATCGGAACCCAACTCCGCGGCCCGCGAATCCAGGATTTACTAGGCACTGAGGGAGGGAAAGAGGTTGTCAGATTCTCGCTCTGACAACATCGGCCATCTGCTGCGCGCGCCACACCGCCGGGCACCACGGCCAGCGAGAGGTGGTGAAAACAAAGGAGGACGACCTTGAGAGAGAGCGGGCGAGTGGCGCTACATCCAAGGCGCTTCCGAAAAGCGAACGTCCCGAGTTCATCTTGGGGCGTCGATATGACCTGGCTCGAGGAATGCAGTTGTGAGTGATGACGGTTAAGTCGAGTCGCCCGCCGGCATTCATCCCTACTAACGACATGCTACGTTTCCAAATCCTCCTGTTCGGCGCGCTCGCCGCTCTCCTCGCCCCCCGCCCGAGCGCGTCGGAAGTCGCAAACGGCCCGGTCGTCTGGGGCTGGCAGAAATTCGACATCCGCGATTTCGACAAGCCGCTCACAGCTATCGCGGCGGGCGATTCACACGCCGTGGCGCTCAAAAATGACGGGACGGTGATAGCTTGGGGCGATAACTTCTCCGGCAAGGCAACGGTGCCCGCTGGGCTTAGAGGCGTGATTGCTGTCGCCGCGGGCACCCTTCATACGGTGGCGCTCAAGAACAACGGGACGGTGGCGGCTTGGGGTGATAATTCTTCAGGCCAGACAGCCGTGCCTATCGGACTGGGTGGGGTGAGCGCAATTGCTGCGGGCTTCAGTTGCACGGTGGCGCTGAAGAATGACGGCAAGGTCGTAACTTGGGGCTACTACCCGCAGACGGTACCTGGGGGGTTGAGCGGCGTGATCGCCATCGCCGCGGGCTGGAGTCACACGGTGGCGCTTAAGAACGACGGCACAGTGGTAGCTTGGGGCGACAACTCTTACGGCCAGGCAACGGTGCCCGTGGGACTGAGCGGTGTGACCGCGATTTCCGCAGGAGCGAATCATACCGTGGCGCTCAAAAACGACGGGACGCTCACGGCGTGGGGATCCAACGGCGCCGGTCAAACGACACTGCCCGCAGGGCTCAGTGGCGTGATCGCGATTGCCGCGGGTGAGTATCACACCGTGGCCCTCAAGAGCGACGGGACGGTGGTAGCCTGGGGCGGGAATCGCGACGGCCAGACAACAGTGCCTGCAGGCCTGACTGGAGTAAGCGCGATTGCCGCAGGCTGGATTAACACGATGGCGATCAAGAGCGACGGGACGTTGGTGGCATGGGGCGACAACTCCTCGGGCCTAACGACGGTGCCCGTTGGGTTGCGAGGCTTGAGCGCTGTCGGCGCGGGCGAATTTCACACCGTGGCGCTCAAGAGCGATGGCACCGTGGTAGCATGGGGTCCGAACTACTACGGCCAGACGTCGGTGCCCGCGGGCCTGAGCGGTGTGATCGCGATTGCCGTCGGCTTGGATCACAGCGTGGCGCTTAAGAACGACGGCACAGTCGTGCCCTGGGGCTACAACTTCTACGGCGAGGCAACAGTGCCCGCGGGGTTGAGCGGCGTCATCGCCATTTCCGCAGGCTTGCATCACACTGCGGCGCTCAAGGCCGATGGCACCGTGGTGGCTTGGGGCTACAACTCCTCGGGTCAGACGACGGTTCCAGCGGGACTGAGCGGAGTGATCGCGATCGCCGCCGGCGGGTATTCCACGGTGGCGCTAAAGAACGATGGAACCTCGGTCATTTGGGGCGATCACCCGGTGCTCGCGGGGCTGAGCAACGTGATAGCAATTGCCGCGGGTCGGGTTCACACGGTGGCGCTCAAGGACGACGCGACGGTAGTAGCTTGGGGCGCCAACACCTTTGGCCAGACGTCGGTGCCCGCGGGCCTCAGCGGAGTGATCGCGATTGCCGCAGGCGAATTTCACACGCTTGCGCTAAAGCGCGACGGAACAGTGGTGGCTTGGGGCTACAACGACTCGGGTCAGAGCACGCCGCCCCCTGGGCTGAACGCGGTGACCGCGATTGCCGGTGGGGAGGCGCACTCAGTGGCGCTCACCTCCCTCCACTTCAATCCCGACGACCTCGATCGCGACGGCCTCACCTCTCTCGAGGAACTCGCCTTCGGCCTCAATCCAAACGTTCCCGACTCCGCGCTCGCGCCCCATCCCGTGGCCAAAGACGGCTACCTCACCATCACGCTCACCAAGCACGCCGGCGTAACCTATGAAGTGCAGAGCGCCGACACGCTGCTCCCCGCTTCCTTCAGCCCCGCGACGACCACCGTGCTGCTCGACAACGCCACGACGCTCAAAGTGCGCGACAACATCCTCATCGGCACCCCGCCCGCGCGCTTCCTCCGCGTGAAAGTGACCGCCGCGCCGTGAAGAAGTTGAGTGATGGATGGGCGGAGCCGGACGATGCGCTTGGCAGTGGTGCCGGGAGCATGGCATGATCGCGAGTTATGCGACTTCGACCCGGACGGTCGCGAACGCATCGCAGTGCTCTACGAGAAGGCACGCTGACGGATGAGGAGGATGCGGAACTCGAGGACTATGGTGACGTGGGCCGGCTGCTGGAGATGCTCAAGGCCAAGGCGAAGGTTTCGTTGAATAGAGCCGGCGCGGCATGCCGGCCGGGGGCAACTTCGAGTGGCGCGACGCGCTGCTGGCGCCGCGCAGTGAGATCGGGGCGGTGACGATCCGGGTTTTGCGCATGAACCAACCGAATGCCGTGGCGGTGCGACAACTCCTGATTCGGGAGGGTCTGTGGACGCCAAGGTGATTTTTCGCGCGCCTCGCTATTGTCACACGACACGTCCTCATCGGCGACCCGCCACAGACTTGCCGCGCCTTTACTCAGACGTCTAAAAATATAGGTTGAGCTTCCGACCATGCACTCGCACCGCTCTCAGACCCGCCGCGACGCCTTGAAAAATGCCGCCGGCCTCGCCGCCGTCGCGCTCGTCGGGCCTCGCGTCTTCGCGGAAGAGGGAGGCGTCATCCGCGCGGAAAATGCCCGGCCTGGGACGCGCGACTGGATGCTCACCAACGCGCGCATCGACCCAGAGACCAAGTATCGGTGCCCGTGGATCGAAGGCTACTGTTCGCGGGCGAGTGTGCGCGCGGGCGAGTCGATCACATTCCACGTGAGCACCAATCCGGCGTCTCCTTTCACCATCGAACTCTTCCGGCTCGGCCACTACGGCGGTGCGGGCGGGCGGCTCGTGAAGCGGCTCGGCCCTTTCAAAGGCGCAGTGCAGCCCGATCCACCGATCGGCGACAAGCGCGTGCGGGATTGTGAGTGGGAGCCGTGCACGGAGCTGCGCATCCCGGAGGATTGGGTGAGCGGCGTCTATGTCGGCAAGCTCACCGCCGAGCGCGATGGCACGCAGAGCTACCTCATCTTCCTCGTGCGCGACGAGCGCCGCGCGGACTTCCTCTTCCAGTGCAGCGACAATACCTGGCAGGCTTACAACCGCTGGCCCTCGCAATTCGCGCTCTACGACGACGGGACCGAAAAGTGGTATTGGGGCGGCGGCGTGCAGGTGAGTTACAACCGGCCTTACGGCAAGTACTGTCAGATCCTCGACGCGCCGCTCTCGACGGGATCGGGCGAATTTTTTCTGTGGGAATTTCCGTTTGTCTTCTGGCTCGAGTCGCAGGGTTACGATGTCACTTACATTTCCAATCTCGACACGCACCGCGATCCGCTCGGGCTGCTGCGTGCTCGCGGATTTCTGAGCGTCGGGCACGATGAGTACTGGTCCATCGAGATGTTTAAAAATGTGCGCGCCGCCGTGGCCGCGGGCGTGAGCGCGGGCTTCTTCTCAGGCAACGCGGTGTGCGGGCGCGTGCTCTTTGAGGAGCGCGTGCGGGCCTTTGAGCGCGTGGGCGTCTTCGGCCCGCCGCACGGCACGCGCGAATTCAAAGCCATGTCGAGCCTGCGTCACGAGCGGCCCTACGCCAATGAGCTCATCGGCGCGCACAGCACGGGCCCCGTCACCGGCGGCGCGGATTGGATTTGCACGCAGCCCGCGCACTGGATCTACGCCGGCACCGGGATGAAAGAAGGCGACGCGATCCCCGGACTCATCGGCTGGGAATGGCACGGCGATCCCGCGCCGATCGCGGGCCTGGAAATCGTCGCCACCGGCCCGACTCAAAGCCCGACCGGCAAACCCAACGGTGGCACCTTCACCGGCACCGTCTATCCGGGCCCGCGCGACAACATTGTCTTCAATGGCGCGACCTGCTGGTGGGCCGATGGCCTGAGCGAGCCGCCCGGCTACGTCCGGCAGGCACTCTATCCCGGTCTGCGCGGCGTGGACCCGCGCGTGCAGCGCATCACGGCCAACGTGCTCGGACGAATGCGGGCAGCGAAAAGCTAACCTCCGGGGGTGCAGAGCACGCTCGCGGTATTCCTCGGAATTGTCCCGCATCAGTTTCGCCGCGCGCCACCCCCCAAGTCCGCGCCTGCACAAAAAAACAATTTTACTACCGCATCGAGTGATGCCATTCGGTTCAGGCTTGCCAGTGACACCGCCTTCTCGCGAAGGTGCCGGAGACTTTTTCCCCCACCGCCAGCCGAACCCTTCAATGAGCCGCCACCTCCAAACCGACTTGCCCATTCACGGCGCGCCACAGGTCACGCGCCGCCACTTCCTCCGTGCCGCCGGCGTTACGCTTGCTCTGCCGATGCTCGAGTATTTTCAGCCGCGCGGATACGCGGCGGGGCGCGCGGCTCCGATTCGGCGCATGGTATGCATCTGCACCCCGCTGAGTGTGCATCCGGCGTTTTTTTTTCCGGAGAAGGCTGGGAAGGATTACCCACTCACGCCTTACCTCGAGCCCCTCAAAGAATTTCGGAACGACTTCAGCGTGATCTCCGGACTCTCGCATCCGGAGGTGGGCTCCGGTCACGATTCCATCTTAAGTTTCCTCACGGCAGCACGGCATCCGGAGTTACGCGCCGGCTTCCGCAACAGCATTTCGCTGGACCAGTTCGCGGCCGAGCAGATCGGTGGCGAGACGCGCTTTCGGAGCCTGTCATTATCGGCCGAGGGCTCCGGCCTTTCCTGGACTCGCAGCGGCGCACTCGTGCCGCCGGATCTTTATCCGGCCTCGGTGTTCGCCCGGCTCTTCCTGGAAGGCCGTCCCGACGAGGTGGCGGCGCAGGCGCGACGATTGCGCGACGGGCAGAGCATCCTCGACACGGTGCGCGAGCAGGCCAGGAAGATGCAGCCGTCTCTGGGTGCCAGGGATCGCGACAAGGTGGATGAGTACTTTACCAGCGTGCGAGAACTCGAGCGGCAGATGGTCACAAGCGAGCAGTGGTCGAAAAAGCCTAAGCCGAAGGTCGATGCCAGGCAGCCGCAGAACATTACCAACTCAGCCGACCTGATCGGTAAGACGCGACTGATGTTCGACCTTACCCATCTGGCATTGCAGACCGACTCGACCCGGCTCATCACGATGCTCTTGCTCGGGACCAGTAACGTGCCGCCGGTCGCGGGAGTCACTCTCGGCCATCACGACCTCTCGCATCACGGGCAGGATCCGAATAAAATCGAGCAACTCAAGACGGTCGAAATGGAAGAGATGAAGACCGTCCACGAGTTACTGATGAAGTTAAAGAAGACGCAGGAACAAGGCGAAAGCTTGCTCGACCGGACCATGGTGCTGTTCAGCAGCAACCTTGGCAATGCGGCCAACCACTCGACTCGCAATCTGCCCGTGTTGTTTGCCGGCGGCGGTTTCAAGCACGGTCAACATCTCGCCTTCGATCCGATCAATCCGCCGCCGCTCTCCAACCTCTACGTGACCATGTTGCAGCGGCTGGGCATCAAGGCTGATAAGTTCGGCACCAGCACCGGCACGCTCACGGATTTGGATGCGGTTGGTTGAAGATCCGTCCACGGAGCGCAGACGGCCTCGTCCGCGAGGGGCGCACGCTGGCGGGCAAGGCCGCCCACGCTCCATGGATTGCGCTCGCACCCACTCGTGCTTGTGATGCTCGCGCCTTGAGGCGATTGAATCTCCCGTGAGCATTGCGATCCGAACTCTGGCAGCCGCGGTGTCGCTGACGGCGCACGCTCAATCCCTGCCCGCTCCCGACTCCGCGCTCGCGCCACTCATCTCGCACGTGACGGCACATCGCGACGGCCAGGCTCCGTGGTCGCTGGATTTTGCGGCGCTCGAGGGCGACCGCTCGCGGCTGCCGATCGGTGTGTTCGATTCAGGCATCGGCGGGCTCACGGTGCTTGAAGCCATCCTCACGCTCGACGCTTTCAATAACCGCACGCTGCAACCGGGTGCCGACGGCGTGCCGGATTTTGCGGGCGAGCGCTTCGTGTATTTCGGCGATCAAGCAAACATGCCCTACGGCAACTATCCGGCGCGGGGCGGCGAATCCTTCCTGCGCGAACTCTGCGTGAAGGACGCGATCTTCCTGCTCGGCCGGCGCTACCGCAGCGCGGGCACGGTGCGCACGGATAAGCCGGCGGTGAAAGCCATCGTGATCGCGTGCAACACGGCGACCGCATTTGGGATCGAAGAAATCCGCGCGGCGCTGCGTGCATGGGATCTGGATGCGCCGGTCATCGGTGTGGTGGAAGCGGGTGCGCGCGCGGTGAACGCGACTTTGCCGGCGAAGGGCGAGGCGGGCGCGGTGGCCGTGCTGGCGACGGTCGGAACGTGCAGCAGCGGCGCGTATCCGCGCGCCATCGGGCGGGCGGGCGGGCTCGCGGGCAAGCGCATCCCGCCCATCGTGCAGCAAGGCAGCATCGGCCTCGCCGGGGCGCTCGAGGGCAATCCGGCATTCGTTTCCACGAGCGCGCGTGCGGGAGAGTATCTCGGTCCTCCGCTCGACCCGGCGCTGCTGCCCGCGTATGGCTTCGAGATGGCCGGGGTGCTCGGCGATCCCGCGAGGCCGGAGACCTGGCAGCTCAACTCTCCCGTGAACTACGCGCGCTACGACGCCGCGGCTCTCGTCGAGAATTATCGCCTTGGCGGCGGCGGCCCTGCCATCGGCACGGTCGTGCTCGGCTGCACGCACTTTCCCATCGCTCAGGATGAAATCGCCGACGCCTTTGCACGACTCCGCGTTTTCCGCGACGCCACGGGCTCGCAGCCCTACCGCGATCTCATCGCCGAGCGACTCACCTTCGTGAACCCGGCGGAGTTCACGGCGAAGGATCTCTTCCGCGAGTTGGCGCGGCTGCGGATGCGCGCCGATCGCGAGAGCACTCGGGCGCCCGCCGTGGCCGGCGCATTCGTCTCCATCCCAAATCCGGAATGGCCCGGCGTGAAGCTCGATGCCAGCGGGGCGCTCGACGCCGGCTACAAATACGGGCGCAAGACTGGCAGCCCGCAATGCGAGGACGTGTGGTGCGTGCCGATGCGCGACGCGCCCGCGCTGCTGCGCTCCCTGGCAGGCCTCGCCCCGGCGCTGCCGCGCGTGTGGGGAGCCTTGAAGTAGCGGCGACGCCCTCGTCGCCGGAAGTGCCTGCGGCGCCATCGCCGCGAGGGAGCCGGGCGGCGAGGGCGCCGCTGGCACCTGCTACGACGAGGGCGTCGCAGCTACGAGCAGCGCGCGGAATTGCTGCTCGTCGAGGATGGCGAGTCCGAGCGACTGGGCTTCGGCGAGCTTTGAGCCGGCGCCGGGGCCGGCGATCACGTAGTCGGTCTTGCGGCTCACACTGCCGGTGACGTTGCCTCCGCGGGCGCGGATTTTTTCGGCGGCTTCGTTGCGCGACATGGTGGCGAGCGCGCCGGTGAGCACGCAGGTCTTGCCGGCAAATGGCGAAGGGCCGGCCGCCGCGCCGCCGCCTCGGGGCTCCATGCGCAGCGCTGCGAGCCGTTGCAACACCGCGCGTCCGGCATCGCCCGCAAACCAATCGAGCGCGGCCTGTGCCGCCACGGGACCGATGGCGGCGACGGCGTCGCGATCCGCCGCGTTCTTTTTCTTTGAGGCGGCGGCAAATCCGGCGTCGATCAACCGGCGGCCGATGGCATCGGCCCCGGGTCTGTCCTTGCCGGCGCGGGCGCGGTCCAAGGCCACGACATCGCGCAGAAGTGGCGACTGCGCGACATCGCCGATGGTCTCGTGAAAGCGCGCGAGATCGTGCGCGGTCTCTTCACCGATCTCGGGAATGGCCAGGGCGTGCAGCCAGCGCGCGAGAGGCGAGGTCCGTGCGCGCTCGATGGCGTCGAGTAATCGCGCGGCGTTCTTTTCGCCGAAGACCCGCGGCTCCGCGTCGGTGCCGAGATTCAAGGCGGCGAGCGGCTCGATCTTCAGGTCGAAGACATCGAGCGGCTCGGCCACGAGGCCGCGCTCCACGAGCTTATCGGCGACGATGCCACCGAGGCCGTCGAGATCGAGCGCGCCGCGCCGCGCGAAGTATTCCAGGCGGCGCGTCTTTTGCGCGGGACACGCGAGATTCTCGCACTTCCACACGGCGAACTCCGGATCGCGCCGCACGGGCCCGCCGCACGCCGGGCACTGGCTGCCGATGTGCGCGAGGAAGTCGAAGGGCTGCGCATCCGCGGGCCGTTTCTCGACGATCACGCGCACGACTGCGGGGATGACCTCGCCCGCCTTCTCGACGATGACGGTGTCGCCGATGCGGATGTCTTTGCGCCGGATTTCGTCTTCATTGTGCAGCGTGGCGCGGCCGATGGTGCTGCCGCGGAGGAACACGGGATCGAGCTCCGCCACGGGCGTGAGCACGCCGGTGCGGCCGACTTGCACGGTGATGCCGCGCAGCCGGGTCGTGGCCTGCTCGGCGGTGTATTTCCAAGCCTTGGCCCAGCGCGGCGCGCGCGAAGTGAAGCCGGCGCGCGTGCGCTGCTCGAGGGAGTTGAGCTTCACGACGGCGCCGTCGGTTTCAAAACCCAATGAGTCGCGGATCGAGTCCAGCTCTTGGATTGCGGCCATGAGTTCGTCCACGGAGCCGCAGAGTTGCGTCCAGCGCGGCGTGTGAAAACCGAGGCCGTGCAGCCACGCAAGCAGCTCCGTCTGGGTCGGCGGCGGCGCGACGCTCACCTCGCCGAGACCGTAGAGCACGATGTCGAGCGGGCGCTTCGCCACCACTTGCGGATCGAGCATCTTCAGCGAACCGGCGGCGGCATTGCGCGGATTGGCGAAGGGCTCTTCGCCGGCGGCACTCATGTCATCGCAGATGCGGCGGAACTCGGCGACGGGCAGGAAGACTTCGCCGCGCACTTCGAGCACTGCGGGAGAGTGCGCGCCCGCGAGCTTGCGCGGCACGCCACGGATGGTCTTCAAATTTTCGGTGATGTCGTCGCCCGTCTCTCCGTCGCCGCGTGTGGCGCCGGTGCGCAGCACGCCGCGCTCGTAGCGTAGGCTCACGGCCACGCCGTCGATCTTCGGTTCCACCAGCCACGCGAGCACCTCGCCGGGGAGCAGCTTCTCGACGCTTGCGACAAATTTCCGCAGACCCTCGACGCCGTCTTTTGCAAAGAGATTATCGAGCGAGAGCATCGGCGCCGCGTGGCGCACCCGCGCAAACTCCGAGAGCGCGCGGCCGCCCACGCGCTGAGTCGGCGATGTGGGCGTGAGCAACTCGGGGTGCGCCTCTTCGAGTTCGCGAAGCTCGCGCAGGAGCGCATCGTATTCCGCATCCGGGATGCTCGGGCGCGCCTGCTCGTAGTAGCGGCGGTTGTGCTCTTCGATCTGCTGCCGGAGCTGGGCGGCGCGAGTGGAGGGCACGGGGAGAGTTGAGTGTTGAGAATTTAGTGTTGAGTGGCGCACAAAGGCGGCGTCTCGCGCAGCGCCATTCTTTCATCACTCAACACTCAACTCTCAACACTCAACTTCCCATGATCCTCGGCATTGAAGGCGGCGGCACCAAGACGGATTGGGTCATGCTCGACAACGCTCGCGCAGTCGTCGCGCAGGGCCGGCTGACTGCCGCCAATATGCGGCTCGCCGACGATGCGCAGCTCGCTCGACTTTTTTCCGTGCTGCCGCGCGAGGCCACGCACGTGGGTGCATTCCTCGCGGGCTGCGGCACGGAGGGAGATCGCGCGCGCCTCGCCAGGCTGGCCACCGCGGCGTGGCCAGGCGCGCAGATCGCGATCGGCAGCGACCGCGATTCGGGGCTAGCCACAGCCTTTCGCGACGGCGACGGCATCGCGGTGATGGCCGGCACCGGCGCCGCGGTGCACGGGCGCAAAGCCGGGCACATCGAAAAGGCGGGCGGCTGGGGGCAACTGCTCGGCGACCGCGGCGGCGGCTACGATCTCGCGATGCAAGGGCTGCGGCTTGTGCTCACGCATTACGACCTCAATGCGCGCATCTCGCCGCTCGCGCAGGAAATCCTGCGCACGCTCGGGCTCAATCGGCTGGAGGACTTGGTGGGCTGGGCGACGCAGGCCGACAAGATGTCGGTGGCGCGGCTGGCTCCGGCGATTTTTCACGCGGCGAAATTTGGCGAACCCGAGATGCACGCAACCCTCGAGGGCGGCGCGCAGATCCTTGCGCAATTCACCCGAGCCGTCGCGGAGCGGCTCGAATTTCCGACGGCGCCCGTGAAGCTGCTCGGCGGAATCTTCACGCATCATGCCGAGTACGCGGCGCTCTTCACGCTTCGGCTCAGCACCATGTTGCCGGGCGCGGCGGTGAGCGTGTGCACGGAGTCGGGGGCGATGGGTGCGGCGTGGCTGGCGTCGGGGGAGGGTGGTGAGAAGTCAGAGGTCAGAGGTCAGAAGTCAGAAGTCGGAGAGCTCGCGACGGCGGCAACCGAGCAGAGCAATCCTCGTTCGACGGATCTCGAGACGCGCTCGGTCGCAGAGCTCGTCGCGCTTTTCATCGCGGAAGAAAATCACGTCGCCGAGGCGCTCGCCGCATGTGCCGGAAATCTCGTGGCGGCGGTCGATGCCGTGAGCGCGGCGCTGAGCTTGGGGGGGCGGCTCTTCTACGTGGGCGCGGGCACGAGCGGGCGGCTCGGGGTGCTCGATGCGAGCGAGATTCCGCCTACTTTCGGAACGCCACCGGAACTCGTGCAGGGGATCATCGCCGGCGGCGCCGCGGCTCTGCATCGCGCGGTGGAAGGCGCGGAAGATCAGCCCGAGGCCGGCGCGCTCGCACTCCTCGATGGCGGCGTGCGCGCGGGCGACGCCGTGTGCGGCATCACAGCCAGCGGGCGCGCGCCCTTCGTGCTCGGCGCGCTGGCGCGCGCGCGGGAGCTCGGCGCGCGCACGCTGCTGCTCACTTGCAATCCCGCGCGGCATCGCGCGACGCAGGGCTGGGACGTGGAGATCGATCTGCCCACCGGCCCCGAGATCGTGACCGGCTCCACGCGCTTGAAGGCCGGCACCGCGACGAAAGCCGCGCTCAATCTTTTCTCGACCTGCGCGATGATCCGCCTCGGCAAAGTGCGCGGCAATGCAATGATCGACGTCCGCATTTCCAACGAAAAACTCCGCGACCGCGGCACGCGCATCGTCGCCGCCGCGCTTGGGATCGACTACGAGCAAGCGCGGCGCCGCCTCGAGCGCGCGGGCTGGAATGTGCGCGCGTGCGTCGATGCGTGAGCTGGCTTGCTCGATCACACGACTTCCCCGCCGTCCGCGATCTGTCCAATTCTGAGAAACGTTTTGATCAGCTCGCCCTCGCCGCAAAACCGTCATCTCGGGAAAGCGCTTGAACCATCTGCCGTGGGGGACTTCGGGCTCGGCCTTTGTCCAGG
Organism: Chthoniobacterales bacterium; assembly: GCA_038238555.1. GTDB lineage: Bacteria > Verrucomicrobiota > Verrucomicrobiia > Chthoniobacterales > Chthoniobacteraceae > JANNXQ01. The sequence goes on along the minus strand of JBBRXP010000016.1, from coordinate 26,364 downwards.
CGGCGAATAACTGCTGCCGAACGCGATCGAGGAGATGCAGCATCAACGCCGGTGGAATGCGTTGACGCCGAATTTTAGGCATCGACGTTTCCGCAGTAAAATCCGCGCATAAGCGCGTCGCGTAGAAGAAGGGCTTCGGCAGGATCGGTGGCGTCCACCATGCGTTGGGCCAGCGCGCCGATCTCCTCGCCACTCAACATTCGCTCGGCATCCAAACGATAGGCGAACTGAACGACCTCCGCCTGCTCGGCTGGGGGCAGATGTTGGATTTCGTCGATGATTTGGGCCGCGCTCATGCGACCAGCTAAGTGCAGATGTCTCGTTCGCTCAACTTGCGATTTGCGTCTCCAGTCCACTTCACGGCTCGGCCTTGATCTTCCCTTTTTGAATGAGCTTCTGGAGCTTCGGCGTGATGACCACGCTGCAGTACGGGTTGCGGCTCTGGTTTTGGTTGTAGAAGTTTTGATGGTAATCCTCCGCCGCGTAGAACGCCTTGAGCGGCACGATCTCCGTCGCGATCGGCTCCTTGAATTCCTTCTGCGCCTCGGCCTTCGATTTTTCCGCGGCGGCTTTCTGCGCGTCGTTTTCGTAGAGAATGATCGAGCGGTATTGCGTGCCGGCGTCGGCCCCTTGGATCGCGGTTCCCTTTTTCAAAAGCTTCCCGTGCGCGTAGGTGTCCTCCTTCAGCACGCTGGTGGGATCGTGCGCGGCCCAGAAAATATCGAGCAAGTGCGAGAGCGGGAGTCGCGCGGGATCAAACTCGATCTGCACCACCTCGGCGTGGCCGGTATCGCCCGAGCATACGGCTTCGTAGCTCGGCTTTGCGACCGTGCCGCCGGCATAACCGGAGACGACTTTCTTCACACCATCGAGCCGCTGAAACACCGCTTCGAGGCACCAAAAGCAACCGCCGCCAAAAGTGAGGCGTTCGGTCGAGGAGGAGGGAGTCGATTTTTCGGGCATAGGTTTTTTCTCCGCCGCACCCGCGGTGGCGGCGAGTGCGGCGATGCAGAGGATGGCGAGGGCGGTGGGCATGGGAAGTCGCCGCGCTTTTGCGGCGACGCAGCGGACTCTCAACTCTCAACTCTCAACTCTCAACTTCTTCCGTCAGGCCCGCACATTCACCCACACGTGCACGTGCGGGTCGCCGCGGAAATACCACACCATGTTTGGTCCCTCGAGCTGCCACACGTCCCACACGCCGTCGTTGCCGATGTCCTGATTCTTGTAGAAGGCCATGTGCAGTTTGTCGAAGCCCGCGACCTCGATGTATTTCATCGCCTCGTCCGAGTCCTCCTTGCGGAAAGGTGCGAGCAGATCGGCCATCACTTTGCGCACATGCGCCGCTTGATCGCGGGAAAGATCGCCCACGGAGATGCCGGGCAGATCGCCTGCCGAGCCCCTGAGCTTCACCGTCTCGGGGCCTTGCTCCATGCGGCCTTTGCCGCGCAGCGCCTGCTCGCGCTGTTTGCCGTCAAGCATTTGAAAGACCTCGTTGGCGCGTTTGGCTTGATACCAATACACGTTGCCTGGGTGTTCGGGCTTTTCATTGAAGCCTTGCGCGGCGTGTCCGTAAAAGATCGGCCCGCCAAAGGCCGCGCCCTCCACCGAGTCGCCATCGCAGCGCCGCGTGCAATGCCGGCCCGTGAGCACGAATTCAAACTTGCCGGTGCCCGGCTCGCCAAAGAGCGCGATGGACGAATCGCCAAAGCCCGCCTTGCCGCTGTCGTGCTCCACTTGTTTGAACACGGTCTCCGCATATTCCGGCGAGTGCAGCCCGAGAAAAATTTCCTTCACCATCTGATTCTGATCGGCGTTGAGGAAGGCGCTGATGTGCGGATCGGTAATGTGCCAGTTATTGTCCACTTCGGTGCGCAGCGGATTATCAAAGGAGAAACAAAGCGCTTTGCGCTGCACATCGGTGAAGGATTTGAAAAGCGTGCCGACGAGCGTCTCGGATTTCGATCCCGCCGCGGCGCTTGCGTGTGGCGGCAGCACGAGGCCGCCGGCGGAAACGGCGGCGGCAGTGGAGAGTGTGGTCTTGAGGAATTCACGACGGGAGAAGCCGTCGCAATCGGGGCAGGGGAGGATGGGTGAGTTCATGGCACAGAGGATACCCGCGGCGCGGAAGAAGGGAAGTTGAGTGTTGAGGGGCCTCCGCGTTGCCGCCAGGTGGTGCGCTCCGCGCGGAGCAGACAAAGGCTGTCGTTTGCTGGAAGAAAGGTTGACGCAGTTTCCAATTCGGTTCGTGTTGCCGGGTTTCCGCTCTTGCTCCTTTCATGCGTGCCTCTTCGTTGCTCCTCCCTCTTTTGCTCCTCGCACTCGTAGTGCGGACGCGCGGGGCGGTGGATTTCAATCGCGACGTCCAGCCCATCCTCGCGGAGAACTGCTACCACTGCCACGGGCCGGATGAGAAGGCGCGCAAGGCGAAGCTGCGGCTTGATCGCAAGGAGGGCGCGCTCGGAAAAAATGAGGACGGCCTCGCGATCGTCGCGCCGGGCAAGCCCGCTGAGAGCGAACTCATCACGCGCATCTTCAGCACCGATCCCGACGAACTGATGCCGGCGGCCGATTCGAACCGAAAGCTCACCGCCGCGGAGAAACAAATGCTCAAGCAGTGGGTGGAAGAGGGCGCGCCGTGGGCAGAGCACTGGGCCTTTGTCGCGCCGGTGCGGCCGGAGGTGCCGCGCATCGGTTCGGAAAATGGGAGCGTGAATCCGATCGACGCGTTCGTCTTAAAAAAGCTTGCCGAGGAGAAGCTCACGCCATCGCGTGAAGCCGCGCCGGAGAAGATAGTCCGGCGCATGACGCTCGATCTCACCGGCCTCCCGCCCACGCTCGAGGAGGTGGATGCGTTTGTGAAGACGCGGCGTGCGGACGAAGCAATTGGAAAGCTCGCCGACCGCCTGCTCGCCTCGCCGCGTTACGGCGAACGCATGGTGTGGGAGTGGCTCGACGCCGCGCGTTACGCAGACACCAACGGCTACCAAAACGATCCCACGCGGACGATGTGGTATTGGCGCGACTGGGCGATCCATGCCTTCAACGACAACATGCCCTTCGATCGCTTTACGATCGAGCAACTGGCTGGGGATCTTCTGCCGGAGCCGACTCGCGAGCAGCTCATCGCCACGGGCTTTCATCGCAATCACATGATCAACGGCGAAGGCGGCCGCATCCCCGAGGAGTCGCGCGTCGAGTATGTGCAGGATCGTGTGGAGACCACCGGCACCGTGTGGATGGGCCTCACGCTGACTTGCTGCCGCTGCCACGACCACAAGTTCGATCCCATCAAGCAGCGCGAGTACTACCAGCTCAGCGCCTTCTTCAATTCCATCGAAGAGACCGGCGCCAACGATGCCGGCGGGCTCGCAAATCCAATCATCTCCTTTGCCTCGCCCGAGGATCAGAAAAAAATCGCCGACCGCAAGGCCACCGCGACCGCGACCAACAAAGAATACGCCGCGCTCGAGCAGAAGCTGCGCGCTGGGCAGCCGCAGTGGGAAGCCGCGATGCTCCTCGGTGGAGCGGACAAAGCCGAGGCGACGTGGCAAGTGCTCGCGCCGCGTGAGCTCAGCGCCGAGCGCGGCACGCAGCTCACCATGCAGCCCGACGGCAGCATCGTGGCCAGCGGACAGAGTCCGGAGACCGATGAGTACGTGCTGCTCGCCGACACGGAGCTGGGTGCGATCACAGGCTTTAAGATCGAGGCGCTGCCCGGTGATTCATTGGCAGGCCACGGGCCGGGCCGCGCGCCGGATGGCGGCAATTTCGTGCTCACCGAAATCGTGCTCCAGGCCAGCGGCCAAAACATCGTGCTCGGCGCGGTCGATGCCGACTTTGCGCAGCGGGGTTTTGCGGCCACGGGCGCCACGGATGGAAATGAAAAGACGGGATGGGCCATCGCGCCCGAGACTGGCAAGCCGCATACCTTGACTCTCGAGACGCGCACCAAAATCAAAACCAAAGGCCAGCTCGAACTCGCCTTCCGGCTCGGCTTCCACTTCGGCCATCAGCACACGCTCGGGCGCTTCAAGCTCTATGCGACCACGGACAACCCGGCGCTCTTCCGCCCCGTGCCGGAGGAGGTGCGCTTCATTCTCGCCCAGCCGAGCGAGGAACGCAGCGAGCCGGAGATGGAGACGCTCACGAAATTCTATCTCGACACCAACCGCCTGCTCGCCGCCGCCGGAGCAAAGCGCGACAGCGCAAAGAAGGCGCTGGATGCCGCGGAAAAGTCCGTCCCGCGCACGATGGTGATGCACGAACGCGCCAAGCCGCGCGACACCTTCATCCTCGTCAAAGGCGCCTACGACAAATTCGGCGACAAGGTCGCGCACGGCACGCCGGCCGTGCTTCCGGCGCTCGCCGCCGATGCGCCGCCAGATCGCCTGGCGCTAGCCCGCTGGCTCGTCTCCCCCCAGCACCCGCTCACCGCGCGAGTGACTGTGAATCGGCTCTGGCAGATGTTCTTCGGGCAGGGGCTGGTGAAGACGACGGAGGATTTCGGCGTGCAGGGAGACAAGCCCACGCACCCCGAGTTGCTCGACTGGCTCGCGCGCGAGTTCATCGAGAGCGGATGGGATGTGAAGCACATGGTGCGGCTCATCGTGACGTCGGCCCCTTATCGACAGGAGTCAGGGGTTAGGAGTCAGGAGTCAGGAAAGACGCCTGATTTCGAACGCGATCCCGACAATCACTTTCTCGCGCGCGGGCCGCGCTACCGGCTGCCGAGTTGGATGCTGCGCGACCAGGCGCTCGCGGTCTCGGGCCTGCTCGTCGAGCGCGTCGGCGGTCCGCCCGTGAAAGTCTATCAGCCCGCCAACGTGTGGGAGGACGCCACTTTCGGGAAGATCAAGTTTGCGCAAGACCACGGCGAGGCGCTCTACCGCCGCAGCCTCTACATTTTCTGGCGGCGCATCGTCGCGCCCACGCTCTTTTTCGACACCGCAAATCGCCAGCAGTGCGCCGTGAAAGTCGGCCGCACCAACACCCCGCTGCACGCACTCGTGACCCTCAACGACATCACCTACGTGGAAGCGGCGCGCGCGCTCGCCGAGCGGATGCTGCGGCATGGCGGCGCCAGCGACACCGAGCGGCTCGCCTTCGGCTTCCGCCTTTGCACCGCGCGCGCTCCTCGGGACAAGGACGCCGCGATCCTCGCTTCATCGCTCGCAAAATTTCGCCAGCAATACGCCGCCGATCCCGAAGCCGCGCGCGCGCTCATCTCGACCGGCGAATCCAAGCCTGACGCCAGCATCCCCGCGTCGGAACTTGCCGCGCACACCAGCCTCGCGCTGCTGCTGCTCAATCTCGACGAGACCTTGACCAAGGAGTAGCCGGCGAGCGTGAGGATCCGGGAGCGCGCGGCGTCCCCGCCGGGGCGAACTTTCCTGTCGCGCGGCTTCGGCAAGAGCTCCCGATCTGAAGACCCGCCGGCAAGTCTTCCGGGCACGGAACTCTTGCCCGGGTCGCGCGGTTTCGGAAGTGCGTCGCGGCGAGGCCGCCGCGGCCAACGCGCGTGCTCCCCGGAATTCACGATGCCACGGCGAGCGCGGGGAGAGATGGGACGAGAGCGATTGGAGGCGGCGCGGGCGCTTCCTCTTTCTCTTCGACCGGCGGCAGCGCGTGTTCCTTTTGCGCCAGTTGGCGGATGGCGGCGGCGACTTGCTTTGCGTGTTCGTTGAGCTCGTCGAGAGCGGCCAGCGTGCGCGTATTGGCCTCGTAGGGCGCCTGGCGCTCGGCGCGCATTTTCTTCAAGTCCTCGCCGTGCCCGCGCAGACCTTCCATCAAATCCGCGCGGAACTTGGTGACGTAGGCGACCAGGAGACTTTCCGAATATTTTTTTGGGAGCGTCGCAAATTTTTCCTGCGTGACGGTGTCGATGGTCTTCACCAGCACGTCGCAACTGGCTTGTGGCAGTCGCCGCGCCTTTGCCTCGGGCGCGATCTCCTGAGTGAGGTCCTCGCCGAACAAACGCCGGCGCACCGTGGCGGCCCCGCGGAAGAGCAGCCAGTCGGCGATCGACTTGCGCACGGGCACCGCGTCGGGGCCCAGCGTCATCGAGTACGGCTCGGCGGGCTCGCGTTCATCGAGCGCGGGCAGCGCCGCCTGCGAGACGGCGCGCAGATTGAATCCGATCGCATGCAGATCGGTCATCGTGGCCGCCGCGGGCTCGGCGCCTCCGAGCGTCGAGCCGAGCAACCGGCCGAGCCGGGCGCGCGTCTCGATGGCCAAGGCGCGCGCGCCTTCGATGAGCGAGCGGCTCCAATGCTCGTGCTCGAGCGCTTTGAGACTGGTCCCGTCGAGATACCAGCGCTCGAGCGCCTGGCGCATGGCCTTGGCCACTTCGGCCGCTTTGCCCCGCGCACTGCCTTCGATGCGCCGGGAATTTTCGTCGCGCACATCCTTGAAGACCGCCTCCCAATCCACCTGCAGAAGCCGGTCCACGGCGTCGAGCCGCTGGTCCAGGTCGGCCATCTCGCGCTCGATGCCAGCCTGCGTCTCGCGGAGTTGGCGGACTTCGGCGCGCTCGCAAATCTCCCGCGCTTCCAGACACAACGTGAGGCCCTGCCGCAGGCTGTCGCGGACGAACTCAAGCGTGTAGTCGCTGCTGTTGAGATACTCGGTGAGGTCGCGCAGAAATGCGTCGAACCCCGCCTTCTGATTGTCCGCGCCATTGCCCGAGAGAAACGCGGAGGCGGCGCCCATGAGATCGACGGCGTGGATGCGCACGCGATTTTTTTCGTAAGCCTCGCGCAGCGGCCCGCTCATCGAGAGCGTGCGGAAGGCCTCGATGATGCTCTCGGGATGCTGGCTCTCGGCGCTCGGCCGCAGCGTGCCATCGGCCTGCAAGTCGCGCTTGCTCGAGTCCACATTGATGACGAGGAAAATGCGGCTGAAGAGACCGAGCAATTCATTGAACTCGGCGAAGACTTGCTCGAGAAAAAGATTGTCGGTCTTCACCACAAAGACCGCGCACGCCGCGCTGTCGCGGAACTCGCGGGTGAGCACGTCGTAGCCAAAATTCATCCGGCTGTAGAGGCCCGGAGTATCCACGAGCACCGTGCTGGATTCGCCGAGCGCGGGCACCGGCACCTTCACGTCGATGCGCCGGATGGCCTCGGTGAAATGCGTGCGCGGATCGAACTCCGCGCCGCGTTCTTCGGTGGCGCGGATTTGCTGCGCGAGGGCGATGTGGCTGTCGGCGATCACCTCGCGGAGCACCGCGGCATCCGCGAAGACCGTCTCGCGGCCGCTGTAGCGAGTGGCGGAAAAATGCGGCGCCTCCGCGTGCTGCACATAGACCAGGCACGGGTAGCCCGGCAGCGAAGTGACCTCGCTCACGTAAGCGCCGCTGATGGCATTCATCAGCGTCGATTTGCCGCTCTTCAGCGGGCCGAAGATGAGCAGGTAAGCGTGCTGATTGGCGAGCTTCTCGGAGAGCGAGCGCAGCCGGGCGCGGATGTCGTTGAGCGCGGCCAGCGGCTCGCGCAGGAGGCCGGGCTCGGCGGCGTTTTCCATCTGCTCCGCGGCGTGAGCCAGAGTGGGCGGCAGCGCGTCGATGGTCTCCAGGCAGGTTTCACAAAAGATCGAGATTTCGGTTTTCATCGGGCTCCCACCTTGGGGTCTCGCGCGCGGCGGTCAACCCCGGGTGGGGTTAAGAAATGGAAAGATTTTTTGGCCGGGCCCGCCGCTTCACAATTCCGGCGTGAAGCCCATGACGAGGTCGAACTTCGCCGCGAGCTCGCCCGCCTTTGCGCCCGGCAGCGGCGTGAACTCGACGCAAAGCAACTCGGGATTTTTCACGCCGCGCGTCACGCCGTCGCCGGCATTGAGCGGGTGGTCTTTGATGTGCAGTTCGGTCGTCCACTTCTCGCGGCCCTTGAGTTTCACGGCGTAGTGAATGTGCGGGCAGCGGCCGGTGTAGGCCACGGGCTTGATGGTGCGGAAGAGATACTCGCCGCTGCCGCCGGTGAGGAAGCGCCCGTAGCCCTGAAAATTTTTGTCCGCCTTCGCCTTGTCGCCGCCGCTCCTGCTGTGGAGGTAGATGCCGTTCGTGTCGGCCTCCCAGATTTCGACGACGGCGTTGCGAATCGGCGCGCCATCGGGGCCGAGCACGCGCCCGCTCACATAACTGATCTCGCCGGTGGCGGGCGTAAGCGCGTCGTTGATGACGATGAGATCATTATCCGTATCGAGCGGCAGATGATCGGGATAAAAAGGTCCAAAGCCGACCTTCGGCGTCTGCGCGAGCGCCTCGGCAAAGGCGCCCGGCGCGGTGAGCAATGCGGCGCTGAGGCCGAGGGTGTGGAGGAAGTAGCGGCGGTTGGAGTTCATAGGGTGAGTGTAAATGCGACCTCGTTGCCTCTTCCAACCCATATTCCGCCAACTCCGCGTCGCAACAGAGGACAATCCGGCTACGGTTCGCGTCGATCCGAACCGCGGGCAATTCGACGATAGCCGTTTTGCAAAAGCCGTCCGCGGGGTTATCTCTTCACCTCACTATGACTCCCCGCATCCAACGCGCCGCCCATCTCACCCGCCGCCAATTTTTCTCGAAGAGCGCCGTGGGCATTGGCACGGCCGCGCTCGCCTCGCTGCTCCGTGCCGATGACTCGGGAACCAAGCGTGCAGGCGGGTTGCCGGGCCTTCCGCACTTTGCTCCGAAGGCGAAGCGCGTGATCTATCTGCTGCAGAATGGCGCGCCGCCGCACATCGACACCTTCGACTGGAAACCGGAGATGGAGAAATTCCGCGGCCAGGAAATCCCGGCGTCGATCATCGGCGACAAGCGCTTTTCAACGATGACCCAGGGACAGAAAGCCAAGCCGGTGCTGCCGCCTTTCACGGGCTTCAAGCAGCACGGCGAGTGCGGCGCTTGGGTCGGAGATTTTCTGCCGCACACGGCGTCGGTGGTCGATGACCTGTGCTTCATCAAGTCCATGCACACCGGCGCGGTCAATCACGCGCCGGCGATCTCCTTTTTCCTGACCGGCGCCGAGCAGCCCGGGCGGCCGAGCATGGGCGCGTGGGCCACTTACGGGCTCGGCACGGAGAGCGAGGAGTTGCCTGGTTTTGTGGTGATGACTTCGCGCGACAAGGAGGCGACGTGCGGTCAGATTTTTTACGACTTCTACTGGGGCTCGGGCTTCCTGCCTTCGAAGTTCCAGGGCGTGCGCTTTCGCGGCAGCGGCGACCCGGTGCTTTATCTTTCGAATCCCGAGGGCATGTCGCGCGAAGTACGGCGCGGGTTGCTCGACGATCTCGCGGCGCTCAACGAGGAGCACTTCCGCGAGTTTGCCGATCCGGAGATCGCCACGCGGATCGCGCAATACGAGATGGCTTACAAGATGCAGGCGAGCGTGCCCGAGCTCACCGACCTTTCCACTGAATCGCCTGAGACCCTCGCCATGTATGGGCCGGAGGTGAAGCGGCAGGGCTCCTACGCCTACAATTGCCTGATGGCGCGCCGGCTCGCGGAGCGTGGCGTGCGCTTTGTGCAGTGCTTCCACGCGGGGTGGGATCATCATCGTAATCTCACTACGCAATTTGAAATTCAATGCCGCGACACCGATCAGCCCAGCGCCGCGCTGGTGCGCGATCTCAAGCAGCGCGGTCTGCTCGACGACACGCTGGTGATTTGGGGAGGTGAATTCGGACGCACGCCCTTCCTGCAAGGCGACATCAACGACCGCAAGCAGTGGGGCCGCGACCATCACCCGTATGCCTTCACCATTTGGATGGCCGGCGCGGGCGTGAAGCCGGGCTTTACTTACGGAGCGAGCGACGACTTCGGATTCAACGTCGCGCAAGACCCGGTGCACGTGCACGACTTCCAAGCCACCGTGCTGCACCTCCTCGGCATCGACCACGAGCGGCTCACCTTCCGCTTTCAAGGCCGTCAATACCGCCTCACCGACGTGCATGGAAAAGTGGTCAAGCCCATCCTTGCGTGAATTTGACACTCTACCGACGGAGACCTCGCAGCTACGACCAGGACGCCGTCACGTCGCGGTGAGTGGGCTGCGGTTTTCCGGGGCGGAAAAATTCGAGGTGCTCGATCCTCGCCGTGAGTCCCGCAAAGCGCGCGGGCACTTCAACAACCGTGGCGCGCACCGCATCGCGCAGCGCTTCGGGCGAGGTCTCGGCGCGCACGTTCACGATGAGCTGGCCGCTCGCGACGGGCGCTTCGAGCGTGAGGGAAAGCTCCGGCACAAAGTCGCTTCGCACGAGATTGATCGCGGCCACATCGCCGAGTCCGCCGTCGGGGCTGAGCGTCATCTTCAAGTGCGCGATCTCCGCCGGCTGGAGCCTCGCCTGAACGCCGGCGGCGATCGCTTCCAGCACTTCCGCGGAATCGAAGCCCTCGGGATGCGCGAGCTGCACCGTCGCGTTGAGCCAGCCGAGCAGCGCCTCGCCTTCGGCGTAAAGCTCGTAGTCCACGTCCATCGCGTCGTCTTCGCGCGACCCGCCGCGCGCGATGCGTTCAAACCACGCGGCCAGCCCTCGCTCCTCGCGCACCGAGACCTCCAGGATTTCCGCGCGCGGAAATTCCGACGCGAGCCGCTCGCGCAGTCTCTCGATGCGGGGCGCGTCGATGAGGTCGCTTTTTGCGAGCACGATGAGGTCGGCCTCCTCGAGTTGCTTGCGGTAGATGTAGAGCACCTTCGGGGAAAATTTCCCGCCCTCGGCGAGGCCGAAGATGCGTTCCGCGCGAATGGGATCGATGAGCACGCTGAGCGGCGCGACCGCAAATTCCTCGCCGTAAATTCGCCGGAGCGGATAGGCGACCGTGGCCACGAGATCGGTGCAACTGCCCACGGGTTCCGCGATGAAGACATCGGGCCGCGTGGCCTCGGTGAGCTTGTGCGCGGCATCGACCAGCGAGTTAAAGCGGCAGCAGAAACAGCCGCCGGGAATTTCCTCCGTGGCAAAACCTTTCGCCCGCAGCGTGGCCGTATCGACGAGCTCGCTGCCCTGGTCGTTGGTGATGAGCCCGACGCGCCGGCCCCCCCGCGTGAGATGCTGCGCGAGGGCGGCGACGGCGGTCGTCTTTCCCGCGCCGAGGAAGCCGCCGATCATGATATAGCGGGCTTTGGCGGATTGTTCAGTGGTCATGGGTCGTTTGCTTTTCGAGGATGCGGTCGATGGTGGTGTCGAGCAGGCGGCGGTAGCCTTCGAGATCGAAACACTTCGCGTCGGGCGTGCCCTCTATCATGTAGAGCCAGCCCGCGCCATATGGATCGCTCCCCACGCGCTCGATGTGCTGGCGCAGCGCCGCGTTGCCGCCGGCAAAGCTGCCTTGCGCCACGCAGTAGATGTCACTGATGGCCTTGAAGCCTTCGATCGCACCGATGATTTCGCCGCCGGCCACTGCGTCGCCTTCACGCTTTTCAAACTGAAGATCGACGATCTCGCCGAGCATGCGCGTCGCAAATTTTGTGAACCCCACCCGCCATCGGCCGCCCGCCTCGCGCTCGAGCCAGAAGTGCGACGGACTGTAAAGCCGTTCGGCCGGCAGGTGCGTGACGAAGTTGGAGCGCTTGTAGAAGGAGGTCGCCGGCACGGCTCGGAAAGTCGCAGAGCCTAAAGCAGGAAGACAGGAAAACAGGACAGGAGAGTGGGTTCCTCCGCTATTTCTGCTTTCCTGTTTTCCTGCTTCTCCCCCTGCGTGCGGTTTCCCCGCTTGACGCATATTTCCACGGCAGCTAGCTTCCCGCCGATCACACCGGCACAACTCGAAAGTGGGCCAACAACCCACTTTTTTTTGTCCCCGGACCTCATCCTTTTTTATGAACAGCGAAATCCTGGCAGGGCTCGATTTTTTCGAGCGCGACAAGGGCATCAAGCGCGAGGTGCTCCTGGAAGCCATCAATAACGCTCTGCTCTCCGCCGCTCGCAAAGCGGTGGGGCCGGCGCGGGATCTTCGTGTCGAGATCGACCCCCGCACGGGCGAGATCAAGGCTTATGCCAAGCTCACCGTGGTCGAGAGAGTGACCAACAAGCACGATGAAATCCGCTTCGAGCTCGCGCAGAAATTCAACAAAGAGGTGAAGCTCGGCGAAGATTTGGAAGTGCCCGTGACGCCGAGCGACTTCGGCCGCATCGCCGCGCAGACCGCCAAGCAGGCGATGATGCAGCGCATCCGCCAGGCGGAAAAGGAGATGATTTACGACGAGTTTAAGGATCGCGCCGGCGAGATCGTGAGCGGCACGGTGCGGCGCTTCGAGCGCTCGGATGTAATGGTCGATCTCGGAAAATTTGAGGCCACCATGCCGCACCGCGAGCGCGTGCAGACCGAGGATTACAACATTGGCGACCGCATCCGCGCTTACGTCGTCGCGGTCGAGAACGGGCCGCGCGGGCCGGAGATCATCATCTCGCGCAGCCATCCGAATTTCGTGCGCCGGCTTTTTGAAACCGAGGTCGCGGAGATCGCGGATCGCACGGTCGAGATCAAGGGCATCGCGCGCGAGGCCGGCTTCCGCACGAAGATCGCGGTGTGGAGCGCGAACGAAAAAGTCGATCCCGTGGGCGCGTGCGTGGGCATGCGCGGCGCGCGGGTGAAAAATATCGTGCGCGAGTTGAACAACGAAAAGGTGGACATCATCCGGTGGAGCACAGACGTGAAGGAGTTTGTGCAGGAGGCGCTCAAGCCCGCGAAGATCAAGAGCATCACGCTCGATGAGGCAAAGAAGCACGTGCTCATCAAGGTCGATGAAGAGCAGCTTTCTCTGGCCATCGGCAAGCGCGGGCAGAATGCGCGGCTTACCTCGCGGCTGAGCGGTTGGGAGATCAATATCGAGAAGGACGAATCGGCCGCGGAAGTCTTTAACGCCAAGCTGCACCAGGCCGAGAAAGTGCTCAGCGTCGCGCTCGCCATCGACGAGGCCACCGCCGCCGCGCTCGTAAAGAACGGCCTCGGCAGTCTCGACACGCTCGTGGAAGTTGAACCGCAAGACATCGCGGACGCCATCGGTGTGGACCTCGAGAAGGCCACGGCGATTCACACCGCCGCGAAAGGCGCGCACGCTAGTGCGGCCTCCAAATAGCTTTTTTTGATGCCGACAAAGACCACCACGAAAGCAAGCGGAAGAAAAGCCGCCGAGGCCAAACCCAAGGCCGCGGCCGCGCCGAAGGCCGCTGCTCCGAAGACTGCGAAGAATTCCGCCGCGCCGGAAAAGGCAAAGAGCGCGGAGCCCGCCCCCGCCCCCGCGCGTGCCAAGGCGGCGGAGAAAGCGGTGGCCGTCGATCTTTTGGCGCCGAAAGAAAAAACCACGCGCAAGCGCACGCCCGCGGAGGGCGTCAGGCTGCACGTTCCGATTTCAAAATTCCTGGAGGCCACGCAGCCGAAGCTGCCACCCGCGCCGCCAGCACCCGCGCCCGTTCCCGCTGCAGAGCCCGCGCTGCCTGCCGCGGATGGCGCGGAGAAGACGGATGAAAAAGTCATCCATCTCAAACCGCCCTTCACCGTGAAGGACCTCGCCGACGCGATGGGGATGAAGGTTTACAAGATCAACAGCGACCTCATTGAGTTCAACATCTTCGTCACCTCGCACAATCAGCACATCGAGCCCGAGATCGCCGCGAAGGTCTGCGCCAAGCACGGCTTCACTTTTGAAAAAGAAAAACGCAAGGAAGGCGGCGGCGTGCACAAGGTGCCCGACGTGGTGGTCCCTCCGCCCGAGCCCGAGGCGCCGAAGGTCGAGGAACTTCAGCACCGCGCGGCCATCGTCACGTTCATGGGCCACGTCGATCACGGCAAGACCACGCTCATGGACGCGATCCGTAAGACGCGCGTAGCCGCCGGAGAAGCGGGCGGCATCACCCAGCACATCGGCGCGTATTCCGTGGCCGTAAAAGGCCACCGCATCACCTTCCTCGACACGCCCGGCCACGCCGCCTTCACCGCGATGCGCGCCCGGGGCGCCAACGTCACTGACATCGTGGTGCTCGTGGTCGCCGCCGACGACGGCATCATGCCGCAGACCATCGAAGCGCTCAATCATGCGCGGGCAGCGAAAGTAAAAATCATCGTCGCGATCACGAAGAGCGATGTGCCCGGCGCCAACCTCGAAAAGGTCAAAGGTCAGCTCCAGGAAAAGGGCCTCGCGCCGGAGGATTGGGGCGGCGACACCGGCGTGGTCCCCGTCGCGGCCATCAAGGGCACGGGCGTGAACGAGTTGCTCGAGCGCATCCAGCTCGAGAGTGAAATGCTCGAGCTCAAAGCCGGCTCCAAGGCGTTGCCGCGCGGCACCGTCATCGAAGCGCAAATCGAGCAGGGGCGCGGCCCCACGGCCACCGTCATCGTGAAGATGGGCACGCTCAAACCCGGCCAGTCCTTCATCTGCGGAAAATATTCCGGCAAAGTGAAATCGCTCGCCGACGATTTCGGCAAACCCCTGCGCGAAGCTGGCCCCTCCACACCGTGCCGCGTGCTCGGCTTCTCCGGCCTGCCCGACGCGGGCGATGAATTGGTGGTGATGGAAAGCGACCGCGACGCGCAGCGCCTCAGCGGAGAGCGCCTCGATCAAGAGCGCCTCGGCAAGCTCCAGACGCCGAATCGCGCGCGGCTCGAAGACCTCATGGCCGCGATCGCCGCCGGGCAAAAGCCCGTGCTGCACGCCATCGTCAAGTGCGACGTGCAAGGTTCGGTCGAGGCCATCTCCACATCGTTGCGGCAGATCGACAGCACGAAGATCGACCTCAACCTCGTCCACGCCGCCGTCGGTCCCATCAACGAAAACGACATCCTGCTCGCCACCGCCAGCAACGCGGTGGTCATCGGCTTCAACGTAAAAGTCGAGAGCGCCGCCGCCGCCATCGCCCGGCGCGAAAACGTGCAGATCAAACTCTTCTCGATCATCTACGAACTCATCGACCAGGTGAAAGAAGCGATGGCCGGAATGCTCGAACCCGAGACGCGCGAAACCGTCATCGGCCACGCCGAAGTGCGCAAAGTATTCGAGCTCTCGAAGGGCCTCGTCGCCGGCTGCGCCGTCACCGACGGCCGCATCGCCCGCACCGCCCGCGCCCGCGTGCTGCGCGGCCGCACGCCCATCTACGACGGCGGCCTCGCCACGCTGCGCCGCTTTACCGACGACGTGAAGGAAGTGCGCAGCGGCCTCGAGTGCGGCATCAAGCTCGGTGATTTCAACGACTACGAAGCCGGCGACATCATCGAGTGTTACGTGCTCGATAAAATTCCGCAGAAGCTCTGAGGGGGTGCCAGGTGACAGGTGCAAGTGACATGGGTCGCTCACCACACGCCATGTCACTTGCACCTGCCACTTGTCACTTCCCATGAAGCATCGCCTCGAACGGGTCAACGCACTCATCCAGCGGGAACTGGGTGAACTGGTCAGCCGGCAGTGCCGCTTCACTGCGAAGCTCGTCACCATCCAGCAAGTCGATGTCACACCGGACCTCAAGCACGCTCACGTATTCGTGAGTGTCATCGGCACGGAGGAGGAGCAGCACAGCGCGCTCGCCACGCTGCACGGCGCGCGCGCCGATCTCCAGAGCGCGCTCTCCAAGCGCGTGGTTCTCAAGTTCACGCCGCACCTGCACTTCAAACTCGACATCGCCGCCGAGCGCGGCGACCGCGTGCTGCAAGTGCTCGAAGAATTGCACCTCCCCGAAGAGCCGCCTGCCGATGAAGCCGAATAACTCACACGAGGAAATCGCCGCGGTGCTGCGGGAGCGTCACCGCTTTGTCGTCGTCAGCCACCTCCGGCCCGATGGCGATGCACTCGGCTGCACGCTTGCGATGGCGCTTTGTCTCCAGCAGCTCGGCAAGGACGTGACCGCATGGAACGAGGACGGCGTGATCGAAAAATTTCGTTATCTCCCCGGCAGCGAACTCATCGTCACACCCCCCGCGATCGCGCAGGAATTCGACGCCGCGATCGTCCTCGACACCAGCGTGCTCGACCGCATCGGCAAGTGCCAGCCCGCCATCCAGCGCGCCGGCGTGTGGATCAATATCGACCATCACTTCACCAATCCGCGCTTCGGCGATCTCGTGCACATCGACTACACCGCGCCCGCCACGGGCCAGATTCTTTACGAACTCTTCCGGCAAACCGGGCTGCCGATCACTTACCCGATAGCCGACAATCTTTTCGCCGCCATCAGCACCGATACCGGTTCATTTCAATATCCGCAGACCAGCGCGCGCACATACGAGATCGGCGCCGAGCTCATCCGCGCCGGAGTCAATGTGGGAGAACTTTCGCAGAAGATGTACGAGAGCTATCCGCGGCGGCGACTCGAGCTGCTGCGCGCCGTGCTCGAGACCCTGCGCTTCTCCTCGCGCGATCGCGTGGCGAGCGTGGCGCTCTCTCTCTCCGCCGTCGCCCGAGTCGGCTCGATGCCGGAAGACACCGAGGGCCTCATCGACCACATCCGCGCGATCGAAGGCGTGGTGGTCGCCGCTTTTTTCGAGGAATTGCCCGAGGGCAAAGTGCGCATCAGCCTGCGCTCGAAGTCGCCGAAGGTTGATGTGAGCAAGGTCTGCGGCCTCTTCGGCGGCGGCGGCCACATCCTGGCTTCCGGCGCGCGCGTGAAGGGTTTGCTCGCGGAGATTCAAGAAAAAGTGCTCACAGCCATCGACCATGAATTCGGAAAATCTTGACGGCGTTCTCCTCATCGACAAAGCGCCGCGCATGACTTCGCACGACGTGGTGGCCATCGTGCGCCGCTGCCTCGGCACCAAGAAGGTCGGGCACTGCGGCACGCTCGACCCACTCGCCACCGGGCTGCTTCTCATCGTCATCGGACGCGGGACCAAAATTCAGGATTTGCTGATGAGCGAGGACAAGGAATACGCCGGCACGATGCGGCTCGGCGTCACCACCGACAGCCAGGACGCCGATGGAAAGATCGTCGAAACCCGGCCTGTGCCCGAGTTCCTGCGCCCACAGATCGACGCCGCCTTCGCGAAATATCACGGCGATTTTTACCAGATGCCGCCGATGGTCTCCGCGATCAAAAAAGAGGGGGTGCCTCTCTACAAACTCGCGCGCCAGGGCAAGACCGTGGAGCGCGAGCCGCGCTTTGTGCACGTGTATGCGCACGAAATCCTCGGCGTGCGGCTGCCGGAGATTGAGTTCCGCGTCGTGTGCTCAAAGGGCTTCTACGTCCGCACCTACGCCTTCGATATCGGCAATGAACTCGGCTGCGGCGCGCATCTCCAATCGCTGCGCAGGACGAAGAGTGGCAAGTTCACCCTCGAGCGGGCTCTGACCGTCGAGGACTTAAAGACCAAGCCCGCCGCCGAGATCGCCGCGAAGGTGCTGTCGCTGCCCACTGTCTCACGGATGCGCGGCGCATGATCGCCGATCTCGCCAGCATCCCCGGTCCGCTCTACCTCGCGATCGGAGTTTTCGACGGCGTGCATCTCGGGCACCAAGCCGTGCTTCGGCGCGCGCTCGACGATGCGAAACGCGGCGGCGGAGCGGCGGTCGCGGTGACTTTCGATCCGCATCCGCTGCGCATTCTGCGGCCCGAACACGCACCGCCATTGCTGACTTCGACCGCGCACAAGATTCGCCTCATCCGCGAATTCGGCATTTCGCACTTGCTCGTCGTTCCATTCGATCGCGCATTCGCCGATACCGCGCCGGAGGATTTCATCCACGCTCTCGTCTCCGCCGGATCGCTGCGCGAAATCTGCGTGGGTCATGAGTGGTCATTTGGCCGCGGCCGCGCAGGCAATCTCGCGTTGCTCCGCAAGCTGGGCGAGCAGTTCCATTTTTCCGAAGTCGGCGTGCCGCCGGTGCGCATCGACGGCGAGATCGTGAGCAGCACGCTTATCCGGCGTGCAGTGGAAGCCGGCGACCTCGACGCGGCCGCGCGGTTGCTGGGCCGAAAGTTCACCATCCTCGGCACCGTCGCCGAAGGAGCGCGAATCGGGCGGACGCTCGGCTTTCCGACCGCCAATCTCGCCGCGCACCACGAGCAATTCCCGCCGAACGGTGTGTATGCCGTGAAAGTAAAACACGACGGCGAGTCGTTACGCGGCGTGGCCAATATCGGCGTGCGTCCCACGGTCGCGGCTGCCGGCGGCGAGCGGCTGCTCGAGGTGCACCTCTTCGATTTTCACGCCGACCTTTACGGCCAGAACCTCGAAGTGGCGTTCCGCAAATTTCTGCGTCCCGAACAAAAATTCCCCGGTCTCGACGCGCTCAAAGCGCAGATCGCGAAGGACGCCGCGCAGGCGCGTGCCTTCCTTGATCAAACCTGAGCGCGTAAGCGCGGGCGGCCTCGCCCGCTCGAATCATGGCAACCCTGCGGCAAGTTTGAGTTTCGAAGGCGCCTGGCTCTCGCAAACTGGATAAACGGTCTTTAGTGCTGCTTCACCGCGCCAAAGACGGCTGCGGCCGCATCGCGCCAGAAACATTCCGGCTCCGCGAAACCTGCCTCCGCCAGCAGGCGCAGTTCGACGATCAGCGGCGGGTAGAAATCCTCTCGCGCCCAACTTGCGAAGTGATCGCGGGCTTCCTTCTCGCCGATGCCGTGCGGTCGCATCGACACGGCCCAAAGGCGAAATGCGCGATCCTGGAGTGCCGGCGTGGCGGGCACGGCGGTGTCGGCATTGACGAAGATTCCGCCCGGCCGGAGGGCCGCGAAGATGTTGCGATAGATGCCCGCTTTGATCGACAGATCCTTCACATGATGAAGTGAGAGACACGCCGCGATCGCGTCGCAAGGCGGCAGCGGATCCGTGAAAGAGCGTTCGACAAGGCACGCCCGCTCACCGAAGCGCTCACAACGTTCCCGGGCAGTTGTGAGCATGTCGGGGTCCGTGTCCCAGATTTCAACGGTCGCTCTGGGAAACCGCTCTGCCACTGCGGCCGCGAGCGCGCCCGTGCCGCCGCCGAGATCCAGCACCAGCCCGCCGTCCGTGGGTACACTCAACGCAAGCAAGTCGAGTTGCGCCGCTCGCATCGCCGCGTAAGCAGGAACGAGTCTGCGGATGAGTTCGTCGTATTCGGCAACACGCAACTTGAGGTGGCCTTCGACGGAGTGTGCCATCACTCCACCGTGGCGCGCGCCGCCGTAAAAATCGAGTCGCGGTTTCTCGCCGGAAATCCTCACACTACCGTTCGTCCTCCGAGATCGACGGGGACGGCCGGAAGCAGCAGATCGCTGCCCCTACCTCAACGTTTACCCGGCCCATCAACGCTGCCGGTTGGGACTGGGCGCGACTTCGTCGCGCGCGCCGAAGCCATGAAGCCGAGAATGTCCGAGGCCTGCGCACGATCCCAAGAAACATCTGTGCTTCTGGCGTTCCCAGTTCGGGTCGCCAGGTCGAAAATATTTTTTCTGTTTTCCGCTTTATCGATTTTAAGCTTTCCCGTTCCGCATTCCGCGTTTCGCGCTTCCTTGCATTTCACTGCGCTCACTCGAATCTGCCCCGATGAAACCCTTACACCTCGCCTTGGCCATCGCCACGCTCGGCTTCTCCGGATGCGCCACCCTCGATCCCACCGAGCGCGATGTTCTCCGGCAGCATCGGGTCTCCGAGCCTGTCTATCAAAGGATGGTCCGCAAGGAAACGCTCGACCTCTCGGCCATTTGCGAATTGGCGGGCAAGAAAGTGCCCGCGCCATTCATCGTGCGTTACCTCCGCGCCACGGGGCAGCTCTATCGGCTCAATACGCAGGACGTCCTGCAGCTCCGGCAGGCGGGAGTAAGTGTGGAGGTCATCGACTACCTGCTCGCCACCCCGGCGATGTATGGGCCTGGCTATGCCGATCCGTGGTATTCCTACGCTCCTTACTTCCCCTATTACTCTCCGCGATTCATCGTCGTGCAAGGCCGCCGCCGGTGAGGCTATTTCCCTTCGACGTTCGCAACTGGGGTTTCAAAATTCGGCGTGCCCAATCCCCAAGCGCGTTTTCGCCGCGCGCATGCCGACTGAATTTGTCTGCGACAGTTCCCGTAGTCCGAATGGGGAAAAATTCAATGCACGCCGGCGCGCAGGCCGTTGGTGAGGCCGAAGACGGCGCTCAGGATGCCATAGACCACGAGACCGACTACGGCGGCGATGCACATCATCACGATGGGCGGGATGAGCGTGGAGACGATTTGGATTTGTTTGTCGAGTTCGCGCTCGTGCACGTCGGCGATCAATTGCATCGTGCTCCCGAACTTTCCTGTCTGCTCGCCAACGGCCATCATATCGACGAAGAGCTCGGGGAAAATTTTCTGCTCGCCGAGCGCGGTGGAAAGGGTGGCGCCATCGACCACGGCTTTGCGCACTTCGATCATCCGGCCTCGGATGTATTGGTTTCCCGCGATGTCTTCGAGCAGCTCCAGCGAGCGGAGCAATGTCACGCCGTTCTCCACGAGCGTGCCGAGCGTGCGGGCGAATTGGGCGTAGTAACGGTAGCGGATGATGAGGCTGTAGAGCGGGATTCGCCACGTGAAGTAATCCCATGCCTTGCGGCCCTCCGCGGTGCGGGTGAACGCTTTGAAGAGTGTGTAGAGGCCGAACCCGGCCAGGATGCCGACCCACCAGTAAGTCACCAGGATATGGTTGGCCTTTACCAGCATCTGGGTCGCCGCCGGCAGTTGCTGGCCGGTGCCTTTGAAGAAGGTGGTGAGCTTGGGCACCATCACCGTCATGAAGACGACGATGAGCCCGAGGCCCGCGACCAC
Source organism: Chthoniobacterales bacterium (assembly GCA_038238555.1). Taxonomy (GTDB): domain Bacteria; phylum Verrucomicrobiota; class Verrucomicrobiia; order Chthoniobacterales; family Chthoniobacteraceae; genus JANNXQ01. Next base: position 5,694 of record JBBRXP010000016.1, on the reverse strand, counting down.
GAGCACGGCGGGGTAGATGAGCGCTTGTTGCACGCGGTCGCGCAGACCCTTCACGTCCTGGAGATACGCCACGAGGCGCTTCAAGATGTCGGGCAGGGCGCCGCTCGCCTCGCCGGCGGAGACGAGATTCACATAGAGCGGCGAAAAGATGCGCGGATAATCCCGCAGCGCTTGGGAAAGGCTGCGCCCATCCACGAGCGCCTGGTGCAGGCCGCGCGAGAGTCCGTTGAGCTTCGGATGCTTCAAGCGTTTCTCGAGCACGCCCAGGGCTTCATCGAGCGTCATCCCCGCGGTGAGCAAATGCGCCAGTTGTTCCGTGAAGAGATACTGATGCGCGTGCCCCAGCGTCTGCACCGAACCGGGCGAGACCGAGGGCGGCGCCTGCTTGCCAGTCACGCTCGCACTTGGCTTGGCGGCCGCGCTCGCCGCGATGACCGGCTCGATCTTGATCGGCGTGCAACGCTGCTGCTCGACCTGGTAAATCGCCGCCGCCCGATCATTGCAGGTCAAAATTCCGTCGATAAGCTTTCCCTCCGAATTCCTCGCGAAATAGCGAAACTGGGGCATAAAACGAACGCAATCGTAAAAACAGAAAGGCAAGCCGCCCGGCTTGCCTTTCAGAACACTATCTTGAAAGAGGCACCTACCGGCGTTGACGCCGCGACAGTATTACTCCTGCGCCAGCGACAGCTAACAATATACTGCTCGGTTCAGGGACTGGAGTCGTAGTAAGAAGATTCACAGTGCTCGTTGGAACCGCAGTTGCCGACCGGGTATTAGGGCTGTCAGACGTGTTGCCAGTTCCACGCATGACTAGGCCGACCGAATCAAAATTAATACTGACTGAACTCGGCGGAGTTGTAAGAGGCAACCACGTCCAGAGTGCGGGATTGGCAAGGTCGAGCACTCGTACCTTCCCTGCGTTGTAAAACCGCATAACAAGCGGCGTCCCAGTCGGCGGAAGCAATGAGTCAGCTATACCACTATTAAAAACGAGGGAAGGATTACTAATGAACAACTCGCCATTGCCGGCTCCATTTCCCGGCGTATCTCCAACAGTGAAGTTAAATTCGGGGTGAGTTCCACCTTGGAGGAATGGGGAAGCCGCGCCGGTTAGTGCAATAAATTGCCCAGCCAAACCAAACGGGTTGGAAGCGCTCGCATCTGAGTAATAGCCGAGTTCTACTGCGGTACCGTCTTTGGCAGTACCCACTACTCCGCCTGATAGAACTGCATTAGCCTCATTTCGAATAGATTTATTGCCAGAGTCGATCGAGATTGAAATTGCGGCACCGTAACTTAGAGAGGCCAATGCCAACAGAGCGGCCGCATGGATGAATTTAGAGAGGAGTTTCATTGGATAGGTATTTGTTAAAGATTTGGCCAAATACGATTACGGAGTATAAGGCAAGGACTGAGCCAATGTGACGTCGGCACCACCATGGGTAATGAAGACGGAGGTTCCGGCAGGAATTGGAGTGGAGCTGCGGTCAATATTACCCGTGCGCTTCCAAATCGCGCCGGTCCAGTAATAAACATCCCAACCTCCGCTCGTATTCAAAATGAGGACATTGTCAGCCACATCGGGGGTGGATCCTGCTACCCAGCCGGGAATGGTATGCAAACCAAGACCTCCGAGTGTGGTGTCGGTCGGAAAGCGATTCGCCAAGAAGGTCTGGCCGCTGACGATGGAGCGCTCGGCAGTGGACGGGACCGTTCCCATCAGCGTCACAGTTGGTGCACTGGCGGTGTTGCGGTGAACAACAAACACGCCATCATCCGGATAAATCACGACATTGCTTCGGTCGAGATTCCCAGTGCGTTTCCAAATTGTTCCATTCCAAAAATACGTATCCCAACCCGACCCACTGAAGAGGAGAACATTGTCCGCAACATCTGGAGTCGCACCGCTACCCAGCGTGGGAGGGTTTGATGAGTTTCCAAACACGCTACCAATGGTATTTACGGCGACAATTTCAACACTATCACCCGCTGCCAGCGCCGACCCGATCATGGCTACTCCACTGCCCGCAAGATCGACGGTAACCTGAGCGGAGGTATTTGCAGTAATAGCAAAAAACTTACCTACGCTCGCTGTATTGGCGGCAGACTTGATCCGAGCGAGAAATGTAGGCGGATTTCCGGATACAGCGGGAGCATACGCCCCTGCAGTGAAGGCAGCGCCAGACAAGGTGAAGGAAGTTGAACTATCAACCGTGGCCACCGCGCCCTGAAAAGCGGGCGTCTGATAAAGAGGAACCGATAACGCGGTGAGCGAAGGCTGCGACGCACCCGGCGCTGCGGGGATGGTGACGGTGAGGAACCCGACCGGCGTGGTCGTCGCAGTGGTTTGCGCGGATGCCGATTGGGCGAAGACCGCGCACAGAGCGGCAGCGGACAGGCTTAGGATTTTGTGTGAGCTCATACTTGGTGTGGTGTGGGATTCTGGTGGGTTGGCAGTTAAAAGCGCTTCGGTTTGGAAAAGGAGTTTCCGAATGTCTGTGGGGGGGGCGGCGGGTGATAAAGAATAGGAGTGCGGCTTGCATGTCAACGGGAAAAAAACATTTTTTTGGGGGCGTGTGCGGCGCTTCCGCCATGTCGGTACACGCGAGAGCCAGAAGGGCCGCAGGTGAGTTGGAACAGCCGAGGCGGCGATATGTTTCGGGCGGGCGCGGAAAAAGATATTTCGTTCGCGATGTGAGCCGGGCGAGAGCTTGGGCTGGCGAAACGATGCGGGCGGGTCTTCGGGTTGCGGAGTTTGTTCGATGAGGCGCGGTTTTGAAAATGCGTCGCGGCGAGGACGCCGCGGGCACTTCCGGCGACGAAGGGCGTCGCCGCTACGCGCGGGGGCGCTCGAAGTGTGAGAACTTGTGAGCGCTGTGGCGAAGGGGTCATCGGCGAGTTGGGCTAGGCGACGACGGCCAGTTTCTCTGCTGCCTGGAAGGGCGCGTAAAGTTCGTGTTTGCGATTGACGCCGCGGCGGAGGACCGGCTTGAGATTAGGCGCATCGGCGAGGCCGACCACGAGATCGACGCTGCACTGGAAGGCCTGCATCTCGTCGTTGGTCTGGAAGCTCGAGCCGATGAGCGTCACGAATTGCCGGCGGCGGCGCGGCGAGGGAAGATCGACGGCGGCGGCGACCACGGGATTAGTCTCGAGACCGCTCGCATTAAAATGTTCCGAAACGATGAGCACGTCGTAAGCGTGGGCGCGCATCTTGAGCAGGATGTCTTCGACGAAGAGGCCGGTGTGAATCTTGTAATTGAGCTCGCCGAGTTGTTCGATGACGAGCCGCTGCACTTCCGGCACATCCACGCACACCAGCGAGGTGAGATCGCCGGGTTCAAAAAAATCGAGGCGGTTGTCGGGAGCGGGATTCATGCGAAGCGGAGTGAGGCGAGTTCCGCGCGCGGCACGTCGGCATCGAGCCGCAGACCGGTGGACTGATCGGCATCGGTGCCGCGTTCCTTTTTTACGGCATCCACGTAACGAGTCATCCGCGCCTTGTTGGTAGCGTAAAGGTCGGTGGTCTCCTCGGTGATGAGGCCGGCGCGGTAGGCGCGCAGCAGCGACTGGTCAAAGGTCGTCCATCCGAAGGTGGCGTTGGCTTCCACGATCTCGTAGAAGGTGCGCCCGTCCTGCTCGCCGAGGGCGATGGTCTCGCGTGTGCGGAGATTGGAGCCCATGATTTCGTTCACCAGCAGGCGGCCGCCGCGGACATTGGGCACCAGCCGCTGGCTCACCACCCAGCGCAGAGTCTCGCTGAGGCGGAGGCGCAATTGGGTTTCTTCGGCGAGCTCAAACATGCCGATCATGCGGTTGATGGACTGGCCCGCATTGATCGTGTGCAGAGTGCTGAGCACGAGGTGGCCGGTCTCCGCCGCGGTGAGCGCGATCTCGACCGTGGCGCGGTCGCGCATTTCACCCACGAGGATGACCTTCGGCGCCTGCCGCAGCGCGCTCCGCAACCCGCCGGGGTAAGAGTCGAAGTCGCTGCCGAGCTCGCGCTGATTGAAAGTGGACTTCTTGTGCAGGTGCACAAACTCGATGGGATCCTCGAGGGTGACGACGTGGACGGCCTGGGTCTCGTTGATCTCGTTGAGCAGCGCCGCGAGCGTGGTGGTCTTGCCGCTGCCGGTGGCGCCGGTCACGAGCACGAGGCCATTTTTTCCGCGCGCGATGTCCGTGAAGATCGGCTGCAAGGCGAGCGCGCCGATGGACGGCATCTCGCTCTGCGCCCTGCGCATGACGATGGAAAAATTTCCCTGCTGCCGAAAAACATTGACGCGAAAGCGCACTCGATCGCCCAGCGAGTAGCTGCAATCGCAAGCCCCGTGCGTAACGAGATCGCGCAGCAGGTGGCGCTGATCGCCGATGATATTGAGCGCGATCTGCTCGGCCTGAAAACGCGTGAGGGTCTTGATCGCGGGCGGCACATTGGCGTCCTTGAGTTCGCCGAAGCTCTCCACTTGAAAAGGGCGGCCCACGGTGAAGAGCAGATCGGAGATGCCGGGCTGGGCGTCGAGCATCGCGGAGAGGATGGTGTCGAGTTGAGGCTGGCGCATGAGATGGAAAAAGTCAGCGTCTTGCGCGAATGGAGCGTGGCGCGGACGCCATCGTCTGCGTCAGTCCGCCGGGCGCCTCGCCCGGGAAGTGGGTCGGCGTACCAAGCGGAAGGTGCGTCGCATTTAGCGGACGAGGCGTCCGCTGGACGTTCGCGGACGGGGGCGTCCGCCCTACGCTGCCGGCCTCTGCGAGCGCTTCGCTCCAGCTAAGCGCGGGCTGATTTTCCTTGCGGCTATTCATCGAGATCGTCCGGCGGATTCTTGAGAAAGACGCGGAATTTTTTCCGATCTTGCGCTTTCTCGTAAGCTTCTTCGGGGGAAATGCGCGCGGCCCGCAGGTGCTCCATGATGGCGTCGTCGAGCGGCTGATTTCCCTTCTTCTTGCCGACCTGCATCATCCCGGGAATCTGATGCGTCTTGCCTTCGCGGATGAGATTGGCGATGGGCGTATCGACCACGAGCACTTCGAGCGCGGCGCAGCGGCCGGGCTTGTCCACGCGGCGGAAAAGATTTTGCGCGACGATGCCCTTGAGCGACTCAGCGAGGCCGGCGCGCACTTGATTCTGCTGGCCCGCGGGGAAGACGTCGATGATGCGGTCGATGGTCTTGGGCGCGCTCGGCGTGTGCAGCGTGCCAAAGACGAGGTGGCCGGTGGCCGCGGCGGTGAGCGCCAGCTCGATGGTCTCGAGGTCGCGCATTTCTCCCACCAGGATGATGTCGGGATCTTCGCGCAGCGCGCCGCGCAACGCCGAGGCAAAGCCCTTCGTGTGCACGCCGACTTCGCGATGATTGACGAGACACTGCTGGCTGCGATGCACAAACTCGATGGGATCCTCGACGGTGATGATGTGGTCTTTGCGCTGGAGATTGGCGTAATCGAGCATCGCCGCGAGCGTCGTGGATTTGCCGGAGCCGGTCGGCCCCGTCACCAGCACGAGGCCCTTCTTGAGCATCGAGAATTTTTTCAGCACCGGCGGCAGACCGAGTTCATCGGCGGTGAGCACCTTGCTCGGGATGAGACGAAACACCGCGGCGATCCCGCTTTTCTGGTTGAAGAAATTCGCGCGGTAACGTGCGAAGCCGGGATATTCGTAGCCGAAATCGACGTCGCCGGTTTCCTCGAAGAGTT
>JBBRXP010000015.1:0-52616 GCA_038238555.1 Chthoniobacterales bacterium | reverse complement strand
TTGTGTGCAATCACTACCGCGGCGCCGGCTCCTCGCCGATCCTGTGGGGCGATCTGCTCATCATGAATTTCGACGGCAGCGATTTTCAGTTCGTGGTCGCGCTCGACAAAAAGACGGGCAAGACCGTGTGGCGCACCGAGCGCTCGGTCGATTACAACGACCTCGACAAGGAGGGCAAGCCGGTCGGCGAGGGCGATCTGCGCAAGGCCTTCGCCACGCCCACCGTCATCGAACAAGGCGGCCAGCCCATCCTGCTCAGCAGCGGAGCCAAGGCGCACTACGCTTACGATCCGCGCACAGGCCGCGAGCTGTGGCGCTTTGAGGAGCCCGCCAATCACAGCGCCAGCACGCGCCCGCTCGTCAGCCACGGGCTCGTGTATTTCCAGACCGGTTTTTCCAAGGGCCAACTCCTCGCCGTGAAGCTCGGCGGCAGCGGCGTGCTCGCCCCGGAGCAACTCGCGTGGCGCGTGAAGAAGGGGGTGCCCAACAAGCCCAGCGCGCTGCTCATCGACGACCTGCTTTATCTCGTCGATGACGGAGGGATCGGCAGTTGCATCGACGCCGCGACCGGCGAAACCGTGTGGACTCAGCGCATCGGCGGCAACTGCTCCGCCTCGCCCATCGCCGCGCCGGGCCGCATCTATGTGTGCAATGAAGAGGGCAAAGTGAGCGTGCTGGCGCCTGGCAGGGAGTTCAAGCTGCTCGCGGAAAATCAAATTCCCGAAGGCTTCATGGCCTCGCCCGCCGTCTCCGGCCAGGCGCTCTATCTGCGATCGAGGACGCACCTCTACCGGTTCGAGGAATAACCAGGATTTCGGTGCGTGGGCCGCGACCCCCATCGTTCGGGCTAGACATGCGGCGGCCCGAGGCGCCGCCGCAGCAGGTCGAGCGCGCTCTGGACGGCGAGTTGCTTGAAGGTCTCGCGGTCGGTCGGGAAACGGTGCTCCTCGACGAACGTCTCACCGCCCGTCGTCGCCAGCGCGATTAAGACAGTGCCGACGGGTTTCTCCGGCGTGCCGCCCGCGGGGCCGGCGATGCCGGTGGTGGCCAGTGCGTGATCCACATCCGCCGCCCGGCGCGCGCCCTCCGCCATCGCTCGCGCCACTTCGCGGCTCACCGCGCCGTGCGCGGCGAGGAGCGCCGGCGCGACTCCCAACGCCCGCGTCTTCGCTGCGTCCGCGTAAGTCACAAATCCCTGCACGAAGACGGCCGATGCGCCGGGCACATTCGTCACGCGATTGGCCAGCCCGCCGCCGGTGCAGGACTCCGCCGTTGCGAGCGTCTCCCGCCTTTCGGTGAGAAGATCGCACACCACTTTTTCCAACGAACGTTCGTCGCCTGAAACGATGCGTGAGCTGAAAGCGGCGAGCACAATTTCTTCCGCCTGCGCGACCAGGGTCGGCTCGCCGATCAAGCGTACATCGACCTCGCCGGGCCGCGCGCAGTAGCCGAGTTCGATGCCGAGCGCGAGCAGCCGCTCGCCCACGCGCTCTTCCACGAGCGACTCGCCCAAGCCCGAAACTCGCAACGTGCGAATCGCCACAGCAGGGCGCGGCGGCAGAATTTTTTGCAACATCGGCACGACCCAATCGGAGACCATCGGCCGCAATTCCCGAGGCGGGCCGGGCAGAAGGAAGAGATGCGGAGAAGGCGCACGGCTCTCCGACTTCCAGACCAACGGCGGCAGATACAATCCCGGCGCTGTGCCGTGCGGATTTACCAGCACCGTGGCTTCGCGCGGACGTTCGGCCTGGCGCGCGTTGCGGGCGCTCATCTGCAAGCCGCGCCTGGCAAAGCGCGCCGTGATCGCAGCCATGATCTCCGGGTCGTGGACGAGCTCGAGTTGCAACAATTCCGCGACCGCTTCGCGCGTGACATCGTCGGTGGTCGGGCCGAGTCCGCCCGTCACGACCACGATCTCCGCGCGTCCAAAAATTTCCCCGAGCGCCTCGCGGATCGCCTCCCCGTCTGGCACCGCAGCCTGCCGCGCGATGCGCAACCCGAGTGGAAAGAGCGCCTCCGCGAGCATGCGCACGTGCGTGTTGAGGACGCTCCCGAGCAGCAACTCGGTGCCGGTGTTGAGAAGTTCGACGCGCATGGGAAAGAGCTTGTCGCAAGTTTTCCACGACGGCGATAGTAGCCGCCATGCAACACGTCCGCCTCGGCATCGTCGGTCTCGGCAACATCGGCAAATTCCACACCGGCTACCTGCTCGAAAAGAAAATCTCGCGCTGCGAACTGGCGGCCGTGAGCGATGCCTTTGCGCCGAGCCTCGAGCCGTTCAAGGCCAGGGGCATCGCCACTTTTGAAAAATGCGAGGAGATGATCCGCTCTGGAAAGATCGACGCCATCGTCGTCGCGACGCCGCATTTTCTCCACACTACCCTCGGCATCGAAGCGTTGAAGAACGGCCTGCACACAATGATTGAGAAGCCCATCTCCGCGCACAAGGCCGACGCGGAACGGCTGTGCGCCGTCGGAAAAGAACACCCCCGCCAAGTCTTCGCCGGCATGTTTCAGATGCGCGTCGAGCCGCGTTATCTCAAGCTCCGCAAGCTCATCGCCGAAGACTTGGGAAAACTCGTTCGCGTCAACTGGATCATCACCGATTGGTTCCGCACCGAGGCCTACTACTCGAGCGGCGGCTGGCGGGCCACGTGGAAAGGCGAAGGAGGCGGCGTGCTCCTCAACCAGTGCCTCCATCAACTCGATATGATGCAGTGGCTGTGCGGCATGCCTTCCAAAGTGCGCGGCTTCTGCCAGCTCGGGCAGTTTCACAACATCGAGGTCGAGGACAACGTGAACTGTTTCATGGAATGGTCCGGCGGCGCGACGGGCGTATTCATCTCCTCGACCGGCGAGGCGCCCGGCACCAATCGCCTCGAGCTCTCCGGCTCGCGCGGCAAGGCGGTGCTCGAAAACAACAAGCTCAGCTTCACTCGCAACGACGTCGACATGCTCGAGTTTAGCCGCACCGTGAAGAGCGGCTTTGCCAAGCCCGAGGTGTGGAATGTGGACATCCCTTTTGACAACGCGGCCAACGCCCACGCCACGCTGATGCAGAATTTCGTGGACGCGATCCTCGACGGCACGCCGCTCATCGCGCCGGGCTACGAAGGCATGGGCTCGGTGGAACTTGCCAACGCGCTCCTTTACTCCTCGCTGCTCGGCCAGACTCTCGAGCTGCCGATGGACAGCAAGGCGTGGGAACTCAAACTCAACGAACTCATCGCCGGCTCGAAGCACGAGAAGAAGGTCGCCGCCGTGCAGACCGACGATTTCACCAAGTCCTTTAACCGTTAGCGGCAGCCGGAAGTCCGGGATTGGAGCTCCTCTTTCCGCTGCCAAGATAACCTCTTGCCGATGCCGGGCGGTGTTGCTTCCCTGCCGCGTGCTCGGCAATCTCATCGGCCCGGAACTCAAGGAGCTGATCGCGGAGCGAAATTTTTTCGCGCTGCGCGAAGCATTTATCGACTGGTCGCCGGCGGACATCGCCGAGTGCATCGTCGATCTCGCCCCGGAAGAGCAGGCCGTCGTCTTCCGCCTGCTGCCGCATAGGCTGGCGGCGGAAGTATTTGAATATCTCGGCACCGACGCGCAGCACTGCCTGCTGAAAGCGATGGGCACCCGCGACGCGGCGCGCGTGCTCAACGACATGCGGCCCGACGACCGCACGGCTCTGCTCGAGGAACTGCCCAGCGCCGCCGTGGTGCAGCTTCTCCAGCTCCTCTCGCCGGAGGAAAAGGCGACCGCGCAGACGCTGCTCAATTATCCCGAAGACAGCGTGGGCCGCCTCATGACGCCCGACTTCATGAGCGTGCGCTCCGAGTGGAGCATCCAAGGCGTGCTCGATTTCATCCGCGAGCACGGCACGAGCAAGGAGACGCTCAACGTCATCTACGTCACCGACGAGCGCGGCCGCCTGCTCGACGATCTGCGGATCGCCGAGATTCTGCTGCGCCCCGTGCAGACGCGGGTCGCGGACATTCTCCAGGAAAACTTCCTCGCCCTGCGCGCGACCGATCCGGCGGCCACGGCAATCGAAGTCTTCCGCAAATACGACCGCACCACCCTGCCCGTGGTGGACAGCGAAGACAAGGTGCTCGGCATCGTGACCGTGGATGACATCCTCGATCTCCAAGAGCAGGAGACCACCGAAGACATCCAGAAAATCGGCGGCGTCGAGGCGCTCGAAGAGCCCTACATGGACGCGCCCCTGCTCGAACTGGTGCGCAAGCGCGCGACGTGGCTCGTAATTCTTTTTGTCGGCGAAATGCTCACGGCCACGGCGATGGGTTTCTTTGAAGACGAGATCGCCAAGGCCGTGGTGCTCTCGCTCTTCGTCCCGCTCATCATCAGCTCCGGCGGCAACTCCGGCTCGCAGGCTTCCACGCTCATCATCCGAGCCATGTCGTTGGGCGAGGTGCGCTTGGCCGACTGGTGGCGGGTGATGAAGAAGGAGATTTATTCCGGCCTCCTCCTCGGTGGCATCCTCGCGCTCATCGGGTTCCTGCGCATCGAGTTGTGGAGTCTTTTTACGCCAATCTACGGCCCGCATCACTTCCTCGTGGGCCTCACTGTCGCCATCACCCTTCTCGGTGTGGTGCTGTGGGGCACGGTGAGCGGCTCAATGCTCCCGATGCTGCTGCGCCGCTGCGGCTTCGACCCCGCCACCTCCAGCGCACCGTTCGTTGCGACGCTGGTGGATGTCACCGGACTGGTGATCTACTTCACGGTCGCCATGGTGCTCCTACGCGGGACGGTGCTGTGAAGTGTCAGGTGCAAGTGGAAAGTGGCATGGCTTGGCGACGGTCGCTCAATTCTTCCCGAGTCCTTCGCGGAAGGTGCGGCGGGCTCGCTGCCAGGAGAGAATTGCCACGCAGCGCGCGCGGCAAAGGAGCGCGTGTCCTCCTGGCCGGTGAGTAAGGAAGCAACCATGCCACGATGCTAGGCCGGCGAAGTGTCAGGTGAAAGCGGCAAGTGGCATGGCCTGGCGACGCGCGGACCCGATCCGGGATTCCACCTTCCACTTTCACTTTTCACCTTTTCGCCCCGCCCACACCGCCAGCACCAGCACCAGGCCGCGGGCGATGAACTTCGCCTCGGGCTTCACCGCCATGAGCGTCATGCCATTGAGGAGACAGGCCATGATGAGCGCGCCAGCCAGCACGCCGGGCACGCTGCCGCGGCCGCCTCGCAGCGAGGTGCCGCCGATCACGCACGCGGCCACCGCGTCGAGTTCCATGAGGTCGCCCACCGTCGTGGTGCTGGCGCTGGTGTAGGCCGTCTGCATGAAGGCGGTGAGCGCCACGACGGCGCCCATGAGCGTGAAGGCGACGACCGTCACGCGCGCCACCGGCACGCCGCTAATGATGGCGGCCTCTTCGTTTCCGCCGATGGCGTAAAGGTAACGGCCCCACGGCGTGTGCTGCGTGAGCAGATACACCGCGAGCGCCACCGCCCCGAGGATCAGCGCTGGCAAAGGAACGCCGCGGTATTGATTGGTAACGATGACGAAGAGGAAGACGAGTTGCCCGGCAATGAAGACTTTCAAAAACGCCGCCTCGCCATCGTCCGTGGCACGACTTCGCCGCTTGAAAAAAGCGAACGCGGCGACGATGGCAATCGCCAGCGCGTAACCCGCCGCCGGCGGCAGATAGTATGTGGTCAGCAACGAGTAAAGATTGGCGCGCCCCGCGACGGAGATCGGCACGGTGTGGCTCGCGATCACCAGCCAGAAGAGCCCTTTGAAAATGAGCAACCCGCCCAGCGTGATGATGAAGGCCGGGATGCGCTCGCGCACGATGAGCAGGCCCATCGCCGACCACAGCACGAGCGCCGCCGCCACGCTCGCGAGCATCGCCAGCGGCGCGGGCCAGTCATGATTTGTCACGAGCACCGCCGCGATCCCGCCCAGGAGCCCCACGCCGCTGCCCGCGCTCAAGTCGATGTGCCCCGGCAGGATCACCAGCAGCATTCCCACGGCGAGCGTGCCGGTGATGGCAAAGTCGATCATCAAAAGCGAAAGATTGCGCGCGCTCGTGAAGCCCGGCGTCTCGACGCTGAAGAACATGCAGACGCCGAGCAACGCGAGGACCAGCGAGAAGTCGCGCACCGACAGGCGGGAAGTCATGCGGCGAGGAAATAGTCGGGAGTCCGCGAAAGGTCGAACCTCTTGCCGCAGGCTGGAAGCTTGCGCCACGCTTCCGATCTGGAATCCTGCCAGTTGACCTTAATTCCCCCGGTGTGAATCCCACTCCCCAAATTATCGCCGTGGCCGGCGCCGCCGGATTTGTCGGCTCGCAAATCGCCAGCGCCGTGGCTGCGAGCGGACGCTACGATCTTCTTCCGGTCTTGCGCGGGGATGTGGCCGAGGAGCTTTTCGCGCGGGCGGACGTGGTGGTGCATGCGGCGAATCCGGCGCGTCGCGTGGTGGCGGAGCAGGATCCGCGGCGCGACTTTGCCGAGACGGTGGAGAAGACGGCGAGGCTGCTGGCGGCGGCGCGGGGCAAACGCTTTGTGCTCGTCTCGAGCCTCTCGTGCCGCACGCAATTGAATCTCTCGTATGGCCGCAATCGGCGCGCCTGCGAGCTCCTGGCCTTATCGCTCGGCGCGCTCGTGGTGCGCCTCGGGCCGATGTTTGGCGGGACCCGGACGCGCGATTGTCTGCACGATATTTTATTGGGCCGGCCGGTCTTTGTGTCGGCGGAGACGCGCTACGCTTATGCCGATGTGGCGTGGGTGGGGGGGCAGATCGTCGAGTGGCTGGAGGAGCCGGCGGGACTCCGCGAGATCGGCGCGCGCAACGCGGTGCGCCTCGGTGATCTCGCCCGCCATTTTTCTTCGCCCAGCACTTTCACGGGGCCGGACGATACGCAGGTGCCCGAGGATTTCCCGAGCGGGCCGGACGCACAGGAGGTGCTGGCTTATGCGGAAAGGGAAAAGGCGCGCCAGGCGGAGTGGCAATGAAACCTGAGTTGTAGATTTCGCGCTGCGCGCTGAAGTAGAAACTCAGGTTTCAGGGTTCAGGTTTCAGCATTCCATTCGACGGGGATTTGTGAAGGATGCGGTATGAGCAGCGCTGAAGATGCAGGTCTTGCCGATTCCTTCTTCCGCTCCCGCCGCGTCGCGGACAGTCCAATCTTTCCGCTCGAGCAGTTCGAGCCTTGGTTTTGCGCGCAGCGCGCCAGCAAGCCCATGGCGGTGCGCCGGATCGCTTTTGCGCAGCTCGATCAGTGGCGTTTCACCGACGCTCCGCGCACGCTGGTTCATGGCTCGGGCAAATTTTTTTCCGTGCACGGCCTGCGCGTCGAGACGGACTTTGGTTCCGTGCCCGAGTGGAGCCAGCCAATAGTGCAGCAGCCGGAGATCGGAATTTTGGGAGTGATGACTCGGGTCATTGACGGCGTGCGGCACTTTCTGTTGCAGGCAAAAGTCGAGCCGGGCAACACCAACGGCCTGCAGCTTTCGCCCACCGAGCAAGCGACGCGGAGCAATTTCACGCGCGTTCATGGCGGCGCTCAGGCGCCGTATCACCAGTATTTCGTCGAGCCGGGCCGGGCGCGCATTCTCATCGACCGCCTGCAGGCCGAGCAAGGCTCGCGCATTCTGCGAAAACGCAACCGCAACATGATCGTGGAAGTCGAGGACGACATCGCGGTGCTCGATGGCTTTTGCTGGCTGACTCTCGGGCAGATCAAGCGGCTGCTCCAGCGAGACAACCTCGTCAATATGAGCTTGCGCTCGGTGTTGAGCTGCCTGCCGCTCGCGGACCCCGCCTGCGAACGCGGCGGGGCGCTGCACAGCGAGCGGGCGATCCTCAATTGGCTCAATGGCCTGCGCGCCCGCTATCACATGAAACTCGAAATGCTTCCGCTCGACTGCATCGAGCGCTGGCAAACTTCGGAAGATGAGATTCGCCACGAGACGGGACGTTACTTCTCGGTGGTCGCCGTCGAGGTCGAGGCCACGGGGCGCGAAGTGGTTCGCTGGAGCCAGCCGCTGCTGCATCACTCCGGCCGCGGCTTGAATGGCTTCGTGCTGCAACGCATCGAGGGCGTGCTCCACTTCCTGGTGCGAGCGTGCATGTATCCCGGCAACCACGAACTCTTCGAGCTTGGCTCGACCGTCTGCCGCTCCAATGCCGATGAGTTATTCGGCACGCCGGAGGCGCCTCCTTTTCTCGACCTCTTCCAGGATCCGCCGCAAGCGTGGGTGCGCTACTGCACCGTGCAGTCGGAAGAAGGCGGGCGCTTCTATCACTACCAAAATCAATCGGTGGTGCTCGAGTTGCCCGAGGAGATGCGGCTGGATTTGCTCGAGAATTTCTGCTGGATGACTCTCGGTCAAATCGAAGATTTCGTCCGCCACGGCTACTTCAATATCGAGGGGCGCAATCTCCTGGCCTGCCTCGATTTTTCGGATCTTAAGAGCTGAGGGCAACTCATGCGCATCCTGTTCCTCTTCGCCATGGATTGGTCCAAAGAGATCGTGGACTACGAGCGCGGCTTGGTGCCCTCGCACCGCAACTTTGGCTACGTCGAAGTGAAGAAGATGGGCCACGAGCCGATCGCCTGCCGGCGGCCCGCGCCGCTTCGCACGCTGCTTTCTCGGCCGCCGCTTTGGCGCGTCTATCAGGCGCTCTGGGCCGCGCTCCAGCAGAGGAGCGCCGACGCCATCTTCGCCGTCAACGAAGCCGCCGCGCTGCCGCTCCTCGTGCTCAAGCGACTGGGGCTGCTGCGCACGCCGGTCATGGTCTTCAATGTCGGCCTCACGCACTCGCGCAATCTTTCCGGCCACCGCCGCAAAATGTGGCACTGGCTGCTGCCCTGCGCCGAGGCCGTGATCTCTCAGACGCAGCGGGAATTCGAGGACGTGGCGCGCGAGTTTGGCCTGCGAGCGGATCGGCAATTTCTCCTGCACATGTTGGTGGACATGGACTTTTTCAAAGCCGACCCGGATGTGCCGGCGGGCGACTATTGCCTGTCGGTCGGCACCTCGGGAGCAAAGGATTTCCCGACGCTGCTCGAGGCTTTTCCACGCGGGGAAAAGCTCGTGATCGTGACCGACCCCTACAACGCGCGCCTCATCGAACAGCACATCGAACCCGGCATGGCCGTCGAGGTGCGCCAGGCCATCCCCATCGACCGGCTCAAGCGCATGTATCAAGAGGCCAGGCTCACGATCACTCCCCTGCTCGAGACCGCCTACGGCTCGGGCCACACCGTGGTGCTGGAAAACATGGCACTGGGCAAACCGGTCATCGTCTCCCATGTCAGCGGGATGCGGGAATACTTTGAGGACGGAGTTTCGGCCATCGGCTACCGGGTCGGAGACGTCGAGGATTTGCGCGCAAAGATTCGAGCCTATCTCGACGACCCCGCGAAGTTCGCGCACATCGGCCGCCAGTCGCGGGACTGGGTGAGCCGTTTTTCATCCGAGAAATTTGCCGGCGCGCTGATCGAGATCGCGAGGAAATCAGCGCCGCCAAAGGCTAGGCGCCGGGAGCTGAAGAGTGACCCATCGCCGCCTGCATGAGCCGTTCTTGCGTCGCCTCGGCACGTGGGAACTCTCCCGCGATGCGGCCTTCGTGCAGGATGAGGATACGGTCGCTCATGCCGATGAGCTCGGGCAGTTCGCTCGAGACGAAGGCGACGGCTTTTCCGGCAGCGGTGAGTTGATTGATGATTTTGTAAATCTCGATCTTCGCGCCCACGTCGATCCCGCGCGTCGGTTCGTCGAGGAAGATGACTTTCGGCTCCGTCATGAGCACTTTGCCGAGCACGACTTTTTGCTGGTTGCCGCCGGAGAGTTTGCCGACGGGCGCGTCGAGGCCCGGCGCTTTCACGCGCAGCGAGCGGAAGAGCGCGTGGTTGCGCTGAAACTCGCGGGCCGTGTCGATGAAGCCGGCACGGGTCATCGTGCGCAGCGAGCTCAAGGAAAGGTTGAAGCCGATGGACTGCGTGAACACGAGGCCGTAGCGGCGGCGATCTTCGCTCACGAGCGCGAGGCCGCGCCGCAGCATTTCCGCGGGCGGCAGTGGCGGGAGCGCCACGCCGTTGAGCTCCACGCAGCCCGCGCGGCGCACACCCCACGCGCCGAAGAGATGCATGAGCAGCTCGGTGCGCCCCGCGCCCATGAGGCCGCCGATGCCGAGCACTTCGCCCGGCGCGAGGGAGAAAGAAATGTCGCGCAGAAAATCCGCGCCTGTGTGGGGATCGGTGACGGTGAGCCCCGCGACGCGGAGAGCGCTGGGATTTGACCCGGCGCCTGCAAGGACGCCGCTCCTTGGGCGGCTGGGAAAAAGATCGGCCAGTTCGCGGCCGACCATGTGGCGGATGATCTCGCCCGCGGTGGTCTTTTCCGTGTCGAGCGTGACGATGCTCGCGCCGTCGCGCAGCACGGTGATGCGGTCGGCGATCGCAAAAACTTCGTCGAGCTTGTGCGAGATGTAGAGGCACGCGATGCCGCTGGCGCGCAGTTCGCGCAGGATGCCGAGCAGCACGCGCCACTCGTGCTCGGCGAGCGCGGCGGTGGGTTCATCGAGGATGAGGATGCGCGAGTCTTTGCGCAACGCCTTGACGATTTCCACGAGTTGCTTCTGCCCCACGCCGAGACGCGCGCAGGGTAGCTCGGGATCGAGATCGACTCCGAATTTTCCAAGCAACTCGCGCGCTTCCCGCCGCACGCGCGGCCAGTCGATCCACGGTCCGCGCGTTGGCTCCGCGCCGAGGAAAATGTTTTCCGCGACGGTGAGTTCTTCGACGAGCGCGAGCTCCTGGTAAATCACGGCGAGGCCCGCGCGCCCGGCATCGGCAATGTCGCGGAAACGCGCGGGCCGGCCTCCGACTTCCAATTCTCCCTCGTAGCTCCCGTGCGGATGCAGGCCGGAGAGGAGCTTGATGAGCGTGCTCTTGCCCGCGCCATTCTCGCCGCACAACGCGTGGATTTCCCCCGCCCGCAGGTCGAAGGAAACATCGCGCAGCGCGACGACACCGGGGAAGTGTTTGGTGATTCGGCGGGCAGTGAGGGCGGTCATCGGAATGACGAATGACGAATGGCGAATGACGAATGGAATCCGACTCCCGGTCTCATCGCCCGGAGCCGCGAAGGATGCGCACTTCGGGTCGATAAGTAACGCGCACGAGCAAGTCGCCGCGACCGCCGCGCGACTTGGGCAGTCCTTCTCCCGCAATGCGCAGGACCTCGCCGCGGGCAACGCGCGACGGGATGGCGATGTGCAGTTGCGGGCCTCTCGGGCCAGCGATCGTTTCACTGCCGCCATCCGCGGCGCGGCGGGCGCTGATGCGCAAGTCGCATCGCAGATCGGAGCCGCGAACCTTGAAACGAGCGCTCGGGAGCGGCCGCACTCTGACTTGAATACAGCCACCCTCAAACGGCTCGGCGCGCGGCAATCGGAAGCGCGTGCCGGGCGCGGTGTCGGGTGGAATCGTGAGCGGATAAATCTCGCGACCGTTCGGATTGGCGGGATCGTTCACTTCAACATCGAGCGAAGTCCCGCGGAAGAAGTCCTCGATGCGCAGTCGCACGTCGCGCGAGAGATTGCGCTCGATCTTCGCGCGTGGCGCCACGGTGCCGGAGCCCGCGGCATGTTCGCGATCGAAGGCGCGGCGGCGCGCCGGATCGCTCAGGATTTCGTAGGCCGCATTGAGCGCCTGCACGCGGGCCCCGGCTTCCGCCGAGCCGCCGTTGACATCGGGATGATGCCGCTTTGCCAGGAGCCGGTAAGCCGACCGGATTTGCGCGGTGGCGCATCGGCGGTCGAGGCCGAGCGTCGCGTAGTGGTCAAGTTCGTCGGGTGCCAAATTGCGCGCACTTTACAACGCGTTGGTTTCAAATCGCGAGCTTCGCGCATGTCAAATGACGGAGCCTCTCCTCCATCGCGCGCCACGGGCTCAACCGCGCTGTCGTGGTGCTCCACACAACGCCGGCTACGGCATCCGTCTCCGTCGCAAACGCACCCAGGCGAAGAAGAATCGTTTCCTTTGCCAGACTCCTCACCATGGTCCGCGCGCGGAGATTTACGTGAAGGATTTAACGGTCACCTACGATCCGCCGGAGAAAGCGTTTGCCGCTCCGTAGCGCCTCGATCACATGGAAACAGCCCTTTCAGCCGAGGAAGCGATTGCCGTTTCGCGCCGCTGTGCCAGCCTTGGCGCCATGAGCACCACCGAGTTGGCCATTGCTGTCGATCCCGCGAAGATCGCCGCGTTTTGCCGCGAGCGCGGCATTCGCAAGCTGAGCGTGTTCGGGTCTGCGCTGCGCGGGGATTTCGATCCGGTGCGCAGCGAAGTGGACGTGCTGGCGGAATTCGAGCCCGGCGCGCTGGAGGGCGTGGGCTTTGGAACACCGTGAAGCAGGACGTGCCCATGCTCCTGGAAACTGTGGCGCGAATGTTGCGCGACATCGAAGGCGGGGACGCATGAAGGCGGCACGAACCGCCAGCTTACCGTGGGCCGCTCAAATGAACCGGCTGCTGCGCATCGTCATTGGGCTGGCGGCGGTCCTTCCGGTTTTTTCGGCGGAGCCGCGGCATGAAGTCGTGCCCGGCTGGCCTGCGCTGCCGGAGGATCATGTGCTCGGGGTGTGCGCGGGCGTGGGCGTGGATTCGCACAACCGCGTCTTCGTGTTTCATCGCGGCGGGCGACAATGGACGACGCCGTTTTCGACGGAGCCGATCGCGGCGGCGACGGTGAGCGTGATCGACGGGCCGAGCGGAAAGCTCCTTGGCTCGTGGGGCGCGGGACAGTTCATCATGCCGCACGGGCTGACGATCGACGGCGAGGACCACGTGTGGCTGACCGATGTCGGATTGCACCAGGTTTTCAAATTCACGCACGACGGCAAGCTCCTCGTCGCGCTCGGCGAACGCGGCCAGTCCGGCGCGGATGCCGCGCACTTCAATCTGCCGACCGATGTCGCGGTGCTGCCCGACGGATCGTTCTACGTGAGCGACGGCTACAAGAACACGCGCGTCGTGAAATTCGCGGCCGACGGGCGTTACGAATTCGAGTGGGGTGGAATGGGCGATGGACCTGGCCAGTTCAATCTCCCGCACGGCATCGCCGTGGATGCGCGGGGCCGCGTCTTTGTCTGCGACCGCACGAACTCCCGGCTCCAGGTCTTCGACGCGCGCGGTAAATTTCTCGCGCAATGGAAAGGCCCGCAGATCGGCCGGCCCTACGGCGTGGACGTCGGGCCGGACGGCCACGTCTTCATCGTCGATGGCGGCGATCCGGCAGCGGACACGGCGGAGCGCGGCAAGGCCGTCGAGCTCGATGCCGAGGGCCGCGTGCTCGACACCTTCGGCTCGCCTGGCAAGCGGCCGGGCCAATTCCAGACCGGCCACGACATCGCGGTCGCGCCCGATGGCGCCGTGTATGTGGCCGAGGGGGCGGGCAAGCGGGTGCAGAAGTTTGCGCGGCGCCCATGAACGGCGGGCCCCCGCTCTCGCTCCTCCTCGCGCTCGCCTGCGCGGCGCACGCGATCGACTTCGAATGCCGCTGGGCCGCGACGCCGCCGAAGATCGACGGCAAGCTCGGCGATGCGGCGTGGAAGGACGCGCAGATCGTCGAGGAATTCACCGCGGCGTGGCTGCCGGAGGGGCAGCGCAAACCGCCGACGGCGACGAAGGCGCGGCTGCTATGGGATCGTGAGTATCTCTATTTTTCCGCGGAGATGGAGGACACGGATGTCTTTGCAAACGTGACTGAGCAGGACGGCACGATCTGGCTGTGCGATGTCTTCGAGCTCTTCTTCAAGCCGGCGAAGGACAAGACAGGTTACTACGAGTTTGAGGTCAATGCGGCGAACGCGAAGCTCGACATGTTCCTGCCCTCGCGCGGCTCGGGCGGATATTTGCGGCACGCGAAGGAGCGCGACTTTCACCTCCACTCGGCAGTGGAAGTGCGCGGCACGCTCAACAACTGGAGCGACAAGGACAAGGGCTGGACCGTCGAGGGGCGCATCCCGTGGCGCGACTTCCTGCCCACGGGCGGGCGGCCCGCGCCAGACGAGGTGTGGATGCACTCGCTCTGCCGCTACGACTACTCCGCGGGCTTGGAAACTCAGGCGCTCTCGACCAACACGCCGGTGGCCTCGGCGAGCAAGCCGGACTTCCATCGCTACGAGGATTACGTGCCGCTGAAATTCATCGGCCCGCGTGACGGCGCGGCAATCCAGCGCGTGCCGTGGGATGCGTCGAGGCTCGTCGGTTCGCCGGAGCCGCCGCTGCCCTTTCGCACGACGAATTTTTTTCCGAAGCTCAGGACGACGTTCCCCATCGCGATCGCGGCGGAGCCGGGACGCGACGGATTCCTTTTGCTGGAAAACAACGGCTACGGCCCGGTGCGCAAGAGCCGGGTGCTGCGCGTGGCGAACGGTGCGAGCGTGATCGAGCCGGAGGTGCTGCTGGAGTTCGACGAGTCCATTTACGATGTCTGCTTTCATCCGCGCTTCGCGGAGAACGGATACGTCTTCATCGGCGCGAACGGCCGCTTCGGTGAGGGCCGGATGGATTTCAACGACCGACTGCTGCGCTACACGATGGATCGCAAGACGGGCCGCATCGATCCCGGGTCGCGCACGCTGTTCATGGAGTGGCACTCGCATGGGCACAACGGCATGGCGCTCGTCTTCGGCAAAGACGGGATGCTTTACGTCACCAGCGGCGACGGCACGAGCGACTGCGACGAATGGGACTCGGGCCAGGATCTCACGCGGCTGCTCGCCAAGCTGCTGCGCATCGACGTGGATCATCCGGAGTATGGCAAGCTGTATGGCATCCCGGCCGACAATCCGTTTCTGAACGTCGCGGGCGCGCGCCCCGAGACGTGGGCCTACGGCTTTCGCAATCCGTGGCGCTTGACGATGGATCGAGCGACCGGCGACTTGTGGGTCGGCGAAAACGGACAGGACTTGTGGGAATACGCGCGCATCGCCCGGCGCGGCGAGAATTACGGCTGGCCGCTGATGGAGGGGAGCCACGCGTTGCAGCCGCACCGCAAGGCCGGTCCCACTCCGTTCACCAAGCCGCTCATCGAGCATGCCCACACCGACTTTCGTTCGCTGACCGGCGGCATCGTCTATCGCGGCGCGAAGTTTCCCGACCTCGCTGGCGCCTACATCTACGGCGACTACAGCACCGGGCAGATTTGGGCGGCGAAGCAGAGCTGCGGAAAGCTCGTGAGCGATGAGTGCATTGCGGACACGCCGTTTGGCATCACCCACTTTTGCGAGACGCCGCAGGGCGACATCCTCGTCGTGGATTACAACGGCAACGCGATCCATTGGCTCGAGCGCGCGCCGCCAGCGAAGCTCGCCGCCGCATTTCCCCCGAAGCTCAGCGAGACAGGCCTCTTCACCGACACCACGAAGCTGCAACCGCACGCCGCGCTGATCCGCTACGAGGTGAACGCGCCGGCCTGGCACGATGGCGCAACGAGCGAACGCTGCATCGCGCTGCCCGGCGTCGAGCGCATGGAAGCCATCGAGCAGGGCGGCTGGAATTTCCCCGAAGGCACAGCCATCGTGCAAACGCTGACGCTGGACCACCGGCGCATCGAAACGCGCGTGCTCCTGCGCCAGCAGAACGAATGGGCCGGGTACAGCTACGCGTGGAACGACGCGCAGACCGATGCAACGCTCGCGCCCGCGGCGGGCGAAACGCGCGAAGGCTGGCGCATCCCGTCGCGGCAGGAATGCGCGCTGTGCCACAGCCGCGCCGCCAACTTCGTGCTCGGCCTCAGCACCGTGCAGCTCAATCGGGGCGATCAGCTCGCGCGCTGGGAACGCGAGGGGCTGCTCAAGTTCAATCACGCGGCCACCGAGCAAGCCGAGTGGCGCAGGGAGTTTGAGAGAGGATCTCTCAGCGATACTGCGGTGCAGGCAAAGCTCGACCTCGTCTTGCGCGCCGACATGCAGCGCGAACCCGCAAAGGACAGCCCGCTCCTGCCGCACGCGGCGGAGACATTGCCGCGCATCGCGGACCCCGGGGACGCGCGCGCCCCCCTGCCCGCTCGCGCCCGCGCCTACCTCCACGCAAACTGCTCGCACTGCCACGTGCGGAGCGGCGGCGGCAACTCGACCATGCAACTCGCCAGCCACTTTGCCGACACCGGCATGGGCGCGATCGACGCTCCGCCCCTCCACACCACCTTCGGCATCCCCGATGCCAGGCTCATCGCGCCCGGCGCACCGGGACGCTCGCTGCTCATCTATCGCCCTGCCGTGCGCGGCCCCGGCCAGATGCCGCCGATCGGCACCTCGAAACCCGATCCCGACGGTACCGCCTTGCTCGCGCAGTGGATCGCCGGCATGAAGGCTACCGCAGGTTCCAACCCACCATGAAAACGCTCCCGATTCTCACCCTCGCCTCCGCACTCCTGTCGGCATCGCAGGCCGAAAACGTCAAGCGCGACATCCCCTACATCGAGCCAGCGAACCAGCGGCAGATGCTCGATGTCCACGCACCCGATGGCGCGAAGAACCTGCCCGTGGTTTTCTGGATTCACGGCGGCGGATGGCAGGCGGGCGACAAGGCCGACGTGAAGACCAAGCCGCGGGCCTTCATGGACAAAGGCTTCGTCTTTGTCTCCACGAACTATCGGCTGCTGCCGGACGTGGACATGGGCACGCTCATTGGCGATGTCGCGAAGGCATTTCGCTGGCTGCACGATCACATCGCCGAGTATGGCGGCGATCCCAAGCGCGTGCTCGTCGGCGGCCATTCGGCGGGCGCGCAGCTCGCCGCGCTCCTCTGCACCGATGACCGCTACTTGAAGGCCGAGGGCATTTCGTTCGATGTCCTCATCGGTTGCGTGCCCGTGGATGGCGACACCTACGACGTGCCGGCCATCATCGAAACCGACGAGACGCGCCGGCGTGTGCACGGACAGCCGCAGCCGAAGTTTGGGCATCGCGAGAAGTTCGGCAACAATCCCGAGAAGCATCGCGACTTCTCCGCCGTCACGCACGTGGCGAAGGGCAAGGGCATCCCGCCATTCCTGATCCTCCACGTCGCAGGTTCACCTGACACGAGCGCACAAGCGTTTCGTCTCGGCGCGGTGCTAAAGGACGCCGGTATCCCCGCGAAAGTTTTCGGGGCGAAGGACACCCACCACGTCCTTCTCAATGACAACCTCGGCCTGCCCGGCGATCCGGCGACGGAGGCGCTGATCGAGTTTGTCGATCAAGTACGGAAAAAGTGATCGCGCACGTAACTCTCAAGACGACCATGAACACGACCGCGCGCCACGCCGGCATCTTTCTCGGCAAGCGCCGATCTCCATGAGCGCCCCGCGCTGGTTACTCCATCTCTGCATCTTCGTTGGCCTCAGTGTCTGCTTCGCCGCTGCCGAAGCGCGCCGGCCCAACATTGTCTTGTTCCTCGTGGACGACCTTGGCCAGCGCGATGTCGGCTGTTATGGGAGCACGTTTTACGAGACTCCGAACATCGACCGGCTCGCGCGCGAGGGCGCGAGGTTCACCGCCGCTTATGCCGCCGCGCCGATTTGTTCGCCGACTCGCGCGAGCATCATGAGCGGGCAATGGCCACAGCGCTTCGGCATCTCCGAGGCCATCGGCCAGCCGGGCGGGATGGATTGGGCCCGCAACACGAAGATGATGCCGGCGACGTATTCCGACCGGCTGCCGCTCGAAACTCCGACGCTGGCCAAGGCGCTGAAGGCCGCGGGCTATGCGACGTTTTTCGCGGGCAAATGGCATCTGGGGCCGGAGGGTTTCTGGCCGGAGAATCAAGGCTTCGATGTGAACCTCGGCGGCACGGAATGGGGCCATCCACCGACATATTTGTCGCCCTACGGCAATCCGCGCCTGCCCGACGGCCCCGTGGGCGAACACATGCCGGATCGGCTCGCCAACGAGACGATTTCGTTCATCGAAAAAAACAAGGACCGCCCGTTCCTCGCCTATTTTTCGTTTTATGACGTGCACAATCCGATGATGACGCGCGCGGATTTGAAAAAGAAATACGAGGAGAAACGCGAGCGCCTCGGCCTCGTCGAGAAGCTGGGACGCGAGGCGGAGCGCGACGTGCGGCTCACGCAGGAGCATCCTGTTTACGCCGGGATGGTCGAAGGCGTGGACCTCGCCATCGGCAAGGTGCTGGCGAAGCTGGACGAACTCGGCTTGAGCGAAAATACACTCGTCATTTTCACGAGCGACAACGGCGGCCTATCCACCAGCGAAGGCCGGCCCACCTCGAACTTCCCGCTGCGCGCCGGCAAGGGCTGGTTGTATGAGGGCGGCATTCGCGAGCCACTGATCGTGCGCTGGCCCGGCGTCGCCAAGCCCGGCGCGGTCGTGGACACGCCGATGTGCAGTCCCGATTTTTTTCCGACGCTGCTCGAAGCCGCCGGTGCAAAGCCGCGGCCCGGGCAAACGCTCGATGGCCTGAGCCTGGTGCCGCTGCTGCGCGGCGGCGAGCTGCCGGAGCGGCCGTTGTTCTGGCATTTTCCGCACTATAACAATCAAGGCGGCGCACCCGCCGCGGCGGTCCGGCGCGGCGACTGGAAACTCATCGAGTGGCAGGAAGACAACCGCGTGGAGCTCTTCAATCTCGCGCGCGACCTCAGCGAGACCACTGACCTCGCGGCGCGCGAGCCGCGGCGCGTCGGGGAACTCCGCGCCGAACTGCACGCGTGGCAGAAACAAGTCGGCGCAATCTATCCGACGCCCAAACGCGAATTACGATCCCGCCAAACCGAGCGGCCGCGCCGCGATTCCCCGACAAAAAGCGGGGGAGAAGGCCCGGTTGAAGCGCGCAGATTGACCACCGGCCATGAACGCTCTTGCGCGGGTTGCACGCGCGGAGAAAAGGCCAGCATCGGTGGCGGGCTCAGAGTTCCAGCAACAGGCGCGCGGGTTGCTCGATGCAATCTTTCACGCGGACGAGGAAGGTGACGGCCTGCTGGCCATCGACGACTCGGTGGTCGTAGCTGAGCGCGAGATACATCATCGGGCGGATGACGATCTGGCCGCGTTCGGCGATGGGGCGCTCCTGGATTTTGTGCATTCCGAGGATGCCGCTCTGTGGCGGATTGAGGATCGGCGTGGAGAGGAGCGAGCCGTAGATGCCGCCGTTCGAGAGGGTGAAAACGCCGCCGCTCAAGTCTTCGATTTTGATTTTGCCCTCGCGCGCTTTGCCGGCGAAGGCGGCGAGGTCGCGCTCAATGTCGGCGAAGCTCTTGCGCTCGGCATCGCGGATGACGGGCACCACCAGCCCGCGCTCGGTGCCGACGGCGACGCCGATGTCGAAGTACTCGTTTTGCACAAAGTCTTCGCCGTCCATGCGTCCGTTGATCGCGGGCACGGCCTTGAGCGCGCTCACGACGGCTTTGATGAAGAAGGACATGAAGCCGAGCTTGACGCCGTGGTCCTTGGTGAAGGCCTCCTGCATCTCGCCGCGCAGCCGCATCACGGCGCTCATGTCGGCTTCGTTGAACGTGGTGAGGATCGCGGCGGTGTGCTGCGCGGCCACGAGTTGCTGCGCGATCTTGCGGCGTAAGGGCGACATCTTTTTGCGCGTCGTGCGGCCATCAGCGACGGGCGCGGGCTCTTCGGAAACGACAGCGAGCGCAGGCGCGGGCGCTGGTTTCTCCGCAGTCTCTTCCGATGTCTGACGTCCGACGTCTGACGTCTGAGCTTCCGCCTTCTCCGCTCCGCCTTCCTCGATCGTCGCCACGGCTTCACCGATCTTCACCTCTGCGCCCGCGGCGACTTTCGTGCGCAACACACCGGCACGTTCGGCGGTGATCTCGGTAGAGACCTTATCCGTGTCGAGTGTGAAAAGCACGTCACCCGCGCTCACCATGTCGCCGTCGTTCTTGTGCCACGTCGAGAGCACGCCGCTGGTGATGGATTCGCCGACTGCCGGGATTTTGACTTCGATGCTCATGTTCGGATTGAGGATTCAGTTCATCGCATTGGAAAGCCCCGAAAGGCCTACGAGCCGGGCAATTCTTTGAATGGATTGAAGACCTTGAGTCCCGGCCGGCGAAAGTCTTTGTCGTTGCCCGTGACGATCGTGAGGCGGTGGCGTCGCGCGGTGGCGGCGATCAAGCTGTCCTCGACGGGCATCGACTGGCCCGCGAGAGAGAGCACAAATTTCTGCTCCGCCCAGACGTGAGCGGTGGCGAGATTGAAGCTGAGGATGCGCCCTTCCAGAGCGTCGATCGCCTGCCGCAGCCAGCGCTGCAGCTTTTCCCGCGAGCGGCCTTCCCTGGTCCGCACCCAGTAGGCGATTTGGGCAATCACCACCGTGCTCGTGAACGAGTCGGCTTGCTCGCGTTCCAGCCACGAGATCACCGCGCGATGGCCGCGGCTCTTCGCCGGCTGACTCAACACATCGGCATCCAACAGCCAGCTCACAGCTTGGGTTTCCTCGGATGCTCGCGGCTGCGCGCGGGGAGGTCGTCCATCGGCACTGGGCAGCGTTTCCATACGTCGAGCCAATTGGCCTTGCGTTTCACGCGCCGCAGCACGATCTCGTCTTCATCCTCATCGTAGCGCGCCTCGAAGACGTCGCCTGGCGAGGCGGGCGCCAGCGTCGCTGGCACAGTGAGGCGCCGCTTGGAATCGAGTGTCAGGATCATGGTGGGATAATCCCACCCACGGAAACGACGTCAAGAAAAGGGCTCACACCGTGAACGCTTCCTCGACCAGCCGGCGCTGCTCGAGCTTGTGAATTCCGAGCGAGCCGACTGCCGGGCTCGCGCTGGCGTCGCGGCCGGCGTAGCGCGGCGGGATAGGGAAGAGATCGCGCAGCCGCGGCGCGAGGAAAGTCCACGCACCCATGTTCAGCGATTCTTCCTGGCACCACACGAGTTTCTCCAAGTTGGTGAAAGGCGCGACGGCTTCCTTGAGCGCGGCTTCGTGGAGCGGGTAAAGCTGCTCGATGCGGATGAGCGCGGTGTTGCCGATGTTGTTCTCCGCGCGAAAGGCGAGCAGGTCGTAGTACACTTTGCCGGAGCACAGGATCACGCGCTTCACCGAGGCAGGCTTGCCGTCGAAAGAGTCGGGCAGGATTTCGTGGAAGCGATCAGCGGTGAGGTCCGCGAGCCGCGACACGGCGGCCTCCGCGCGCAGCAGCGACTTGGGCGTCGCGATCACCAGCGGCTTCTTGAAGGGCCGCATCATCTGCCGCCGCAGCAAGTGGAAGAGCTGCGCGGGCGTGGTGAGATTGCACACTTGCAGATTGTCCTCCGCGCAAAGCTGCAGGAAGCGCTCGATGCGCGCGCTCGAATGCTCGGGGCCCTGGCCTTCGTAGCCGTGCGGCAGCAGCAGCACGATGCCGCTGGGCCGTTGCCACTTCGATTCCGCGCCGGCGATGAACTGGTCGATGATGACTTGCGCGCCGTTGGAAAAATCGCCGAATTGCGCCTCCCACATGCAGAGCAGGTCGGGATAATTGAGCGAGTAGCCGTAATCGAATCCGAGCACCGCCGCCTCGCTCAGCAGTGAATCGTAGATGCACAACCGCGCCTGCTCCGGCGCGATGTGCCGGAGCGGGCAATAGCGTTCGCCCGTTTTCTGATCGTAGAGAAATGCGTTGCGCTGGCTGAAGGTGCCGCGCCCGCAGTCCTGCCCGCTGAGCCGCACGGGGATGCCGTCGAGCAGCAGCGAACCCATCGCGAGCGCTTCGCTGTAAGCCCAGTCGAAGGGCCCTTCATTGGCCCAAGCCTTCGCGCGCTTCTCGAGCACAAAGGTCTTCAGCTTGCTTTGCACGGCAAAGCCCGCCGGCACCGTCGTGAGCGCCTGCGCGATGAGCGCGAGCTTTTCCCGCGGCACCGCGGTCTCCACCGGCGCGTGCGAATACGGCGGCTGCACCACCGCCGTCGAGCCGGTGAAGCGATCGAGGGTCTTGTCCTTCTCGGCGTCTTTCACTTCAGAAAGCGCGCGGTCGTGGCGCTCGGCCATTTCTTTTTCCAGCGCCGCCGCGTCGTCCGCGGAGATGGTGCCATCGGCGAGGAGTCGCTGTTGAAAAGTAGTGCCGACGCTCGGGTGCGTGTTGATGTCGCGATACATCGCCGGCTGCGTCGAGACGGGATCGTCGGCCTCGTTGTGCCCGAAGCGGCGGAAGCACACGATGTCGATGACCACGTCGCGCTTAAAGGTCTGGCGAAACTCAAGCGCGAGCTCCGCCAGAAAGCGCACCGCCACGGGATCGTCGCCATTCACGTGAAAGATGGGCGCCTCGATCATCTTCGCGACATCGGTGCAGTAACGCGACGAGCGCGCATCCTCCGGCAGCGTGGTGAAACCGATCTGATTATTGACGATGAGGTGAATGGTGCCGCCGGTGCGATAGCCCGCGAGCTGCGACATGTTGAGTGTCTCCGCGACCACGCCCTGCCCGGCAAACGCCGCGTCGCCGTGCACGAGCACCGCGATGACTTTGCGCCGCTCCTCGGTGTCCTGTCGGATGCGCTGCCGCGCGCGAGCCATGCCTTCGACCACGGGATCGACCGCTTCCAGATGGCTCGGATTGGCCGAGAGCCGCACCTCCACCTTCTAGCCGGTCTTGAGCTTGCGGGTGATCGCGTAGCCGAGGTGATACTTCACATCGCCGTCGCCTAGCGTCGCGTTCGGCTGAAAATTTTCCGAAAACTCCGCGAACAAAAGCCGGAACGGCTTGCGCAAGAATTCCGCGATCACGCTCAGCCGTCCGCGGTGCGACATGCCCATGCAAATCTCCTCGACCCCGCGCTCCGGCGCCGTCTCGAGCACGCCGTAGAGCGCGGTGATGAGCGCCTCGCTGCCTTCGAGCGAGAAGCGTTTTTGCCCCACGTATTTCTTGTGGAGGCAATGTTCGAAGCTCTCGACTTTCGCGAGCTGGCGCAGCATGCGGCGCTGCACCGGCGCGGAGATCGCGGCCTCCGGCGTCTGGCTCTCGATCTTCTCGCGCACCCAATTGCGCACGCGCGGATTTTGCAGGTGCATGAACTCGACGCCGATGTGCCGGCAGTAGATCGACTCGATGGAGGCGATCATCTCGCGCAGCTTCATGCGCTGGCCGCCGAGGTAAAATTTCGAGCCCACCGTGATGTCGAGATCCTTTTCCGCGAAGCCCAGCTCGCGCAAGCTCAGCAGCGGATTGCGCGGCGTCTCATGCGCCAGCGGATCGAGCTGCGCGATGGTGTGGCCGAGCGTGCGGTAGGCATACACGAGGCCGTCCACGCGCGTCTGCAGCGACGTGTCCACCGCGGGCGCTGAGCCGGAACCGTTCTTGTTCGAGGCGGTGTTGCCGAGCTCGAAGCCCTCGAAGAACGCCGCCCAGGTCGCGTCCACCGAAGCCGGGTCTTTGCGCCAGAGCTCATAATTTTGGTCGAGCAGATCGGAGTTGGAGCGAGTCGCAAACGAAAGAGCCATGGCAAGTGGACGCGGAATCTAGGCCGCGCGCCCGGTGGCTCAAATGAAAACGTCTTTGGAAAAAGCGGCGCGCAGATCATGGAGGGACATGAACAAATCCCTCCTCGCCGTCCTCGTCACCGCCGCGCTCGCCCTCGTCGCCCGCGCCGAATCCGCCAAGCTCACCAACGTGCATCTCTGCTGCAAGAGCTGCGTCAACGGCGTCGCAAAAGCCGTGGGCAAAGTCCCCGGCGTCACCGCCGAGTGCGACGCGCCCGGCCGCACCGTCATCCTCACCGGCTCAGATGCCGCCGCCGTGCAGAACGCCGTGGATGCGCTCGTCGCCGCCGGCTACTACGGCAAGAGCGCGGACCCCGCCATCAAGCTCCGCGACAACAGCGGCTCGAAGGACGCGAAGGTCAGCACGCTGACCGTCAACGACGTCCACCTGTGCTGCGGCAAATGCGTAACCGCCGTCGAAAAAGCGCTCGAGAGCGTGAAAGGCGTGACCTCCAACACCGCGGAAAAAAATGCGAAGTCCTTCGAGGTCAAAGGCGACTTCAATTCAAAAGAAGTCTTCACCGCACTGCAAGACGCCGGCCTCACCGGCAAGGCGGGAAATTAAAAATCCTTCGTGCCGTTCGCGTCCTTCCTGTCATAGTCCGCGCCGGTTGACAGATGATCGCTCGCGGCGCCCGCCGCGGGAGGAAAGTCCGAACACCCTCAGGCAGCATGCCGCGTAGAACACGCGGGAGCGCCCCGCCCAAGCGGGACGCGACGGAAAGTGTCACAGAAAACAGACCGCCCCGCGCGTCGCAAGACGTGCGGCGGCAAGGGTGAAAAGGCGGGGCAAGAGCCCACCGCCCGGCGCGCAAGTGCCGGGGCACGAAAAACCCCATGCGGTGCAAGACACAACAGGGAGCACGGGCCGCCTGACCCGCTCCGCTCAATGCGGCGCAGCTCCCGGGTATTAGTCGCATCCTGTGAGAACGGGGCGTGCCGCGCGAGCGGCGCGAGAGAAATGATCATCCAATCCGCGGGCAACCGCGGAGGGACAGAATTCGGCTTATCGTCAACCACCACTTGAAGGCGCTCCCGGCAAACGGGGGCGCCTTCGCTTTTTTTCACGTAGCTGCGGCGTGGGCGCCGCAGCTACGACGCAAATTGCGGATGCCCTAGGATCCTCTGCCAATCGGCCTCGGCGATCGGCCCGCGATGCGTGCCTTCTTCCCGCAGCGGCGCGGCCCGCGTGGAGCGCTCGACGCGCGCGAGCCATCCGGCGCCGAGCGGCGCGGCGAGCAACTCTGGGGCATTCGCGGCGGCGGTCGTCTCGTTTTTTTCACCCGTCGCGCCGCCCCGGCCTACGTGGAAGCCCGCGAGCAGCAACGTCACGCGCACCGAAGTCGAGCGCGTGTAATTGGTGAGCAGGCACGGAGTCGCCGCATCGAGGCGCGCATGGAGTCGGGAGAAATGTTCGAGCGTCCACAATTCGGGATTCGCGCGCGGCGAATACGGGTCGTAGAAAATCGCGTCCGGCGCCGGCGCGTCGCACAGGGTCTCGCGAAAGTCGCCCACGTGTGCGCGCCACAGAAAGCCGCCTCGCCCCGCGATCGGCTCGCAGCCTTGCTCCGCGAGCAACTGCTCCAGGGCCGCGCGATGCCGCGCCGGATATCCGAGCGCTTCGTCGTGAGCAATCGCAAACTCCAGCGCCTCCAGCGAACGATCGAAGCTGTGCATCTCGATCTCCGCCTCCACATCGCGCAGCGCCTCGATCGCCGCCACCGCATTTGCTGCCGCACCGAGCCCCACATCCCAAATCACAAACCGGCCCGCGACGCGCCTCGCACGCTCCGCCAGTCGCTGGCCCTGCACGTGCAACGCGCTCGCCTCAGCCATCGGACCGATGCCCGGATGAAACACCTCCCCGTGCTCGCGCGAGCGCACGCACACCGCGCTGGATTTCAGCGTCACGAGTTCAAAGCCGGCAGCATGTTCCGCGGCGCGCACGCGCGAGCCTTATGCCACAGTGTTGCCATCCGCAACCGCCGCACAAACGTATCCACTGAGCACCTCGTGAAAAACATCGGCGACCAGACCTTCAACCTCCCGCGCACCGCGCCGGTGATGGTGCTGCCCGATGCGCTGCTTTTTCCCAACGCGCTCGTTCCGCTCTTCATCTTCGAGCCGCGGTATCGCGAGATGCTCGCCTGGACGCTCGAACGCCAGCGGATGTTTTGCATCGCGCTTATGAAACCCGGCGTGAGCGAGGCCGCGACCGCGCACGATTTTCATCACACCGCGGGTCTCGGCATGGTGCGGGCCTGCGTGGGCCACGACGACGGCACTTCGCATCTCATCCTGCAAGGGCTCGCCCGCGTGCGCTTCACCGGGTTCGTGCAAGACGCGCCATTCCGGATCGCCGAGTTGCGCGAGCTGCGCTCCGAGCCGGCGGAGGAATTTTCCGCCGATGCGCTCACCGCCCGGGCCCGGCAGCTCTGCGATCAAGCGCGTGCCGCGGGCGCGGAGGTGCCGGAGGAGTTCGATGAAAAGCTCGCGAAGATCGACGACCCATCGGTGCTCTGCGATGTGATCGCGCACACTTTCCTGCGCGATGCCGCCCGGCGGCAGGCCGTGCTCGAGGAGCTGCGCGTGGGCGAACGGCTGCGGCTGCTCATCCGGCACCTCTCGGCGGAGAGGGAGTGAGCGCGCGATGGAGCGCGGACGGCCTCGTCCCCCCGCTCGAGCCTTTACGCTTTTTCAAAGAGCCGCGCGTGCTCTTCGATCAAGTAGCGATCCGTCATGCCCGAGAGGTAATCGCACACGGTGCGATGCAGCCCGTCGCGCCGGACTCGCCGCGCCGTGGCCTGGCCGAGCAGCTTTGCGTCGCGGAGGTATGCGCCGAAGACATCGCGCAGCCGCTGACACGCGCGGTCATTGGCTCCCGCCACACGCGGATGGTAGTAGAGATTCTGGTAGAGAAATTTTCGCAACTCGCGATTGGCCCGCAGCAAAGGCGCGCTGTAGCGGATGAGCGGCCTGGGCCGCGCGCGCACTTCGGCGGCGCTCCGCACGCCCGCGGCATCGATGAGCGCGGCGCTGGTGCCGATGACATCCTGGACCTGGCGGTCGATGAGGCACCGGATCACGTAACCGTGGAGCGCCTTGCCTTTGAGCTTTGGAAAATGCCCGCGCACTTCCTCGTGACTGTGCCGCCAGCCATCGAGCGCGCCGAGCTGCTCGCTGGTGACGAGATGAAAGTCGAGCCCGTCGTCGAGATCGTGGCTGTAGTAGGTGATCTCGTCGGCAAGGTTCGCGATCTGCGCTTCGAGCGAAGGGCTCGGGTGCTTTTCACCGCTGCGTCGCGGCGGCGGATCGTAAAACTTCGCGTGCTTCCGCAAACCCTCGCGCACTTCCCACGAAAGATTGAGCCCGGCGAAGCGCGGATACTTGGCCTCGACGACTTCGACGATGCGCAGGCTCTGCATGTTGTGATCGAATCCACCGTGCCCGCGCATGAGCGCATCGAGCGTCTTTTCCCCGGAGTGTCCAAACGGCGGGTGGCCGAGATCGTGGGCGAGCGCGATGGCCTCGGCCAGGTCTTCATTGAGCGCGAGCGCGCGGGCGATGGTGCGGCTGATGGAGGCCACCTCCATGGTGTGCGTGAGCCGCGTGCGGAGGTGATCGCCGGTGCCGTTGAGGAAGACTTGAGTCTTGTATTCGAGCCGGCGGAAGGCGCGTGAATGAATGATCCGCGCGCGGTCGCGCTCATACTCGGTGCGATAAGGGTGCGGCGGCTCGGGATGCGCGCGTCCGGCGGATTCACCCGACCGCTGCGCGTAAGGCGCGAGCGTCTCCTGCTCGAGCTTTTCCCTTTCAGCGCGCGTCCGGATCATGGGGGCGTTCCAGGTATTCGCGTTGGATGCGGTCGCGCTCGGCCCGCACGGCGGCTCGGATGACGAGCAGATCGAAGATGGCAAGCAATACGGCGAGCAGAGTGATCCACGCGCATGCAGCCCAGTAGAGCAGGAAAACAAACGGATGCTCCCGGAGCCGTTCTTCCAGCAAAGTCGCGCCGGCGAAAAGGAGCACGAGCGCGAAGAGCAAGCTGTAAAACATCAGAGTGCGCCGCGCCCGCTGCGCGCGGATGAGCCCTTTGCAGACCTGGAGGATGAACTTCGCGGAAGAGATGAGAGATGAGTGTTGAGTGGCGCCGCGCGGCCGATGCGCGCGGCAGCGCGATAAAACGCCACTCAACACTCAACTCTCAACACTCAACTCTCCCGTCAGTCCCGAAACACCACCGTCTTGCCGCCGTGCATGAGCACGCGGTCGGGGAGGTGCCAGCGCACGCTGCGCGCGAGGGCGAGGCGCTCGCAGTCCCGACCCAGTCGCACGAGATCGTCCCGCGTGTGGAAGTGCTTCACGCGCGAAGAACCAACCCGCTTGCGAATCCGTGAATTGGTGGACCTCGACCAAATTCCCGCCCTGCCGCGCCACAAGATTGCGGCACTCCACGATTCTTGCCTTTCAGCCTGCCAGGCTGCGGGGCTACAAACTCCCCGTAGTGAGCGCTGCCTTCTCGCCTGCCATCGAGCTTCGCGATGTCTCCCGCATCGGGGAAGACGGCGCGGCCGTGCACCGGGTCAGCGCCCTGTTTGAGCGCGGCGATTTTCATCTTCTTCGAGGCGATGTGCGGGCGGGGAAAAGTTTACTGCTGCGGTTGCTCGGTTTGATGGAGAGGCCCGACCGCGGTGACGTGCTCGTCGCGGACGTGCCGACCCGCGGTCTCGACGACGCCGCGCGCGCGGTGCTGCGCAGCCGGCAGTGCGGCTTCGTCTTCGCCGCGCCCTTTCTGCTCGCTGGGTTCACGCTGCTCGAAAACGTCGCGATGCCGCTTTTCAAAGTCTCGCAAGTCGGGCCGGCGGAAGCGCGGCGACGCTCGGATGCGGCGCTGGATTTCGTGGGGCTCTCCGCCGCCGCGGAGAGCTCCGCGGCGGGATTGCCGCTCGACGCGCAATTCCGGGTGGCCCTCGCGCGCGCGCTCGTGAACGAGCCGGCCATGGTGCTCGTGGAAAATCTCGACGCTGAGCTCGCGGGCGGCGAACTGCGCGAATTCACCGCGCTTCTTCGCCGCGCCGCGGAGCGTTATCGGACGGCGATCGTCGCGACGGCTTCGGAAGCGATGCTGGCCGAGGCCGGCGATCGCGTGTTCGATTTTGTGGAAGGCGCACTGCGCGCAGACTCGGAAATTTTGCCGCGCCCGTGAACGCGCCGACCGCCGCCGAGATCACGCGCGCCAGCAAGTCGAACCTCGCGCTGGCCTTCATCGCACTCGCGCCCGAGCGGCGCGGCGACATCACCACCTTCTACGCGTGGTGCCGCGTCATCGACGACATCGCCGACGCCGCGGGCCAGCCCGAGGCCGCGCGCCGGGCCGCGCTCGATGTGTGGCGGCAGGCCGTGTGCGCACCGGTCTCCCTGGAGCCACCGCTCGCAGCCGCGGTGCGAGCGCTCATCGCGAAGTACCGGCTGCCGGTCGCGCAGTTTCACGAAATCATCGCCGGCGTGGAGATGGATCTCGATCGCACCGTCTTCGAGACCTGGGATGAGCTGCGGCTTTATTGCCACCGCGTCGCCAGCGTGGTGGGACTGGTGAGCGTCGAGATTTTCGGCGCGCGCGATCCGGCCTGCCATCGCTACGCGCTCGACCTCGGGCTCGCGCTGCAAATCACAAACATCCTGCGCGACGTGGGACAGGACTTCGCCGAGGACCGCCGTGTTTATTTGCCGCGCGAGGAAATGGAGCGCTTCGGCTACACGTTGAGCGACCTCGCCGGGCGCCGCCGCAACGACGCCTTCCGCGCGCTCATGGAATGGCAGGCGCAGCGCGCGCTGGGCTTTTACCACGCCGCCGAGAGTGGGCTGCCGCGCCATGAACGTCGTGCGATGATCGCCGCGGAGATCATGCGCGTGGTGTATTGCGCACTGCTGCGGAAGATGCGCCGCGACGGATTCCGCGTGTACGACCGGCGCTATCGGCTGAGCCGATGGACAAAGGGCGCCCTCGTCGCATGGCAAATGTTGCGCGTGCAATTTGTGAGGCAAAGCCCAGCTTGCGCGCCGCGAGAAACCGGCGATAAAAATCCGACTTCATGAAAAAGCTCATTCCCATCGTCTCTCTTTCCCTCATTACCGCGCTCGGCTTTACGGGCTGCGAGACTCCCGGTGAAAGCGCTCTGGCCGGTGCCGCCACTGGCGCGGCCATCGGTGGCGCATTGCACGGCCGAGGCAGCGACGCGCTGGGCGGCGCGGCCATCGGCGCCGGCGCGGGCTATCTGCTCGGCAAGATCGTGCAACGCGATCGCCGCGACGCTTACGACCGCGGCTACTACGACGCGGGCGGCTACCGCGGCGAGCCGCGCTACCCGGAGGCCCGCTTCACACGGCAACCCGGCTTTGTGGCCAGCCCGTATCGGCCCTACCACATCATCGACGTGCGCGGCATTCCGCCCGGCTCGCAAGTCATCGACCCGAGTTGCGACCGGATTTTCGTAAATCCGTAAAACGAGGGACGCGAAGTTCTGGGGAGCGCGCCGCGTCTCGCGCGCTGGTCGCGGCGTCTTCGCCGCGACGGACTTTTGAAAAGCCCGGCCTCGGCAAGAGCTCCGCGCATGAAGACCTACCGGCATGTCTTCCAGGCGCGGAGCTCTTGCGTGAATCGCACGCCTCGGAAAGTTCGTCGTGGCGAGGACGCCCCGACCAGCCCGCGGGACGCGCGCGCTCCCCCGGAGCGCTCACACAAAAGTCAGCGACCCCGAGATGCGCGAAATGAAGCCGGCTTGCGCGCACAACTCGCCGAATTTCGCGAGCCCCGCTTTTTCGCGAGCGCCGAGATCGAAGCGGATGTGGTGAGTGAGATAACGTGCGGCCACTTCGCGCGGGTGGGCGGCATCGGCGGCGGCGATGGCGGGGATCGCGGCGATGCCTTCGCATTTGAGCCGTCGGAAATCCGCGGCCGCCGCGCCCGCGTCGGCGAGCCCGGGGCGCAAGGCCCACACGGCATACACGAATGGCAATCCCGTGCAGCGTTGCCATTCTCCGCCGAGATCGAGCAACTCGTGGCGGCCCGCGTCGGCGAGACGGAAGGCAATGGCTTGATTGCCGATGAGCAGCCGTGCGTCGGGCCCGTCATGCTCCTCGACGTAGCGCGGATGCAGTCCGTGATATTCCGCGAGCAGGACCCGGAGCAGATGCGCCGAGGTGAGCGACGCCGGATCGAGCGCCACGGTCCGCACCTCCGCCAGCGGCGCGCGGTGCGCGAGGAAGACGCTGAAGACCGGGCCGTCGCTCGCGATGGCCACGTCATCGACCAGCAGATAGCGCGGATCGCGCAACACCTCGAAGACCGGCACCAGCGCGGCATCCAGCGCGCCCGCGGCGAGATCGCGCGCAAGGCCGGAAGGATGATCGAATTTCACCGGCCCCGCGTAGCCGTGGATGAGCGGCCGCGAATTGAGATACTGCACGCAGCCGATGCGCAGCCCCGCGAGCGCTGGGAATGACGAATGACGAATGACGAATGACGAAGGCTCGATCATTCGTCATTCGTCATTCGTCATTTGTCATTTCTTCGCTGTCACGCGACGGCCAGCTCCGGCGCGCGGTGCCAAGTGGGGGCGATGCGCCGATACCACGTGTCGCGCTGCATCGGTTCGCGGCCGGCTTCGCGGATCGCTTTTTCCAGCGCCGCGCAACTCTGCTGCTGCGGCGTGGTCGCTCCGGCCATGTGGAAGATCTTTTCCTCCATGATCGTGCCGTGCAAATCGTCCACGCCGTAGTTGAGCGCCTGCTGCGCGAGCGGGAGGCCGAGGCTCACCCAGTAGGCGGTGATGTGGTCGAAATTATCGAGGTAGATGCGCGACACGGCGAGGTTGCGCAGCTCTTCAAATGCCGTCGCCTTGCGGATGCCGCGCAGCGCGGGCCGCGCGCCTTCGGGCTCGAAGGCAAAGGGAACGAAGCCGGTGAAGCCGTGCGTTTCATCCTGCAATTCGCGGAGCCGGCGCAGGTGATCGACCCGGTGCGCGTGCGTCTCGATGTGGCCAAAGAGCATGGTGGCAGTGCTGCGCATGCCCATCGCGTGCCAGATGCGATGCACCTCGGCCCACTCCTCGGCACTCTCTTTGCCGCGGCAAATTTTTTCCCGCACCTCGGGATCGAATATCTCGGCGCCGCCGCCGGTGATCGCGCACAGGCCGGCCTCGCGCAACGTCTCCATGGTCTCGCGCAGCGGCATTTTGAAGACGCGCTCGGCGAGATGGCGGATCTCGACGGCGGTAAATGCTTTCACAAAAAAATTCGGGTCGAGCGCGCGCAGCCGGCCGACGAGTTCGAGATACCACTCGGCCTTCAGCGCGGGGTGCAGGCCGCCGACCATATGGATCTCGGTGATGCCGAGCGCGAGGCCGGCGCGCGCTTTTTCCACGATCTCATCGATGCTCATCTCGAAGGCGTGCTCCTCGCGTTTGCGCGCCCCGAAAGCGCAGAACTCGCAGCGCAGGATGCAGAGGTTTGAGTAATTGATGTACTGGTTGTGGATGTAAGTGGCGACGTTGCCGTTCTTGCGTTCGCGCACCATGTTGGCAATTGCGCCGATGGCGTTGAGGTCGCGCGTTTCGTAGAGCCGCACGCAGTCCGCGACGCCGATCCTTTCTCCCGCCGCGACGCTGTCGAAGATGGAGCGAAGGTCCGGAGGGATGAGCTTTGCGATCGTCATTCGTCTTAAGAACGCGGTGACAGTTAGGTTACGCCACCGCGCCTTGCAAGCAGCATCCCCGTCCCTCATCATCGCCGCCTCCCGATGCCCTTCGCATGAGCCCCCAACCCGGCCCCGAGGCTGATCCCCCCGCCGACGCCAACGCGCAGGATCTCCGCTGGATGGCGCGCGCAAAGGAGGGCGACACCGAGGCGCTGCGCGAGCTCATCGAGTGTCATCAGCACCGCATTATCGGCACGGTGGCCAAGATGCTCGGCGACGAATCGGACGCCGAAGACATCGCCCAGCAAGTCTTCATCCGCGTGTGGAAAAGCGCGGGGCGCTATGTGCCCACGGCGAAGTTCACGACGTGGCTTTTCAAGATCACGCGCAACCTCGTCTTCAACGAAATCCGCCGCCGCAAACGCCACCCCGCGCAATCCCTGGACCGGCCTTTCGACGACGACGACGAGCGCCCGATGCAGGCCGCGGATCCAGGCGCGAAGGCGCCCGACATTACGCTCCTCGACCGCGAGATGCAGGCCGCGATTCAAAAGGCCATCGATGAATTGCCGGAGACGCAGCGCATGGCAGTGATCCTCCGGCGTTACGACGACATCTCGTACGAAGAGATCGGCGAAATCCTCGACCTGAGCGTGCCGGCGGTGAAGAGCGTGCTCTTCCGCGCGCGCACGGAATTGCGGGAGAAGCTGCGGCAGTATCTGGAGGCGTAGCGCCGTGGCGTGGCGCCTTTAGAAATACGGTTTCGGAAGCGGGAAGGCGTCTTTGATCAATCGAACATCCGGCCCCGATTCGCTCAGCAGAATTTCGACGATGTCGAAACGGATATTGATCTCCGGATGATCGAGCAACCGCAGCCAGGCCATCGCACCGCGCGCGATGAGCGCTTGCTTCTCGCGGTTCACGGCTTCGGCGGGTGTGCCGAAGTCCTCGCTGCGGCGCGTCTTTACCTCCACGAAGGCGAGCGTGTCGCACGTCTTGTCGCGACACACCAGATCGACCTCGCCGCCGCGGGGGGCGCGGAAGTTTCGGTAGAGAATCTTGTAGCCGTGGCGTCGGAGATGGCGCTCTGCGAGCCGTTCGCCCTCGCGCCCGAGCCGGTGCCGCGGATCGTCCGATTCATTCGCTCGCGAAAAGCGCTTGCCGGACGGGAAGAAAAGATCGCCGATGAATCGGACAAGGCCCATGCGCGCGGAGCTTATCGAGATGCGCCGCGGTGCAATAACCTTTGTGCCGCGCAAACTCGTAGCCGGGATGGCGCGCATCCATTTCGATCATGATCCGATCGCGCGTCACCTTTGCGATGACGCTGGCCGCGGCGATGCTGAAACTCAGCCCATCGCCGCCGACGAGCGCAGTCTGCGGATACGGAAAAGGGCGCACCGGCCTGCCGTCGATGAGCACGTGACACGGTCGGCGCGCGAGCAAGGAGACGGCGCGCCGCATCGCTTCGTGAGCGGCTTGCAGGATGTTGAGTCGATCGACGTCCTCGCTTCCGACGATGGCCACTGCCCACACCACGTCGGCGCGGCCCGTGAGTGCGCGGTAAATATCTTCCCGCTGAGATGGCGAGAGCTTCTTCGAGTCGTCAAGCACCGCGTCGCGAAAGCCTGCTGGCAGGATCACCGCCGCCGCCACCACCGGCCCGGCCAAAGGCCCGCGGCCCGCTTCATCGATGCCGGCGATGAAGGAAAGGCCGCGCCGCAGGAGGCTGCGTTCGTGTTTGAAAGTGCATGGCATGGGTAAGGGGAGAGTCGCTGCGTGATTGAAGTGCGGATTGTTGCCAGAGGCCGGACACAATCCAAACGCCAAACGCCAAACTTCAAACGGACTTTCCGATCACGCCGCACCGTTGGCGTTTGGCGTTTAGCCGCAGCCCGCCGCCAAGTTCCCGGCCCGCGCTCTCTTCCACCTCCCGCCTAAGCTTTGGCCGACACCTTCTCCCGCACTGCCATCGCCTGCTTGCCTTTGCGGTTGCGCAGATAGTTGAGCTTTGCGCGGCGCGCCGTGCCGGGCGTCTCCACTTCCACCTTCGAGATGCGCGGCGAGTGCAGCGGGAAGACGCGCTCGACGCCTTCGCCGTAGCTGATGCGCCGCACCGTGAAGGTCGCATTGATGAGCGTGCCTTTGCGCGCGATCACGATGCCCGTGAAAATCTGCACGCGCTCCTTCTCGCCCTCCTTCACGATGGTATGCACGCGCACGCTGTCGCCCACGTTGAACTTCGTGGGCTCCTTCTTCATTTGCTCCTGATTGATCTTGGCGATGATAGACATAAGTGCTCGGCGGTTAGGGATGGAAAAGGGACGGGAGTGATAGCTTATTCCCCTCGCGAAGCAAACGGAATGTCGGGAGCAGACGCGCCATTCCATTTCATTCCCCACTTCCATGGACCTCATCGACCTCCACAGCGACTCGCACTTCATGAGCGAAGCCCTCCGGCAGGCTCGCCGCGCGTGGGAGTGCGAGGAAGTGCCCATCGGCGCCGTCATCGTCCACGAAGGCCGCATCATTGCCCGCGCCTTCAATCAAGTCGAGACCCTCAAGGACGCCACAGCCCACGCCGAGATGCTCGCCATCACCCAAGCCGAGAGCGTGCTGGGCGATTGGCGGCTGCACGAGTGCGAGCTCTACGTGACCAAGGAGCCCTGCCCCATGTGCGCCGGCGCGCTCGTGCATGTGCGGATGCGGCGCGTAATCTTCGGCTGCCCTTCCGAGAAAGACGGCGCCGGCGGCAGCCTCATGAATCTGCTCCAACATCCGCGGCTCAATCACCAGTGCGTGATCACGCAAGGCGTGCGGCAGGAGGAATCCGCGGCGCTCCTGCAGTCCTTCTTCCGCGAGCGACGGGCGTAAGCGGAGCGCCGCCGCCCTCGTGCGGCATCGTGGAAACGCGTGCGGGGCGCCGCTTCGAAAGAGAGAGCCGCACGAGGACGGCGGCGCTCCGTCACGCGATCAGCATGCAGTCCCCGTAACTGTAGAAGCGGTAGCGCTCGCGGATGGCTTCCTCGTAAGCGTGCAGGATAAATTCGCGGCCGGCGAAGGCGCTCGCGAGCATGAGCAGCGTACTCTTTGGCAAATGAAAATTGGTGAGCAGCGCTTCGACGGCGCGGAACTCATGTGGCGGGTGGATGAAGATGTCGGTAGCTCCCGCGCCGGCAGCGAGCGGCAGTCCGCGGGCTTCGAGCACGCGCGCGGTGGTGGTGCCGATGGCGATGCGGCGCGCGGCGGCATTGATGGCGGCGGCGGCCGACGGCGAAATGTGGAAGCGCTCCGAGTGCATCCGGTGCTCGCGCAGATCGCCCACTTTCACGGGTCGGAAGGTGCCGATGCCGACGTGCAGTGTGAGGAAGGTGTGCGGCACGCGCGCGAGAATCTCCGGCGTGAAGTGCAGCCCGGCGGTGGGCGCGGCGACGGCGCCGGGCTCGCGCGCAAATACGGTCTGGTAACGCTCGGAGTCGGCGGCCTCAGCGTCGCGGTTGAGATAAGGCGGGAGCGGAACCTGGCCGGCCTTTTCCAGATCGATCTCGCCGCGAAATTCGATGACACGCTCGCCCTCGGCGCAAATCTCCGCGACCACACCGGCGACGCCTTGCACCTGCACCAGCGCGCCTTTGCGCATCTTGCGGCCCGGTTTCACCAGACACTTCCACGCGTTTTCGCGCAC
Organism: Chthoniobacterales bacterium; assembly: GCA_038238555.1. Taxonomy (GTDB): domain Bacteria; phylum Verrucomicrobiota; class Verrucomicrobiia; order Chthoniobacterales; family Chthoniobacteraceae; genus JANNXQ01. Next base: position 16,788 of record JBBRXP010000015.1, on the reverse strand, counting down.
GGCTTCGAGGAAGAGTAGTTCGATGCGCCCGTCGTCGGACCGCACGCTCGCCGGGATGACGCGGGTGTCATTCAGCACCACGATGTCCGCGGTTCCAACGAACGACGGAAACTCACGGAACATGCGGTGCTCGATGCGCTGGCCTTCGCAGTGCAGCACCATCATGCGCGAGTCTTCGCGGCGCGGCAGCGGATGACGCGCGATGAGTTCCGGCGGGAGGGAGTAATCGTAGTCGGCGCAGCGAAGGCTCATCGGGGCTTGCAAATCCACCACGCGACCAGCGGCGGCGCGGCGACCATCGCGCGCGTGAGCACATTCGGCTGCCACGCCTGCCACAGCGGCGTGGTCTCCCACAGCAACAGGCCGCAGAGCGCGCTGAGCGAGAGGACCGTCCACGCATGCTGCCCGCGCCAGACCGCGACCGGGAGAATCCAGGTGACGTACCACGGATGCAGCACCGGACTGAGGAGGAGCATCGCGCCGAGACTCCAGAGCAGCGCGCGCGGCCAGTCGTGCCGCAGCCGCCACGCGATGACTCCGAGCGCTGCGAGGAGCGCGAGAGCAAAGGGCCAGTTGCGACCAAAAGGATTGCGCAGCCCGAGCGCTTCGAGAAAGCCCCACGTGAGATCGTTGAATCGCGTGACTTCCGCGAAGGCGAGCAGCGGCTTGAGCACTAAAACGGGGCCGCCGAAGACAAAAGTGAGCGCCGTCGGAATCGCGACTGCTGCGATGAGCACGCCCGCCCGCGATCGCAGCGCGATGGCCCACACTGGCAGCAGGAAGATGGGAACGAACTTAAGGGCGATGGAAACTCCGAGGCACGCGGCGCTGGCGAGGCGAGCTCTCGAGAGACACGTCACCGAGGCCATGAGCGCGCACAGCAACAGGCTATCGAAATGTCCGGCGCCCGCGAACGCATAGACCACGGCAGGATTCCAGGCATACCACGCGACGGACCGGTGCCGCGCCGGGCTGCCGATGAGCGCGAGCAGCAGTGCGGCGGTGAGCAGATCGGCGCAAGCAAACACGAGTTTGAAAATCAGCGGCGACGTGGAGACTCGCGTGATGGCGGTAAACGTGAGTTCCGCGAGCGGCGGATAGATAGCGGAAGATTCGGGATGATTGATGCGCGGCCACGAGGCATCGCGCAGCGGGGCCAGCTCCGGCGCGAGCGGGTTGAGCACGTAAGGATTGAAGCCGGCGTTTTGCACGCGGCCTTCCCACGCATAACGCCAGAGATCGTCGCCAGGGTGCATCGGCAGCGCAATGAGCCGTAGCAACACGGCCAGAGACCAGAAGACAAGCAGTGCGCGCTTCTTGTCGGTCGGAAAAAAATGAAGCGCACAAAGAAAGCAGGCGCCGGCCCCGAGCATGAGCGGGACAAATCGCAGCCCATTTCCGTGCGCCGAGAAATCGCTGAATCGCCCGGCAATGCCGATCAGCACACATTCCGCGGCGAGGAGGAAATAAAGAGTCAAACTCTCAACCTTCCCAACCCGCACTGCGTCGCGGCGGCGATCACGAGGTCGGCGGCGCGGCGCTTGAGCTTGCGGCCCCGGGTCGCGAGCCACACCAGCCACGCGAGGAAAAGCGTCCAGAGCACCACGTCCCTGCCCGGCGTGAAGAGCGCGCGGTAGAGCAACACGGCGAGCGCCGCGCCGCAGATCAACACGGTGGTAACCACGGGCCGGTACTTTAGCCGCACGCGAGTAAGGCACTTGGGACCGCCGTGGTATTCCGTGACCGTGCGGACCTGGATGCTCCAGAATTGGTTGCCGTAAATCTGCACGTCCCAATCCTTCCAACCAGTGTCGGCGGAGTAACTCCAGCCTTCGTTTTCGAGTAACATAAAAATCTGGGTAAGTAACTGCTCGCGCCCCTGCCCGCTCTCATTCCAAAAGTCGAGCTTCGACATGCTGCCGCTGTGGCTCGCGGCGGGAAGGTTCGCCTCCGGAGTGGCGATAACTCTACGCGGAGTGTACTTATACTTGAGCCAGGTAAAGTAGCGCGACCAACCGCGGCCGAGCGGCTGCATAAAGGCGAGGAACGCCACGAGCAGCCGCGCGCGAATGGTATCGAACGCAGGCTCGATGCGCGCATTCATCATGTAACTCAACGCGACGAGAAAGGTGCCGAGAAACATAAACATCGGCACCATGCGCAGCTTCTCGAGCGGAATGCCGAGCACGGCCATGATCCCGGTAAGCACTACCCACTCGATACTGCTGAGATAGGCGGCCACTTCGCTCTGTGCCGCGGGATAAATGGACTGGAATAACCCATGCCCGAAGACGCCGTGATAGATAACTGGTTTGTTAAAGAGCCAGGTAAACCGGGGAGCGCCGTATATTTGACCCTTCCATTTTGCAGTCCCCGTCGGACCGAAAAAAATAAGATGCTTGAATCGCAGCATGGACTCCGCCTCGCCATAACCTTCCTGCTGCCGGCGAAAGGCGCGCATGGTAAAGCGCCGGTAATGCCACACCACCGCGCTCGGCGAGAAGGCGATGACGCCGCCGCCGGTTTGCAGCCGCCAGCAGAAATCCACGTCGTCGCCCGCGGTGCGATACTCCGTGTCAAAGCCGCCCACGCGCTCAAAGGCCGCGCGTTGAAACGCCATGTTACAACCCGGGATGTGCTCGGCCACTACATCCGTAAGTAACACGTGGCTCGGTCCTCCAGGCGCGGCAGCCACGGCCGCTTGCACCCAGTTAGCCGCGGGCGGCGAAACATTTGGGCCGCCGACTCCGGCGTAATCGCCGCTGGTGAGTGTGCCGACCATGTAATAGAGCCAGTCGGGATCAACCATGCAGTCGCAGTCGGTGTAAGCAAAGATGTCGCCCTGCGCCGCGTGCGCGCCAGCGTTGCGCGCGTGGCTTAGGCCCATGTTGGTTTGGACGATGCAGGTAAAACGCGGAACGCGATCCGTGCGCGATCCCTGCCATGCCTTCACGATCTCCTGGGTGTTATCCTTCGAACCGTCATCGACTAACACAATTTCAAAAGCGGGATAAGTCACATTGTCGAGCGATTCGAGGCAATCGCGCAATGTCGCAGCGCCATTATAAGAGCACACAATGACACTTACTTTCGGATAACTCGCAAGCTTCACGCAATGTGTCATCGACTCGTCGCACTGGAGATACTCTCTCAGTGCGTGAAAGGCCTTCTTCGGCTGGCGGTCGCGAGTTACCAGGCCGAAAGCCCAGTCGGTTATGTCGTGGCCGCCGGTGAACCATTCATCGGTCCAGGCAAAGAAGATGGTCCCCGATGCGCCGCCGCGCACCACGCTGTCGAGATGCCATGAGAGCACTTCCACTTGCTGCTCCTCGGTCTTGCGGATGGTATCGAGCCCGAATTCTCCGAAGATGAGCGGCTTGTCTCCGGCGAGATTTTGGAGGCGGGCGAGATACTTCTCAAAGTCGTGCTGCCGCTCGAGATATACGTTATAAGAAACGAAATCGACATTGGCCGGCAGTAAGTACTCGGTGGGGGGATAACTCGCATAACTATAGAGCGGCCGCGGATCGATGGCCCGCGCGATGCGGATAAGTCTCTCGACAAACTCGATCACTCGCCGCGCCCCGAGCCAGCGGACCATGGCATAAGGGATCTCGTTACCGACATAGTAACCAAAGATGGCTTCGTGCCCCTTGTTACTGGCCACTCCGTCGCGGACGGTCTGTTCCACTTGGCGGTGGATTTTTGAGTTGTTTAAAAACTCGACATGCTCGGCCCACGGGATGGAGATCAGCACCCGCAACCGGAACTCGCGGGCGAGATCGAGAAACCATCGCGGTGGGACGTGATAGACGCGCAGTAAGTTGATTCCTAGTTCCTGCATGAGTTCGAAATCGCCCCGCGCCTTCCCCGGTGTGCCCACAAAATCGCCAGCCGCATCGGGTGCGAAAGGTCCATAAGTAACTCCTTTCAAAAACCACTTGCGCCCGCCTTCGACGAAGAACTTCGCGCGCACGCGGATGGGTTCGAGTGGAGCAGCAACGACAGGTGCGGCGAGGAGAGTTTCGAGCATTTCGAAAGGAGCGCTCTTAGTAACGTTGCGCTTCGGTGCCGGCAAGCGCGCCGTGCCGCACGAGACGGCGGCGCTCCGGAGCGCCACCGTCCTCGTGCGGCCGGGGCGCGAACTCCCTGAGACGATGGCGTCGCAGCTACAACGCTGCCGCGACGACCGGGGCTGTTTTCGCGAGATCGTCCGGCGAATGCGCGAGGCTGAGAAAACCGGCTTCGAATTGCGACGGCGCGAAATAGACGCCGGCATCGAGGCAGGCGTGGAAGTAACGCGCAAACTCGGCGCGATCGGCGCGCTGCGCATCGGCGAGGTTCCACACGGGGCCGCCGGTGAAGTAGAGGCAGAACATCGAGCCGATGCGCTGGAAGCAATGGTCGCGGCGTTGCTTTTTCAAGGTCGCGCGCGTGGCTTCCTCGAAAGCGGCGCCGAGTTCTTCGAGCTTGCGCCAGCCATCGGTGCGGTCGAGCTCGCGGAGTTGCGCGAGGCCGGCGGCCATCGCGAGCGGATTGCCGCTCAATGTGCCGGCTTGATAGACGGGGCCGTCGGGCGAGAGCTGATCCATGATTTCCGCGCGCCCTCCAAATGCGCCGACGGGAAGTCCGCCGCCGATCACTTTTCCAAATGCCGACAAATCCGGCGCGATGCCGCACAGCTCCTGGTAGCCGCCGCGCGCGAGGCGGAAGCCGGTCATCACTTCGTCGAAAATGAGCAGCGCGCCGTGCTCCGTGCAGAGATCGCGGAGCAGCTCGAGATAGCCGGGCCGCGGAAGATAAAGGCCCGCGTTGGCCGGCACGGGCTCGACGATCACGCAGGCGATTTCGCGTCCCGACGCGGCAAAGACGGCGCGCAGGGCGTTGGGGTCGTTGAAAGGCAGAGCCGTGGTGAGCGCGGCGAGCGCGGCGGGCACGCCGGCGGAATCGGGCCGACCGTGAGTGAGCGCGCCGGAGCCGGCTTTCACGAGCAGCGAATCGACGTGGCCGTGGTAGCAGCCCTCGAACTTCATGACGCGATCGCGGCCCGTGAAGCCGCGTGCGAGGCGGATGCAGGACATCGTGGCCTCGGTGCCGCTGTTGACCATCCGCACCTTCTGCACGCTCGGCACCCACGAGCAGAGGATGCGCGCCATTTCCAACTCGAGTGGATGCGGAATGCCGAAGCTCACGCCTTTCTCCACGGCCGCGGCGATGGCATCGCGCACCACTTGCGGCGCGTGGCCGAGGATGGCCGGGCCCCACGTGCCGACGTAGTCGATGAGTTCATTGCCATCGATATCCCAGATGTGCGCGCCGCTCGCGCGCTCGACGAAGAATGGCTCGCCGCCCACGCCGCGAAAGGCGCGCACGGGTGAGTTCACGCCGCCGGGGATGAGGCCGAGCGCTTCAGTGAAGGCGGCGTGGGAGTGGGGGCGGGACATCGAATGACGAATGACGAATGACGAATGACGAAGCAATCCCGCGCTTGGAGTTCGCGAGGACGCCGCTACATTCTCCGCCGTGAAAGCGCTCGTGTTCCTCCTCTGCGCGCTGGTCTCCGCGGCGCGCGCGGCTCCTTCCGGCGCGGTCATCCGCGAAGAGGGGGCCATTTATCTCGAAGACCTGCTGCCTCGCGCGGTGAAGATCAAGACGCTCGCGGCGGCGCCTATCTTCTACACGATCGGCATGCAGCGCTACCTCGGCACGCTCAAGCCCGGCCAGGTCGTCGAGCTGCAGGCCATCGGCGAGGGGGCGTATCGCGTGCGTGGCGCGGCGCAGCAGGGGCAGGTCGCGGGCTGGGTCGATCCGCAATTTCTCACAACGCTCAAGCCGGAATTTGTCGAGAGCGTGCGGCAGAACGCAGCGCGCAAGGCCGAGGTGGATGCGCTCATCGCGAAGAACGAAGTGGCCATCAACATGACGCCCGACGAGGTGATGCGCTCGCTCGGCCGGCCGGCGAAAAAGTCTTCGCGCCTCGATGCTGAAGGGCGCGAGGAGACTTGGGAGTTTGTGCGCTACGAGCGCGTGCCACAGTCGATCATGGGGCGCGATTTCTACGGACGGCTGGTCTCGAGTGTCATCTACGTGAAAGTGCCGGCGGGGAAACTCGCGGTCACGTTTCAAAAAAATCTCGTCGCCGCGCTCGAACAATCCGAGGGAACGCTCGATCGCGACGCGCGGGTGAGGCTGGTGCCGGCGCCCTTCGCGGTGGTGTTCTGACTCAGCGTGGCGGTGGTCCGGTAGGCTTCCAGCCTGCCGTACAAGTGCAGCCAGGGATGCCTGCGGAACTGCAGGCAGGCTTGAAGCCCGTGCCGCTCCTGTCACGGTGCGCGGCGTGAAACACACCTCGCTCCTTTCCACACTTTTCGCCGCCGTCTCGCTGCCCGCGGCAACGTTCACCGTCGTGGATGTCGTCACCGACGACTTCGAGTATGGCCAGAATTCGGAGCCGAGCATCGCGGTCAATCCCTCCGATCCGCGGCAGGCATTCCTCACGGCTTTCGATGAATTCAGTCGGCCGAGCCCGATCTTTTTCACCGGCGATGGGGGCGCGACGTGGAGTCTCTTCACGCGCGCAACCACCTTCGACGCGAGCCTCGCGTGGCCGGCGGGCGGCGCGCCGTATCTGGCGCATCTCAACGGCGAAAACATCACCAGCGTCGTGGTGAGAAAAGCGACGCCGCCATTTGGCGCGACGGGCGCTTTTGCGGTGTTGCCCGGCGCTTCGTATTTGCCCGCCGACGTGCCGGACCAGCCGTGGATCGCGGCCGCGCGCGTTGCCGGCGCGGACCGTCTTTACGTCGGCATCAACGATCTGAGCCAGCGCTCGGGCAAGACCGCCACGGTGTATTTTTCGCTCGATGGCGGCACGCTCTGGCGGCGCACAGTGCTCGAACGCATCCGGCCGCGGCTCGGGCAGAACGGGCCGCCGGTGCGAGTCGCGGTGGTCGGCGACACGGTGTATGCGGCGTTCCAGACCGGCGACGCTTTTGTGCGAGGCGATGTGCTCGGAGATGTGGTGGTGGTAAAAGACACGGCGGGGGGCACGAATAATTTTGGAAACCTCGGCGCGGGTGCCATCGCCGCGGAAAGCCGCGTCTTCCCGCAAGGCTCGCTGGGCCAGGAACGCATCGGCTCCGATCTCTCGCTCGCCGTCGATCCCTCCAATCCAAACAACGTGTATGTCGCCCTCGCCGTGACGGACGCGGACGGCTCGCCCGTGGTGCAGGTGGTGGCCTCGAAAGATGGCGGCGCGACGTGGGTGCAAGTCTATGAAACCCGCGCCCGCGCTGCATTGCCGGCCATCGCCGTCGCGGGCAATGGCACGGTGGGCCTGCTTTACACCGCCTACTTGTACAGAAAACTCGAGACGCATCTTGCGCAGACGACGAACGATTTTCAGAACGTGAGCGACGACGTGCTTTCGCGCTTCGTGGATGCGGCATTGCTGCCGGACTTCGATCCCTTCATCGGCGACTACGAGATGCTGGTCGCGGTCGGGGCCACTTTCCACGGCGCATTCTCCGCGTCGAACGATGCGTCGCTTTATCCACAGCAGCCGGTCTTTCTGCGCGACACGGCGATGCTCGGCACGCGCGTGCCTTTCTCGATCGACCCGTTTTATTTCACCGCGCCCGCGATTACCGCCCCGCCGATTCCCGCGCCGGGGCCCGCGGCCAATGACGACGATTTGATCTTCGGAAAAGTCGAGGATGCATTCGCTTTCGTCGCGCTCAACGATGTCGATCCCGCCGGCGACGTGCTCAGCGTGAAGACCGTGGGCAAGCCGGCGCATGGCTCGGCGATCAAGGCTGGCACAGGCTCGGTGGTGTACACGCCGGGCAAGGATTTCACGGGCGCCGACACCTTCACCTACACCGTGGTCAACAGCATCGGGCAGACGGCCACGGCCGCGGTTCACGTGAGCAATCCCTTCTTCGCGTTGTCCGGAGCTTTCGTCGGGCTGGTCACAAACTCGCTTGCCGATGCCGCCACGCGCGGCGTGCTGAATATCACCCTCACGCATGAAGGCGGCTTCACCGGCACGCTCCACCTCGCCGGTGCGCGGTTCACTTTCCGCGGCGAATTCGCGCTCGATGGCAGCGCGGTCGCCGTCATCCAGCGTCCGCTGGGGCCCATCACGCTCATCCTTTCGCTCGACCTCGGCAGCGGGCTCGTCTCGGGCACGATCTCCGACGGCATCTTCTTTTCCAGCGTCGCTGCGCGCCGCGCGGTGTATCCACGGGGCGTGGTCTCCGCGCAGACCGGCTACTACACTTTCGGTTTGCTGCACGACGCGGCAGACACGCTCGACTCGGTGCCGCATGGCGACGGCTACGGCACCGTCACGGTCGCCTCCGCCGGGCTCTTGCGCGCGGCGGGCGCGCTCGCGGACGGGACGAAATTCTCGCAAGGCATCACGCTCCCCAATGCCGGCGTGTGGCCTCTCTACGTGCTGCTTTACGGCGGAAAAGGATCGCTCTCGGGCGAGGCCGCATTTTCTCCCCAGCCGGGAAGCGATGTGAGCAGCGGCGCCGTCGCGTGGATCAAACCGCCGGCGCCGAAAGACGCGCGCTACAAGGCCGGCTTTGCGACCACGCTGGCGCTCACCGGCTCGAAGTACATCCGGCCCGGTGTGGCCGGGCCGCGCGTGATCCTCGCGCCGCAAGGGCTGGGCCGCGCGCACTTCGAGGGCGGCGACCTGGCCGCCGCTTTCGACGCCGACTTCCAACTTTCGCTCGCGGGAAAATTCACCGCGGAACTTCCCAACACCGCGCGCCTCTTGTTCGCGCTCAACACGAGCAGCGGAATTTTCAGCGGCAGCGTGCGGCCCTCTCCCGCCGCGGCGGCGATCGTCTTCAGCGGCGCGATCGTGACCAAGGCGAACGCAGGCTTCGGCTACTTTCTCGGCAAGACGACGGGCGGCCGTGTTTCGCTCACGGCTCGACCGTAGCGGCGGCGTCCTCGCCGCCCGACCAGCCGTGCGGCGAGGCGCCGCAGCTACGTCTTCTTCCTTGCGCATGCTCTTGCTCGGCGAAAGGTATGCGCGTTCACACCTTCAAAATGAAAACTTCCTCCACCGCGCCTTTCATCGAAGTTCTCGAAACCCGGATCGCCCCCGCGCTCTTCTTCCTGAGCGGCACGGCGCAGGCCGTCTTCAATTCCGCGGGCACGGACGTGACCGCCGCCGTGAACGATGCGGCCACCGCCACCGCGGCCGGCGCGGACATCGCGGTGAAACTCAAGGCCGGCGACTCGCTGATCCTGGACATCAACGACAATCGCCGCCTCGACGTCGGCGAGGTCGTGCTCGTGCGGATCGTCAGCGGCAGCGCGGAAATTTTTGCGGCGGACCTCGACGCGGGCGGCAGCTTCGGCGCGGACGAAATCACGGGCATGATCGTCTCGGATCGTTTCAATGCGGCCGTGAAGGGCGACATCCACGGCTCGATCGTGACCGCGCTGCCGGCCGGCGCCGTCGCGCCCGACCTCGCGGTGCTGCTCCCCTCTTCCATCGCCGGCCTCGCAGTGAGCGGGCGCGTGACGGGCCACATCCTCGCCGGCGGCAGCATTTCAAATGTGAACATCGGCGCCGGCTCCTCCGATCCGGGCTGGAGCGCGGAATCCATCTGCACCGGCACTGGCGCGAGCGGTGCTCCGGCGAGCTACGATGGTGTTGGGGTCACCATCCATGCGCCCACCTTCACACCCATCGCCGACAAAGCGGGCGGCACCATCACCAATCTCGTCCTCGCCCACGGCGTCACCGCCATTTTTTCCAGCGACGGCGGCGCGAGCCAGACGAAGACCGGCGGCGCGGGCGGCGGCATCACGCGAGTCGTCATCGCCGACAGCTTGGTGAAGACCGACATCCTCGCCGGCAAAGGCGGCAACTCCACCGCGCCGAAATCCATCGGCGGCGCGGGCGGCGCGATCGCCGGAGTGAGCGCAAACTTTCACATCGACGGTGGCGCCGCTGAGACCATGACCGTGAAGAGCGGCAGCGGCGGCGATGGCAACAGCGGCGGCCACGCGGGCGCGGTCTCGAGTGTCACGCTCGCTTTCAAATCCGGCTCACCTCTGCTCATCGTGGATGTTGCATCGGGCAACGGCGGAGCCGCCGCGCTCGGGCTGCAGACGGGCAGCGGCGGCAACGGCGGCGCCTTCAGCAGGCTCACGGTGAAGGCGTATTCCGATCTCACCAAGACGGCCCTCGATCTCGCCGCGGCCAGCATCCATGCGGGTTCCGGGGGCGCCGGCGTCCGCGGCGGCGCAGGCGGAAGCGTGATCGGCGCGACCATCATACAGGCCGATGGCGACCTCGGTCCGACCATCGCCGCCGGCCCGGGCGGCGACGGCACCGGCACCAGCGCGGGCGCGGGCGGCGCTCTCAGCAGCATCCTCGTTGCGGCCGGAGACGCCGTCGCCGCGGGGCAATTCTCCGCGGGCGCAGGAGGCTTTGGCAACGGCTCCGCGGTAGGCGGCAATGGGGGAGCTGTCAGCCATTTCACCGCCACGCTCGGCAGTGCGAGCGGCACCCAGACGCAAGCCCGGCTCGACCTTCACGCTGGAGACGGCGGCGACGGATTGCGAGGTGGAACCGGCGGCGCCATGAGCGCGGTGAATCTCATCACGGGCGCGGTTGCCTCGGTCGTGAGCATCCATTCTGGAAATGGCGGGGATGGAGACGCCGGCGTCGGCGGCAATGGCGGCGCGGCCAGCAGTGTGAGCCTGACCTTCAACGGCCCGGTGGCGGGCGAGGCCGCCATCGCCAGCGGCCAAGGCGGCTCGGTCGTGACGACCAACGCAAATGGCGGCGCGGCCGGCGCGCTCAGCGGCGTGACGGTGAATGTCGGCGCCAGCGGTTCGGTCGGCGGCGCCTTGATCATTCTCGCCGCGCGCGGCGGGGCCGGCCAGGGCACGGGCGCGGGCGGAAATGGCGGCAACATTTATGCGACGACCATCAAAAACTTCGGCACCCTCGACACGCTCATCATCAACGGCGGCGACGGCGGCGACGCCGGCGCCACGGGCGCGCGCGGCGGCTACGGCGGCTACGTCGCGAGGACGAGCGTCACCTCCGCCGACGCAATTCCCGGCGCGATCTTCATTCATGGCGGCAGCGGCGCGCCGTCCGGCTTTGCAGCAAACTCCCGGGGCGGCAGCGCGGGCAACATCGCCGGCATCGTCTTCGACGCCCTCTCGAGCGATGCGCGGCTCGGCGCCGCCGCGGCTTTCGTCTCCGCGGCAGGAGCGAGCGGCGCGGGCAGCATCGGCGGAAATGGCGGCAACATTTCCGGCATCACCGGCAAGCTCCGCGCGCTCGACGCCGTCGCCCCCGCTGGCGGTGCAGGCGATGCGCGCGGCGGCATCGGCGGGTCGCTCTCGAGCATCAATCTCAGCGCAGTCGGCGACTTCATCCACCTGCTCGCGGCTGGCCAGGGTGGCGGATCGGCGGGCATTGCTGGAAAAGGCGGGAGCATCGCTGGCGTCATCACTCCTGGCGACATCGGCGACTTCACCCAGCCTTTTAACGCCTCGCCAAATGTCTCCGGACTGGGCGGCCTCTTCGCCGGCCAGGGCGGAGAGAAAAGCGGCGTCGTGCAGACTGCGCTCAACGGCTCGGTCTCCTCGATCCGCGCCGGCCGCATCGCCGCCATCCTCGCCGGCCTGCCTGCCGCCGACGCGCTCACCGGCGCCAACGCAGCGGTGCGCATCTCGGCCATCACCGCCGCCACCATCGGCACCGCCTTTACTTTCACCGACAACACCGCGGGCCCCAATCCCAGCAACGGCCAGTTTCTGCTCGGCGACGGCGACACGGCCCTCGGTGGCCTGGTCATCGTGAAAGCCGGCGGCTTTATTCACGCGACCGTCCCCGGCCTCAAGTTGGTGGAAGTGACGTAGTAGCGGCGAGGGCGCCGGCCACGGAAAAAAAGCTAGCCCGGCGCGCCGCGGCGCTTGCACATCGGCGGAGCATCGCTCACCTTCCGCCCGCCATTAAAAACGGCGGGGTAGCCAAGTGGTAAGGCCGGGGTCTGCAAAACCCCCATCCGCGGGTTCGATTCCCGCCCCCGCCTCCAATCCTGTGGACATCAGGGTTTGCGGGCGATTTCTGGTTTTTGGAGACCGAAGTAAGACCTGCTAGTAAGACCACATCCACCCGCTTCCTCCCCTGTCCACAGCGTTTCTTCCCACGGTGCCGTGGCCGGGAACGGGTCAAGGTTTTGTCAAGGTGTTACAGTTAAGCAGACGTGGGCGGCTTGAATCGTCGGCGCTAGGTTCACCGCGCATCGGTGTTTCCGCCTCACTTTGGGAATTTCCACCCGCCCTTGTGTTCGCGCTTGGCCTGCTCTTCCAGTTCGCCGAGTCGCGCGAGGTAGGCGCGTGAATCCCTGCCGTCGAAAAGCGTGGTGCGCGTGCCGTAGATGCGCGCCAGCCCGGCGCGCACAAGAGCCTCGTTCAAATCCTCACCGCTCGCGCCGATGATGATGCAACACACCCGCCAAGCGCAGAACGCCCCAAGGCAGCCGAGTCCGCGCTCACCCGCATCAAGTCCGGAGGCATGGACGATGTGAGCCTCGCGTTCATCGGCGGCGCAGCGAAAGACACCGCTACCTACTGGCGCGTGCAAGGCGCGGACTTCATCGTCGAGTTCCTCCATAGTCTCACGGACACCACGCATATCCACACCGTCTGGCGCGACTTCACGCAGGATTTCGGCGCACATGTCATCGTCTCTGCCAACCAAGCCGCCGCGCCCGCCCGCACCGTCCCCACCATCGCGCAGACCTTCTCCACGCTCGATTGCTAATCAAGACGGCGCGCTCACCGCCGACGAACTCAATCCGCAGCTCCGCGACCGCCTCATGCGCGCCGATGCGGATGGCGATAGCCGTGTGACCAGGGACGAGATGCGTGCAGCCCGCAAACGCGTCGGACTGCCGACAGACTGAGGATAAAACGACTAGCTCACGAGATGAAGGGGCACTAATGCGACGGCTTTAGGTTCTGCGGTAGCAATCTCATATGCCAGCAGTTACGTTACGCCTGATTCCTCCACCCCCGATGAGACTGATTCTACAAACCACGTTGTTGCTCGCCTTTGTCCTCGCACACACTGCGTCACAGCAGGGTCTCACACCATCGAGTTGCGCGAATTTCAAACTCCCCATGATGACGATGACCGGATCACTGGACAAGGGTGTCGGCGGTCAAGGACCGGAGTGGAAGCATTCCCGCGAACATGCCGATCAGCAAAACGATGCGGCCTGAAGTCGTGATCCGAATTCGTCGGTTTGTCATGGGGGGCCGGATCTTGAGCGGTGCTGCTTATCGATGAAGACCCTGCTCCGGACGATTTCGTGGACTAAAGTTCGGTGACGAATCGCATTCGATCCCGTCCTGTCGTTCACCGGGAAACCTTGGGCGGTGTGACTTCCGCGAGCGTGGTGGCTTCGATCACATGGTCTATGAAGATCGTCTCCGGCACTTCGCTCGTCTCGCGGAACAGGCCGATCTGAAAGAAGGCGATGTTCTCGTCACGCAGCGTGGCGGTGTTCGTGAGCGGCACCACTTTTTCGCCGTCGAACCAAACCTCGACTAAGCCCTTTTTCGGATCGCGCGACCAGAGCACGTGAACGGCGAAGTCGTGCCAGCGACCGGGCGTCAGCCTTCCCTTGCCGGTCCAGCGGAGGGCGTAAGGCACCCGCGTCGTGCAGTTGATGTCCTCGCCCTGTGCCTCGAACGCCATGAGCCGGCTCCAACTGTTCCGCGTCTCAAAATATCCGAGCGTGTGGCTGCCGGGCGCGAGTTTCTTCGGGAGGAAAATGCTCCAGCCAAAGTAGCGCTCCGTGCCATCGGCAGTGCCCGGCGGTTTAGGCTGATGCTGAAATTCGATGCGGTCGTGATCCTTTCTCCGCGCGGCGTTGGTGCCGTCAATCCTCAGCGCATATTTCCCCGCGCGCACCGGCTCAGTGACGACCTTCACGCTCTCGGACTTCTGCGCACCCGGCCACTGCTCCGTGGTGCCGGTCTCGAAGTCGCCGCGCCAGATGACATCGGCGGAGACGGGCGCAGCGGCCAGCAACGGCACTGCGAACAGCAAACGGATCAGCGTTCGTTTTCTGGAAGTCGGGCGGTTCATGAAAGTCGAAGGCATGGGGATTGGCGCGTCACTGCGGTTGATTCACTTCAGCAGGCCGTGGCTCTGGAGCCACTTGATGCAGAGCTGAGTCCAGCTCGATGGAAGGTTTCCGTTCTGGCGGACTCCGAAATCATGATCGCCGCTGGCGAAGATGTGCAACTCCGCGGGAATGCCCGCGCGCTTGAGGGCGAGATATGCGAACACGCTGTTCTCCGCGTCGCTGATCTTGTCGTCGGACGAGTGGGCCAGCAGGACCGGCGGCGTTTTCGCGGGGATGTGGATCGTCGCGGGAATGGCGTCATTGTCCTTGGCCCTCAGATAGCCCGAGTAACAGCAGACGGCGAAATCGGGCCGGCAGCTTACGGTGTCCACGGCGTCGATCGGTTCGTAGAGTCGCTTCTCGAAACTCGTGGCCGTGGCGAGTGCGAGATGCCCGCCCGCCGAAAAACCGACCATGCCGATGCGCTGCGGATCGATGCCCCATTCCGCCGCGCGGCTGCGAACCAGGCTGACTGCGCGCTGGGCGTCGAGCAGCGGCCCCAGCGGCGGCTCGTTCCTGATGTCACCCGGACGGCGCGGGCAGCGATATTTCAAAATGATCCCGGTCATGCCTTGCGAGTTTAGCCATGCGGCGACCTCTTCGCCTTCGAGTTCCCAAAACAGATTGTGATAGCCGCCGCCGGGACAGATCAGCATGGCTGTTCCCGTGTTCCTGTCCGTCGGCGGCGCATAGATCGTGAGCGTGGGGCTGGTGACGTTGGTGATGAGCTTCGTCGGCCCCTTGAGAATGGGAGACTCGTAGATGCGAACGTATTCCTCACCCTCAATGCCGACATCGTTCGGAACTTTGCCGGGCCAGACATCAACGACCACCGGCTCGGCAGCCAGCACCGCCGGAGACGCGAGCAAGCCAGCGAGCAGGACGACAATCGCTGGGACGCGGCTCATGGCAATCACGCCTTCGCGTCGAGGCCGGTGAGCGTGCCGGTGCTGGTGCCGAATTTGCCGGCTTCGATGCCGAGGCGCTGGAGCATGCTCACGAAAAGATTGCACAGCGGCGGCGGGCTTTGCGGATCGAAGGGGAGGTGCTGGCCGTGCCGGAAGCCTCCGCCTGCGAGGAGAACGGGAAGATTTTTTGTGGAGTGGCTGCTGCCGTCTCCGAGGTTGCTGCCGAGGAAGACGGTGGTGCGGTCGAGCAGCGTGGAGCTGTCTTCCTTCGATTGCCTGAGCTTGGCCAGCAGGGCGCGCACGGTCTTCATCGCATCCACCTACCGCACCTCGATGACAAAAACTTGCGTCGCGGTTCCAACTCGTTCCTTGTCCAAAAACAGCAATTTTTCGTTGCCCCATCTCAGGGTCGGCTCGTCGAGCTTTCTCACATCCCTCTCAATGTGTGCAATCACCACTACGTCGTTCTTGCCGGCGTGATCCGGGGTGCCCGACAGCAGACCCGTGCGTTCATCGATTCTCAACCATGCCGGTCCCCGCTCAATGGCGTATTTCGGTTTCTCAATGTCAAAATAGCCATCGACCTGCCGGCCATTCATCATGCGCGCGCTCAGATCGCCCAGCGATCGCGTCGCGAGAATCGGGTAGCGATACTCCGCACCGGCTTTAGCGGTCACCACCGGCGCGCTGTAGATGACGGGGCGC
This sequence comes from Chthoniobacterales bacterium, assembly GCA_038238555.1. Classification (GTDB taxonomy): domain Bacteria; phylum Verrucomicrobiota; class Verrucomicrobiia; order Chthoniobacterales; family Chthoniobacteraceae; genus JANNXQ01. The sequence goes on along the minus strand of JBBRXP010000015.1, from coordinate 986 downwards.
GGGGCGCTCGCGTAATCGGAGGCTTCGCTGAGTTTTCCCTGCTCATCCACCGCCACCACCCGGTAGTACGTCTTGTTCGCGGCTGGCAATTTCACGTCGCGGCCCAGCATGGCCAGTTCCGTCGCCGTCGTCTCGGCGATGAAGTTTGCCGGAAATTCGGGGATCCACGACGCCATCTCTTCCTTCGTGATCCCAACCGTGCCCGGCTGCGGGTGATCGGCAATGGTGAATCCTTTTTCGTCGCTTCCATAGACCCGGTATTTGGCGGGCCGCCGGCCCGAGGCATTGGGCTTCCATCGGAGAATGCCTGTGCCGCGCGCCGAGTCATAATCCAGCGTGACATTGACGGGACAGGCCGGGCCACGGGCAGTAAAACTCCAGGTCGCGCTCCAGTTGCCCCATACCCCTTTGACGTCCATGGCCCGGACTCGCCAGTAATACGGTTTGTCCGGCATCAGCAAACCCGGTTGAGGTAACGTGTATTGGGCTTTGATGTCGCGCGTGCTGCCGGACCCGCCTTTCTCCCGCGCGCCATCGGAAGTTCTGGAGATGAGTTTGTAAAAGCACATCGACAGGGGCCAGCGCATGTCCGCGCGATTCGAGAGCTCAAACTGGTAATCGCCAATCGCATCTCCATCGGGATCCCTGGCATCACTCCATTGAAAGACGACATTCGTGCCGTTTGCTTCTCCTCCAGCCGTCGGATAGATGGCCGCTTCCGGCGCCAGCGGCGGGCGAGACGCGGAGCGCTCCACCCAATCGTGGGTCAGGCGTATTTTCCGGGCGCCCGTGGATTGATCTGAGTAGGTCATGGTGTTCGCACCCACCACCAATTCCGGCAAGGCGAAGGGCGCCATTTGCAGGTCGTTCAGGATCCCCAGTCGGCACAGACGCGCGGAGCCTTCCAATTCGCACTTGACCCGATACTCGTAGATTGCGGAACCCACGGGCGGAAAGAATTTGTCGAGGTGATCCCCTGCTTCCTG
>JBBRXP010000014.1:0-53344 GCA_038238555.1 Chthoniobacterales bacterium | reverse complement strand
CGCGCCGAGCGCGAAGGATACTTTGGAAGGCAAGCCCGTGTTGCGGCGGCCCGGCATCGTGCTGTCGCCGAACGATCCTGACGCGCACACGAGCGATGAGAACATTCGCGATCAACTGCGCTGCCTCATCGCGGTGGACGAAGGCATGAAGCGAATCTTCGAGGCGCTGGAAGCCACGAAGCAACTTGATCGGACCATGATCGTCTTCACCAGCGATCACGGTTATTTCTGGGGCGAGCATGACCTCGGTGGAAAGCACGGACCTTACGACGAGGCGATCCGCATTCCGTTGCTCGTGCGCTATCCTCCGCTCGTGAAGGCTGGCGCGATAGTTCAAGCGTTTGCATTGAGCATCGATCTCGCTCCGACGCTGCTCGAAGTGGCCGGTCTGCGCGCTCCCGCGACAATGCAAGGCCGCTCGCTCGTGCCGCTGCTCGCAGGCGAGACGAGCCGCGCACGGTCATCCTTCCTGACGGAGTTTTTTCTCGGCAAGGGAACCAATCGCTTTCCCACCTGGCAGTCCGTCCGCACCGCGCGCTGGAAATACATCCGCTATCCGGAATGGGAGGCGTCGGATGAACTCTACGACCTCCAGAGCGATCCCGGTGAGATGAAGAACTTGATCAACGAACCCGGCGCTAGCGCAACGCTCATGGAAATGAAAGCGGAACTGGAGCGACTGCTCACCGAAACCCAATGAAGCCGCGCCTAACAAGGAGCATGGCTTTCAGCCGTCCGCGGAAGACAGCCTTCCAGCCTGTGCGGCCAGCAGGCTTCCAGCCTGCACCCACGCTTCGTTCACCAGGCAGGATGCCTGCGGGCCGCACAGCCAAGGATGGCTGTGTTCCAATTAACCAACACACCCCAGCCATCCCTCCTTGCTCACACCCACACCTACCAGGATGAAATCCAATTGTATCAACCGCCGTGATTTTCTCCGCCGCATCGAAGCCGCCGCGGTCTGCTCCCTCGCCGGCAACGCCTTGATGCCATCGAGCTATGCGGCAACTCTGGCGCAGCCATTGAACATCGGCGCCGGCCCGCAACTGTTCCTCGACGATTACTTGATCGCGAGCCAGTCGCATCTTGAGCGCGTGAGTCAGCACCCTGCCCGCGCGGCGTCACCCGTCGTGACCGGGCCGGAGGACCATAACTATCAGCCGTATGTCAGCGTGATACGCGATGCCAGCACCCGGCGGTTTCGCGCTTGGTATAATGTGCCGGCGACTCCGCGCACGGCCTCTCCCTCGCATCTGGCCTACATGGAGTCCGACGACGGAGTGAACTGGCAGCGACCGCATCGCGTGCTGGAGAATCCGGGTGGATTAGAGTTTCGCTACGGCGCGAGCGTTCTCGATGAAGGCCCGGATTTTCCCAATCCCGCCCGGCGTTTCAAACTTGGCTGGAACTGGGGAAACTTTAAGGGCGCGGAGTCCGAAGCCGGCCTGATGGTCGCCGTTTCGCCGGACGGCTTTAGCTGGACCCCGCTCGCCACCAATGCCCCGCTCGTCGCGCACAATCACGACATCAACAACATTTTCCACGACCCGATCCGCCAGCGCTATCTCGCCACCCTTTCAACCACCGTGCCCGCGCTCGACGGAAAAGGAAAGCGCCGCCAGCCTGTGCAGAGTTTCAGCACCGATCTTATCCATTGGTCGGAGACGTGGCCGGTGATTGTGCCGGATGAAAAAGACGCACCTCGCTTTGAATACTACGCGATGAACGGCTACCTCGCGCGCGGCGGACTGCTCATCGGCTTTGCCAAAGTGCTTCAGGACAATTTGCCCGCCGATCCCGGAGGACCTAACGCCGGCATCGGCTACTCGGTGCTGACTTGGAGCCGAGATGGCGTCCACTGGCAGCGCGACCGCGAACCATTCCTCGACCGCAATCCCGCGGCGGGGACCTGGGACCATGCGATGTCCTGGATCGACTGCCAGCTTCCCGTCGGCGACGAAGTATTTCTCTACTATGCCGGCTATGCGCGCGGGCATAAGATCGAACGCTGGACCGAGCGGCAGATCGGCCTCGCGCGGATGAAGAAGGATCGCTATGTCGCACTTAGTTCCAAGCAGGAGCAAGGCACGCTGCTGACTCGTCCTTTCCTCCTGCCCGCGGGCAAACTCACGATCAACGCGAACGCCGCGGGCGGTGAAGTGCGCGTCCGGCTCCTCGGCGAGGATGGCCAGCCGATGAAGGCTTTCGGCGAAGGCGACTCAATGCCCATCACGACGGATTCCCTCGCCGCGGAAGTGCGGTGGACGAAATCGGCGGAAGCATTGCGTGGCAAGCCGGTGCGGCTGGAATTCAAAACGCGCAACGCGGCGCTGTTCGGCTTCGAGTTTCACTCCGCGCGCGAATGAATCGCTGAGGGTCATTTTCAAAAAACCAAGTCCCCGCATCCCATGAAAAACAAAGCTCCCACAAACCGCTCACCACACGGCACACGCGCGCTCGCCGCTGTGCTCACGCTCGCCGCGCTGGCGTCGCATCCCACGGCGCTTTCCGCGCAGGAGCAAAAGCCGTGGGGCGGCGCGGCGAAGTGGCCGCCGTATCCCGCGGCGTCGTTTTGGAACACCGCGATTCCACCGGGGGGAGCCGTGCGGCCCGACAACGCCGCGCTGCTTGCCATCCTCAACGCCGATGGGCCGCTGACTTCGGACGTGACGCAAAATTCCTATCCGATCTATTTGGTGGATGCGTCCACCCCGCTGGTGAGCGTCTCGGTCGAAAATTATTTCTCGTCCTTCACGGATTTTTCGAGCGCGAACCCGGATGGAATCCGCGAGGGCCGCGGCTTCCAGCCCACCGTGAAGGCACCCGTGCCGACGGGCGCGGCGGCGGGCGGCGGTGACGACGATCAGGTGCTGTTCTGGAACCCGGCCACCGGCGACGAATGGACTTTCTGGAAGTTCACCGTGGCCGGGGACACGCGCCGGGCCATCAACGGCTACCGCTACGATGCGCTGCTGGGCAGCGGGCGGATGCCGGGCTCGGGCCGCGGCGCGGGCGTGTCGAAAATGGGCGGCCTCGTGGCGGCACATGAAGTCGAGGTGACCGGCGAAGTGCGGCACGCGGTGGCGTTCGCGATCCCGAGCACCGGGCGGCAATTCGTCTGGCCCGCCAGCAAGTCCGACGGGAGAAAGGACGCGGCCACCGGCATCCCCGAGGGCGCGCGCATCCAGCTCGATCCCGCGCTGAACGACGCCGATTTCAAGGCGATGGGCCTCAGCCCCCAGGCCATCGTCATTGCGAGGGCGCTGCAAAAATATGGCCTCATCCTCGTGGACGGCGGTGGCCGGCCGAAGGCGTTTCTCGAGAGCGAAAAAACCGGCGCGTGGGCCTCGCCCGCCGCGTGGCAATACGCCCTCCGACCGCTGACGCGCAATGCCTCTGGACAGACGGACTGGTCGCGCTTTCGGGTCATTGATTGGGACCGCTGGACGGGTGGCCCCACCGGCATCGCGGGGTCGTAATGCTGTTTTGCGAAAACAATACCAGCCATTCTCATGAACGACGAAACTCATCCATTCACCTCATCGCGCGGTACGCGCGCGATCGTCGCCGTCCTGGTGCTCGCGTTCGCCAGCGAGGAGGGATGGCTTTCAGCCGTCCACGCGCAACGCCCGCCGACGTCTGAAAGCCATCGCTCCTTGCCGCGCTCCTTGGCGCTCAAGACCGAACACTTCGACCGCGATCCCGGCTGGGACAGCCAGAACAATCGCGTGCAGGCGAAGCCGGTCGCGGTCGTGCAGGATTTTGGTTTCAGCCCGACGCAGCACGCGGGTGGCGCGGTGCCGGGCGAGATCGGCGGGCGCATTCAGCGCTCCAATACATCCGCGTTTTACGGAATGCAGTTCGAGAAGCCGAAAACTTTGGACAGCAAGCTGCATTGCACGGGCAGCTTTGCACTGACCGAGAGCACCGGGACATCGGGTCTTTACTTCGGATGGTTCAACACGAAGACGCCGGGGTCGCGGCCTTACAACTGGATGGGCTTCGGCCTTGGCGGCGAGAAGACGGGGGCGCAAGTCAGCGTCGGCTATCGCACCGCTGGCGGGCTGGCCGACGGGCCGGGCCGTGTCACGGGCTACGGGCCAGGCTGGTTCGCGAAACCCAGATGGCGGGACATCCACGTCATCCCCAGCGATGGCACCCGCTATACCTTCGACTTTCTGTATGATCCCGCAGCTAACGGCGGCACTGGAGAAATTACGTTCACGCTGGGCGGAAAAGGCCCATACACCGGCGGGCCATTCGTCTTCAAGCTCCCCGCGGCGCATCGAAATTCCGGTGCGACCTTCGACGCCTTCGGGATCATGAATCCGCAGGCGGCAGGAAGCTGGCTCACGGCCTGGTTCGATGACTTGGTGATTGACGGACAGGCCGAATCCTTTGATCGCGATCCGCAATGGCTCGGGCAAGGCAACCGCGACAAGCTCGATGACTATGGCATCGAGGGCGCGCACCAGTTCGGTTTCAGCGACACGGCATTTGCCGGAGGCAAGCGCGGCGAGATGGGCGGGCTGATGTATAGCTCGGCCTCGACGCCGGGTTACTATGGCGACAAGACCGGCCCGCTCACTCTCGACGACAGACTAACTGCATCGGGCAAGGTCGCCTTAACTCAATACGGCTCGGACGGCGGACTCTACTTGGGTTGGTTCGATTCCAAAAAACGCGGACACCCACCCGCGAATATCCTCGGCGTCATGATCGACGGGACAACCTCCACCGGCCCGCGCTTCCGCGGCTTTGCCGCCTCGTCCGACCCGAAGTCGGCCCATCGCCAGCGCGACACGGCCGCGCTCATCGCCCCCGACGGCGCATCCCACACTTGGAAGATCGACTACCAGCCAGACGCCGACGACGGACGCGGCCAACTCACCGTCTGGCTCGATGATCACAAGGACGCCTTCACCCTGTCGCCGGAACTGCGCAAGGCGGGCGCGACGTTCGACCGCTTCGGCCTGTTCGTCCACGAAGGCGGCGGACGCGCCTCGCGCATCTATCTCGATGATCTGACTTACGCCGCCAACAAACCCTGAACCTCACACCACATATGAAAATTCCGATGCATCCCATCCTCGCCGTGTTCGCTGTATCCCGCGCTCTGGGCCTGTGCCTTCCGCTGGCAGCCATCGCCGCCCAGCCGGCGCGCATCGAGACCACCCTGGTGGACGCGGAGGCGATCAGCTTTGGCACCTTTCACAGCAACAACCAGAAGGTGGTGCAAAACTCGCGCGGCATCTTCATGACGCACATCCGCACGCGGAATGAAAAATACACCGCGCAGCATTGGCGGCTCTCGTGGAGCCAGGATGGCGGGAAGACCTTTGCCACGCTGCACGAGGCCACCGCCGCGACGAACCCGCCCACGCTGGAAACCGATGCCGCGGGCAATCTCTACGCCGGGCTGCCCGACTTTGTGGACCATCAAGTCCATCTCCACCGCTACCTCAGCGCGGAGGATTACCGCGTCGCACACATCACCTCGGTGCCAAAGGCGTCGGCGGGCAAGTATGCGATGATGCTCGATGAGCAGCGCGGGCAGGTCTGCTACTTCTCGCACAACAACACTTTTCTCCGCTTCAAGCTCGACGGCACACTCATCGGCTCGACGAAGCTGACCGCGGCAGGCCCCACCGCCACGGTGGAGTATCCGCATCTCTCCCTCGCCGCCGATGGCGTGCTGCACGCGGCGTGGACCTCGCTGAATGTGCCGCTGCACCGCTACTGGGGCATCCACCACGCGCAATCAGCCGATGGCGGAGAGACGTGGACAAATTTCGCGGGCAAGCCATTGACGCTGCCCATCGTCTCGGATGAAAGCGGACCCAGCGACCGCATCACGCTGGACGATGAATTTGAGCCATCGACCTGGCTGGCCTCGATGTTCATCAAGGACGGCAAGGCGCACTTCCTTTACTCCGCAGGCCTGAAGCCGCCGCGCCAGCACCACATGCGCTTCGAGGTGAAAACGGGCCGGCGCGAGATCGATCACGGCGAAGCCACGCTCCAGGGCGAGACGCTCGCCATCCGCGCGCTCGACGGTTTCTTTGCCAGCGATCCGCGCACCCCCGGCAGCCCGCTCTACTGCGTCTCGCGCGAGGTGAAGGCCAGGCACCTCGTCTGCCTCGTCAGCCACGACAACGGCGCCACCTGGCACGATCACGCCATCGCCGGTCCATTCAATCAGCCCTACGGCATCGGCGGCTGCCGCGAGGTGACGCCCGACGGCCACATCCTCGGCAGCTTCACCGAGCTCGAAGGCACCGAGAGGAACAAGGTGCGCGGCGGCAAAGTGTGGTTCTTCAAGATCAAGACGCAATGAATTCGATGAAACCAATCTTATGCAAAACCTGACCAGACCTGATCGGGCCATTCACATGTGTCTGTTACTCGCTGGCGTCGCCGGAAACGCCTTCGGGCAAGCTCCGCTGCCGAGTGCCAGCCCGGTCGCGGCGTTGGAACCGGAGTCCACATCGAGCACCGCGCCAAACGCGAAAGAACGGCAGGCCGCGCTCGCGCGCCACAAAGCAAAGTCGCCGTTCGCGGGCGTCGCGCGGGAGGATCTGCGCGCGGCCATGAACCAATACTTCGGCACTCCGGCGGGACTAACTCCGCCCGATCCGCAGCCGGAGATTCTGGCAAAGGTGGACGGTGGGGATTACGAGCGCTGGGCGTTGCGTTATCGCGTGGAGGAGGACGAGTTCTCGTATGGCTATCTCTTTCTCCCGAAACCAGCCCCCACAGCGGAGCACAGGCGCCCGCTCGTGATTTGCCCCCATCCTACCGCGAGCATCGGCAAGGACCGTGTCTCTGGCGTTTACTCCGAACCGGCGGCCACCGATCAAGAGAAGGCCAGCCGGGCGCGCAGTGGCTATGCGCTCGACCTGGTCCGCCGCGGCTTCATTACCTTCGCGCCGGATCGCGCCGGCTACGGCGAACGCCGCCTGCTCAAGGAGGGGAACTACCAGGTGCAAATGGCGGAGTATCGCAAATACCTCGCTCAGCGGCACCCCGGCTGGAAGCTCACCAGCGGGAAGAACGTGTGGGATCTCCAGCGCGGTCTGGACACGTTGCAAACTTTCGACTTCATCGACTGGGATCACGTCGGCGTGATCGGCCATTCGCTCGGCGCGTGGGATAGCATCATGCTGCTGGCGATGGATGACCGAGTGAAAGCGGGCGTCGTGAATTCCGGGGGCATGCCCGCCTTCCGGCCGGAACTGTGGGAGGATCGCACCGCACTCGAAACTTACCTCGCCGATACGAAGGCGCAGGGACTCTCGGCTAATACAAACATCTTCATCATGCTCGCCGCCCCTCGTCCGCTGCTCTATCTGCACTCCCTTCAGGATCCCTTCGAACGCGGCATGCCTAACTTGGTGGAAGGCGTCCGCTCATTCACCAAATACTATCGGACGGTGAGCGGCCAGCGCACCCTCCAGGCGAAGGCTGACTTCAGCCTTCTTCTTCACGGTTATAGCCACGACTTCCTGCCGGAAGCGCGCGAACTCGCCTACAAGTTTCTCGAACTCCGGCTCGGTTTCCAGAAAGAGCGGTGAGCAAGGCGCGTAGTATTCATGAAGAGCACCGTCTGGGCTGCACATTGAACCCACCGCGTAATTACGAACACGCCATGAAACTCGAAACCCATCTCCTTGCACAGCCATCCCATGGGATTCTCTGAGTCTATAACTTCGGAGGCGCGGTTTTTCGTGGACGACACCCATCGTGGACAACCGCTGGGCGTTGAAGCGAAAGATCGAAGAGGTGTTGCGCGTCGCGCATCTGCCCGCCAGGCGAATGTCAGCAAATGAATGTCCTCGCACGAACTTATCCGAAGTGAAGGTTGGTTGTCACACTTGCCCCGAATGAAAATTTGCATCGCCCTGCCCGCCCTTTTCTCCGCGGCAGCATTTGCCCATGCCGCCGAGGCCCTTGGGAGTGATCCGCTGCTCGCGCTGCCTCTGCCGATGATGACGGTGGTCCGCACGCCGAAGGCGCCCAAGATCGATGGCAAGCTCGCGGATAATGAATGGCGCTACGCCACGAGCACGGCGGGCTTTCTGAATCTGGCCGATGGCAATCTCGCGGAGGAGAAGACGGTGGCGCACGTCACGTTCGACGGGGAGAAACTTTACTTTGCCTTTCAATGCGCGCGGGCGAGCGAGCGGGCGCCGGCGGTGTCGGAGATTCGTCGCGATGGAGGCGTTTATTCCGACGAATCCATCGAGGTGCATCTGCTGCCGCCGGGGGCGGACGAGAAGGATTTTTTCCACCTCGTCTTCAACAGCCGCGGCACGATCTTCGACCGGCGCGGCTCGGATGTGAAGTGGGACGCGCATTGGCAAATCGCGAACGACGCGGGGATGGGCTACTGGAATGCGGAGGTCGCGGTGCCGTTCGCGGATCTCGGCGTGAAGAGCGTGGCCGGGCAGACGTGGCGCATAAATTTTGCGCGCAGCGCGGGCGTGCATACGTCGTGGTCGTTCACCGGCAGAGGCTATTTGAATCCGCCGCGCTGGGGCGAGGTGCGCTTTGTCGAGAGCGGTGTCATCGCGAAAGTCAGCGGCGTGACGATCAGCGACAAGGGCGAGTCGGTGGTGGATGGCGCGCTTTTTAACAGCGGCGAGCAGCTTGGCCGCACGCTCGCGGGGACGCGGCAGCCGGCCTTTGATGTTGGCATCAAGTCGCCGATGCCCGTGGTCGGGACGGCGCAGTTTCGGCAGAACATGCGGCCGAATCTGCAGCGCAATGAACTCAACGAATTTCATTTTGCGAAAGCCACGCGCGACGACGGGCGCAAGCTGCTGCAAATCGGCGCGGCGACGGAGGACGGCACGGTTTTGTATCGGCAGGCGGTGCCGTGGCAGCCGAAGACGATCCGGCATGTCGAGCTGCTCGCGTCGCCGGATGAGCAGACGGTGTTTGTGCGCGCAGACCCGCGCGGGCTGAGCGGCGGCAAGCCGGTGGATGTGCAGGTGAAGGCGGCGTTGCGCGGCGGGCCGGCGAAGGAGATCGCGCTCACGGCGATTGCGGCGAGTGGCGACGACCGATCGGTGAACATCGCGGAGTGGCCGGCGGGCACTTACGATTGCAGCTATCGGTTGAGCGGCGTGGAGAAGACGCTCGCCGAGGGAAAGTTCACCTACGAGCGTGTCGCGCCGCCGGAGTGGCAGGTGGAAGGCGCGAAGCTCGGGCGCGCGGCCATCGTGCCGAAACCGTGGACGCCGATTCGCTGGAGCGCGGATGCGGCGGAGACTTGGGGCCGCACACATCGGCTCGGCGGACAATTCATCCTCGAACAAATCAACAGCTCGGGTGTGGATTTGTTGAGCGGGCCGATCACGCTCGAAGCGGATGCGGGCGGCGCGACGACCACGGCGAAACTCGAGCGGCGCAAATCGCTGCGCAGCGCCGATCACGAGGGCGCGTGGGAGTCCACGGGCTCGCTCGGCGCGTGGCGCGTGGCGCTCACCACGGCCATCGAGTTCGACGGCATGATGCGCTTCGACCTCGACCTGAGCGCGGACACCGCGGCGAAGCTCGACGGGTTGCGTCTCGTCATCCCGCTGCCTTCGAAGCAGGCGAAATATTTCCATCACGCCGCATCGTATTACGCGCTCGGCGCTTCGGGCACGCTGCCCGCCGGGGGATTGCGCCTGGGCTTCTGGCCCTTCGTCTGGCTCGGCGACGATCGGCGCGGGCTGATGTGGTTTGCGGAATCCGCGGCGGGGTGGCACAGCGACGAGACGCCAATCGAGGTGAAGCGCGCGGGCGAGGTCACGCAACTCATCATCCATTTCGTGGACCGCGCTGAAACCGTCGCGCGCAAGCAGCTCACCTTCGGCCTGCAAGCGACGCCGGTGAAACCGGTGCCGCCCGATTGGCGCGAATGGCGCGTGGAGACAGCCCGTTCCAAGCGAATGGCCGCGCAGCAGATCGACTGGGAAAAACAAGGTTTGCCCATCCAGTGGCGAATGTTGTCGCCGCTCGACGGCAACAAGTTTCTTTTTTCTCCCGGCCACTCTGCGCCGTTGCAAGCGACAGACGCGCTCGGCGAATACGTGAAGCAGTCCCATGCCAAGGGAACGCGGCTGGTTCCCTACCTCTATCTCCACGGCGTGAGCAATGTCGCCTTGGGCGTGCCTCGTTATTATCCGCTCTGGCAGACTACGTCGCCGCGGCAGATGGCCTTTAGCGGGACCGTCCTTCAAGGCGCGTGCGCGGGCGGGCCGTTTGCCGATTACATGCTCTACGGCATCGAGCAGTGGGTGAAAAAATATCAGGTCGATGGCGTGTACTTCGACGGTGCGGGCCCGCCGGTGCCGTGCGCGAACCCGCTGCACGGCCACGGCTGGCTCGACGCCAGCGGCAAACGCCAGCCGAGCTACGCGATCTTCGGCCTGCGCGATTTTTACAAGCGGCTCTGGATCATGCTCAGCGAGCGCGTCGCCGATCCGGTCGTCTGGGTTCATGCCGATGGGAAAATGCCCGCGCCGTGTTTTTCATTCGTCACCGCGAACTACGAAGGCGAGTTCGTGCAAGGCCCGCTGCTGGCTGGCGACGCGCTGCTCTCCGACCTGCTGCCACCGGATTTCTGGCGCTCGCATGAGCAGGCGACGCAATGGGGCGTCGTGCCGATCTGGCTGCCAAAGCTGACGCACGGCCCCACCCGCGCGCGCCAGCAAAACGACACGCTCGCCACGCTGCTCGTGCATGGCACGCCCTGCGCGAAGCCGGAGCAATTCGATCCCGGCCTGATGGAAAAAATCTGGAAGGCGCAGCACGCCTTCGGCATCGGCCAGGCGAACTTTCATGGATACTGGGAAAACGCCGGGCTGATCAAAGTCGAGCCAGTCAGCGACCGCATTCTCGCCAGCTTCTACGAGCGCGACGGCAGGATCATGCTCATCGTGGCGAACCTCACGGACCAGGACGAGCGCGTCGAAGTGCAATTCCAAAGCCGACGCGCGAAGGGCGATTTAGCCGACGTATTGACCGGTGAAACAATCGCCGCGCCGCAAGGCAGCGTGAACGTAACGGTCAGCGCTCGATCTTTTCGATTGCTGACGGATTAACCGGGGAAAACCGCCAACAACCCAAATCATTAACGCTTCCTCCATTTTCCCGCGCATCCATGAAACCCCTCCTTCTCACAGCATTGATCTCCTCCCTTATATCCTGCTCGATGACCGCACAGCCAGCGAAGCCGCCGCAGCCCCCTCCCGTCGAATCAGCAGGACCGACCATCCCCGTGCAGCGCTCGCTCGTAGCCGCGGGCAGCCTCTTCCCCCATGCTCTGCGCTTGCAGGACGGGCGGATCGCCGCCGTGGTGCGCAGCCCCGCCAACCATCTAGGTCTCGACGGCCGCCTCGACATTGTATTTTCCCCCGACGAAGGCGAGACGTGGAGCAAGCCATCGCTGGTCATCGACACGCCGCTCGATGATCGCGATCCCGCCATTGGACAGGCCAAAGACGGCACACTGGTGGTCGGGTATTACCGCGACGCGAATTACAACGCCCAAGGCAAATATGACCGCGCTCTCGACAAGCCGCACGACACATGGGTGACACTCTCCTCCGATGGCGGAAAGAGCTGGCAGGAACCCGTGCAGATCGATGTTTCTGAAATCGGCTGGGGCAGTCCCTATGGCAGAATCTTAACTCTGCCGGATGGCGCGATGCTCATGCCCATCTATGGACTGGAAGTGCGGCCAGCGGGACAGAAATCACCGCGGCGGCGTGACGGGATGCCCGGCGACAGCAACCACAGCTATCTCTTCCGCTCGACTGACAACGGAAAGACCTGGAAGCGTTGGTCGGAAATTGGCGACGGCAAGATGCAACTCAACGAGACGGCCCTGCTGCGGCTAACCGCTGGGAAGATCATCGCCGCCGCGCGCTCGCGCGGCAGAGATTTATGGCGCACCGATAGCGCGGATGAGGGGCGCACTTGGTCGAAGCTCCGGCCGCTTGCCCCCATCAATGTCCATCCTGCCGACCTCGTGTTGCTGAAGGACGGTCGCGTCCTGCTCACGGTCGGCTACCGCATCGAACCTTTCGGTGTGGTGGGAATGTTGAGCGACGCGAAGGGGGAATTCAAATGGGAGGACCATTTCGTTTTGATGAACGACGGCGTTTCCAAGGACATCGGATATCCGAGCACCGTCTTGCTCAAGGACGGGCAGGCCATGACTCTCTACTACGCCACCTTGCTGAAAGGTGAGCCCAAATGGAGCACTCATTGCGGCGCTTTGAAGTATCGCGTCCCGTAACCGATGAGTTGCAAATGTGGAAATAACTCAAATCATGAAACTTGAACTTTTAACCTTCACTGTGGGCGGAGAAGTTGTCGAAGCACTCACGCGCCGCAATTTTCTCCTCGCCTCCGCCAGCGGGGGGCTCGCCGTCGCGGGTCTCGGGTGGGGTGAAACTGCACAGGCCGCCGACGTGGACAAAGCCGGCTCCGGGTTTCCGCTGAAGACCGAAACCGCGACCGTGGCGATGATGCTCTCGCCTCAGATCAAAGGCACACTGAGCAAGCTCCAGATGCGCCAGGCGATGGCGGAAGCCAGCGTCCTCATGAATTCCAAGGAAGGGGAGCGCGCCCACTGCGATGTCATTCCAATCGCCCGCCATCCATGCAAGCTTCTACACCGACGGGTCGAAAAAAAGATACGTGGTGGCGATCGCCCATGACTTCCAGTGGCTGGTCGATAGCAATGTGCTCGACGATCAAAAGTCGAAGCACAACACTCTGCCGCCGGGGATCCCGAGCGGCGGTAGCTATCGGGTTTACGGCGCTACGATAGAGCTGACTTGGAGCTTGTTAGGTTTTCCGTCCGGCCTTCCGCCGGGCACGACTTTCTCCTACTACAGAGACATAGAAGCCGGCCTGGACCACGCTTCCGGCATCGCTTATCACGACCTCCGACTGGGTGACGAAGTGTGTGCTCCCGCAGTTCAATAATCTCGGACTGCTCGAGATAGTGCTTTCACCATGAAGGTTTCCCCCCTTCTTTCTAAGCGCTTGCTGATAAGCTGTGCGCGAAAACGCTCTTCGTGTTGCCGTCCGTCTTCATCCTCTACGAGCTGAGCTGGCTTTATGTGAAAGGCAAGAACGTCGCGTGGTTTCGGGCGGCAGCCTCGTTCTGCGCTGCGACAAATCAAAGACCTATGTCCTACCCATCGGTTTTCCAAGGTCTCATGGAAATGACGCGCCAGCGCGCCGCCGAATCCATCTGCGGCACCGTCTATGAGACCTGCCCGTATTGCATGAGCTGTGCGGACCGCGGGCGACACGAGTGTCGCTTCTCCTTGAAAACTCACTCGGCCGTCCCGCAGACATAAACATCGAGCCCGAGTTCCTGCATCGCGGCGGCCTTGGAAAAGAGTCCTCGCTTCGCCGATGCCCAGTCGGGCGCATAAGCTACCTGGACATGATTCGACTTATGTCGCGCCATCATTTGATCACGGGCAATCCCTTTGAATACCGCGTGCATGATCGGCCACTGAGGCGTGGTGAGTTTCCAACGCTCTTGTGTTTCCCGCTCCGGCAGTCGCACTACTTCTCCGAGCCCGATGTCGCACTTGAGCGCGCCTTCAGCCACATACACGCGGCTCCACACGATCCAGCCAGGTTTGCTGATCCCTTTGAGTGTCCCGCCTCCGAGCCGGAAATACATTGGCGGCTGTCGTTCGCTGCTCGCGCCTTTCCACCCGTCGATGAAGTGCTCCGGCGGCGCTCCCCCCGAGATGAGCAACACCCAGACGTAATCGTCGATCCCCTCACCACAAAAATGCCGGCCCCAACGAAGGTCGTGCAGCGTATTCTCCGGCGAGTAACCAAGCACGCGCCAAAGCTTATAAGTCACCAAGCCATCGAGTCCCGCGCATTCATCGACTTCATTGAAGTGAGGGAGCGCTTCGCCCTTGTAAAGTTCGTCCCGCGCGCCGTCGCTATAAACCGGCGGACGCGAGACGTTATTGAGCGTGCCTTCGACAAGGTCCGAAGCAGGCGCGAGATCCTTTAGCCCTTGCTGGTATTGGATGCCGATAGTCCCGCACCCAAACTCATCCGCGAGACGCACCGCGGCGACGTACATCTTGCACTGCTGGAGCACCTGCTTCTCGGTAAGCTCGGTCACTTCATCTTCTCCTATTTGAAACTTCATCTCCTTCTTTAAGTACCAGTGATAAACAGCGCGGGCCTGGGCATCGCTCACCGTAAGCATTTTCGCGTAAAGCGCAGACTGGCTCAGGCGCTCTTTATACACGCCGGTCGGATGCAGGAGTTCATCGGGAATGATTGCGTTATACATTCCCATGCAACCTTCATCGAAAATACCCATGATGGCTTTGTTCTTCCTGAATTCCCGGACAAAGCGCTGGCCGATCCTTGCCGACGCTATCGGCATTGTTATTTCACTTAGTCTTCGCACATGAGATGCATCGTGCTCGATCGCGCCTTTTCGCAGCCAGTTTCGCAACCCATTTTGGAAAAATAAGTCATCGAAGTTTTCGCTCCATAGCGTGCTGTACCTTACTCCCGCCTTGGTCAACGAAGCATTGAGATTGAGCATCCCTACCAAGCCCGGCCACATGCCGCTCCAGTTAGCCAAAGTCAGGATCGGTCCGCGGTGAGTAAGCAGGCCTGGGAGGACGTGGTGGCTGTATTGCCACACGGCCTCGGCGACGAGGAGCGGCGCGTAAGCAGGGATGTGCCTGAAGACTTCCATGCCATTCTTTTGGCTGTCGATAAAGCCGTGCTGCTTTTCCGGATCGAACTCGTGCGCGCGAGTTACGTTACCACCTTCTCTTTCCACCGCTGCCACGATCTGTCGCTCCATTGCGGCTTGCGCAGTTTCACACTTCCGATTCGCCGAAAGGCGCAGATCGCCATTGGCGATTAGATAAACAGTCTTCATGCCTCACGTAGCTCCGCGAAGTCTTCGTTTCAAATACCTCAGGATTCTCCGCGCCAATCCACTGCTCGGCGCGGAATAACCCGCAAACTTTGTCCAAAACAAACTGGAACGATCTTGCGCAAACTCCCTGAGGCAGCGTCTCAGCGGTTCTTTATCTGGAACGGAAAAAATAACATCATCGACGATTTGGACATAACTCTCCGGTTCCGTGCCGAGGGCGGCGAGCACTTCAGAAATGGTGGGCCATTGGCCGGGATCGTGAGGCCGCGGCGGAGCACACAAGAAGAGACGGGCGTCGTCGATCATTACTATGTCTCCTTCGCGCGCCCGGAGAGCCTCCAGTTCCCCTAGAAGCGGGCATTCGTCGTCCACGCCCGCGGTGTCTCCGCCAGACCAATGGCCATCGAGCCAAAACACCGCTTTGCGCCCATCGAGCCTGGTGAGAACCCCCGGCAGCAGATCCCGGGAATCGCCAAAGAGCGGTTCGACATTGCCAAGCGCTCGCAGCGTTTCGTGGTGCCTTTGATATAATCCTTCTGCCTTCTCGATAGTAAAAACGACCTCGAAGCACCCAGCGGCCCATCGCGTAGTTCCACCCAGACTCGTTCCCGTCTCCACAAATGCCGTGGCGCCCGCCAGCCCTGCGAGACTCAGCGCGATTTCAGTTGGAAGACCAGCGGTTACTATTCCCATAAGCCAA
This sequence comes from Chthoniobacterales bacterium, assembly GCA_038238555.1. GTDB lineage: Bacteria > Verrucomicrobiota > Verrucomicrobiia > Chthoniobacterales > Chthoniobacteraceae > JANNXQ01. The sequence continues at coordinate 37,700 of JBBRXP010000014.1, read as the reverse complement.
GTGGACAATGAAAACCCGGTTCATTGCAAGCTCGCCAAAAGTCTCTGGCTGCCTGGCTAAATGCGCCGCCATTCTTTGGGGATAAGATCCGCCTCGATGGAGTTGGGTCGGGTGAACCACCGCTCGGGCGCGATGACTTTCTTGTCCGGGGCGTTTCCCAAATAAGCGGCCCACCAACTGAAGGTGCTATTGGCAATGATAAAGTGGCGGCAAGCGGCCATTAGTCGGAGGTCTTCATACTCCCGATCGAGATTGTGAGTCACGTAAGTTACCTCGGTTGGTATTTGGATATTCTCCCGAGTCCACTCCGGGTCGTCGGAAAAGACGTAGAATCGCGGTTCATTCACGGTGTTCCTTACAATGCCAATTCCGGTTCTATAGTATTCGCTACTGCAGGTTCCCAGTAGGTTCCTTACATCTGACACCAGGACGTAATCTCCCCGACGCACGTGGATGCAAACGGAGTTACTTGTCGCGATCTCTCTCATCAGCAACGCGTTCTCTGGATCGGGTGGAACTCGCAGTGTGAAGTCCTTTCGGATCTGGTCGTCGTAGTCGGCGAAATACCGTGGAGAGGCCCAAAAGCCGTGGAGATAGGTGCCTGGTTGCGCTGTCATCATCCTGGGATCGAAGCCGCGCCCCTCATCGCGCAGCAAGCCCATCTCCAGGCGTGGAAACGTAGCTAGTAAGAGACGCCTGAACAGGGGGAAGCCCTGGCTCTCGGTCGCTCTGATTCGGATCCAGTCGCGGAAACTGATGAATCGCTGTTGGGTTTGAAAAACGTGAAGACGGTACTTGCGATTGCGCACCTTGCGGAAGTTCGAGATATCGAGCTTTAGCTCCACGCCCAGGCGTAAGGACAACGCTCGTCCTGCGGCGTACTGAAACATTTGATTTCCCAATCCCTCGAAGATTCTGACGGCGATCATCGGGCCGGCGGCGGCTGGGTTCTTACATGCGGAGTTTGGCGGTTCACGCATATGTGGTTTCTGAATATAGGGTCTGGAGAAAAAGTCGAGCGCAGGCTTTCCGCCAGGCGCGGAACACGCTGCCCAGCACGCAGGAAGGCCTGCGCCACTCTGCACGCCGGCAGCTCATTATTGTTGACCGGCAAACGCGCGCCGGGATTATTCCGGAATGTAAGTGCCGGCTATTAGTTTCCAGAGATCGCGTTTCTTGAATAACCCAGAAACAACGCAGTTGGATGCGGACGATGAGTTGCACCGTTTCTTTGAGTGTTCGCTCGATATGTTGTGCATCGCCCGCGTGGATGGTTACTTCAAGCGCATCAATGCGGCGTGGGAGAAGACGCTCGGCCATGGCAGGGCGGAACTTATGGCGGAGCCGTATCTGAGCTTCGTACATCCCGACGATCGGGAGCGGACCGTGGAGGAAGCGCAGATACTGGAATCGGGGCAAGATACCATCTGGTTTGAGAATCGTTACCGCTGCAAGGACGGAACTTACAAGTGGCTGCTATGGCGGGCGACGGCGGTGAGAGATCGCCAACTCATCTATGCCGCGGCGCGCGACATTACTGAACACAAAGAGGCGGAAGAAGAGCTCGAGCAAACGACGCAGGAGTTGAAGCGCTCAAATCAGGAATTGGAACAGTTTGCCTATGTGACATCGCACGACTTGCAGGAGCCGCTGCGCATGGTGCGCAGTTACCTTGAATTGATCGAACACCGTTACAAAGACGCGCTGGATGCGGATGCCTGCGCATTTATCGGTTTTGCCGTCGATGGCGCGGCGCGGATGCAAGGAATGATCCGCGATCTGCTGGCTTGGTCGCGGGTTGGGAGCGAAAGCGCGGGGTTCCGTGCCACCGACTCATCCCAGGCAATTAAGGAGGCGCTTAACGGCCTCCAGGTGGCCCTCGAGGAGAGTAAGGCGGTAGTAACTCAAGACGCGATGCCCACCTTGCCGGCCGATCCAGCGCAGATGGCGCGGTTGTTTCAGAACTTGATCGGCAATGCGATTAAGTTCCGGGGACCGGAACCGCCGAGGATTCACATCTCAGCTTGCAACGACGCCGGCTGTTGGACATTTGCCGTGCGGGATAATGGAATAGGCATCGATCCGCAGTTTTTCACTCGCATCTTTACCATCTTCCAACGCCTCCATGCCCGAGGCGAATATCCCGGCACGGGGATTGGGCTCGCGGTGTGCAAGAAGATCGTGGAACGCCACGGTGGCCGCATCTGGGTGGAATCGCGGAGTCACAAGGGTGCGACCTTCCATTTCACGATCCCGAGTAACTTGCGCGCCAGGGGAGTTACCTCTCGTGATGCGATTCCGACTGGTCTTTGAGGTGCATCTTAATCTCGTGCTGAGCCGCCGAGATGCAGCCGCCGAGTAAGATAATGGAACCGGAAAGATAGATCCACATAAGGAGCGCGACGACGCTGCCAAAGGTGCCGTAGAGCGCGTTAAAGTGGCCGATGTTAGTGGTGTAGAGCGCAAAGAGCCGCTGCAAGATATCGAGCCCGAGCGTCGCGAAGACTGCGGCCACCCACACTTCCCGGAAGGTCGTCCTGCGCCGCGGCGCAAACTTGTAGAACATGAGGAAGCCGTAGAAGAGCACGAAAGGCGGCACCAGAAAGCGCACGAAACTGAACCAGACCTTGGCGAACTGGAAGTCGAGACCGACCTCCCACGAATGTTTCCAGTAAGAGTATTCGATTTGGTTTACCACGGCGGGCGCGAGCGTGCCGAGCAAGAGCGCGCTGGCGAGGATTGCGGTCATGAAAAGATTTTTGATCGGCAGCCGCCACCAGGAAATCTCCTTGGTGCCCCAGGCGCGATTCACACCACGCACCAGCGCCTGGAAAAAACGCAGCGCGCTCCACGCCAGCACGCCCAGCGCGATGAAGCTGGCGCTGCGCCGCGAGCGGACCACGCCGCGAATGACTCGCAGCAGACTGCCGGCGGCGTCCTCTTCGATGGGAATGTAATGTTGAATCTGTTCGGTAATTCTCGCGGCCGCGATGGCCTGGCTTCCGAAGAAAGTGGTGCCGACAGTGATGAGGAGAACAAGCAACGGGAAGAGCGCGAAAAAGGCGTAGTATGCAAAAGACGCGGAGCGCTGTTCGCCATCGGTCTCGTCGTACTTCACCAGCGCGCGCCACGTCACTGCCCACACGCGGCGCGCGGCCCTCGCCAGCCAGCGGCGGCGTGGAGGGAGAGTTTCATTCATCGGAGCGGACTTTATCGCAGGATCGCCAGCGCGGTCGAGAGTCTCGCCTAAGCCGTAACGATGCAGTTGGCAGGGGAGCGCGGATATCCGATCCGCGTGGCCAACGGCACTCCATGCCGTGAAATTTGCTCGCACCATTTGGTTGGTCCCAGACGCCGCTGCGATAGGAGCGAACGGCACACATTGCCGCCGGCCGCGCGGATCGGAACTTTTGCACCAATTCACCGACTTGGGCACGCTCTTGTTCATTAGCCGGAGTCACTCCTCAAAGCTAGAAGATGTCCGAGCGTGTCCACAGCCATCTGCACCTTGGAACCTTTGCGGCGCTTGTATCCGTCGTAATCGCCGCGGCCTCCGCTTTCCGGAGTCGATTGCATGGTCCGGCGGATCGAGCATCACCGCGCTGGGATTGATCTTCTTACCCGCCAAGAGCCGAAGTAGCTTGCGCAAGTCGTGAGCACAAGCCGCAAAGCAACCGGCTTTCATCCAGCGTTGCGCCTGCTGGTAAATGGTGTGATGCGCGCTCGGTCAAAGGCGAAATGTTGCTTCCACTCGTCTTGTCTCGGGTGGAAAAGCCGCGTGACTTTGCCGGTGTCCGGATCGATGCCGGAAAGATTGGTGCCCTTGTGCCAATTGCACTCGGGACAGGCGAGCGCCAGGTTCTCGTGCCGGCTGCGCTCTGAAGGTCCGGCGCAGACCGTTGAGGCGTTTTGGAGAGAATTCGATTTCGCGAAAATCCGGTAGCTACAAAAATGCGGGTTTAGATCCGAGGATCCTGCGGCGGGGGGTGCCGCAGCTACGACGGAGTCAAATCACCGGGCCGCGCGCGTCGGACTTTTGGGCGGCGCGGACGGGCGCCACCTTCACCACGTTCTCGGCGTCGTAGTCGATGAGTTGCAGCCAGTCTTCGGTGATGTCGCTCGGCGGAAAGATGTCGTTGTTGCCGTATTCGGCTTCAAAGCTCAGGCGCAGGTCGGCCTCGCCGATGCCTTCCTCCGCGCCGCTGGCGATCGCCCGCTTGATGGTGAGGCCTTTCGCGCGCTCGACGATGCTGGCAATGATAGCACCGCTGATGAGGTCGCCGCGGAAGAGCGTTTCCTTTTTTCCGCTGCGCAAGGTGATGGCCAGAAACTTATTCTCGTCGCGATGCGAGAAGGCGAGGTCGATGGTCTTGTCCACCAGCCTATCGACGGCGCCTTGCACGCTGCCGGCTTCCTTCACCAGCGCGGGATCGTAGGGCAGGTTCGGCGTAAGGTAGATTTTGAAAATTTCGCGCGCGCCGTCGCGGTCGGGACGGCGCACTTTGATTTTGCGATCGATGCGGCCGGGCCGGAGGATCGCGGGGTCGATGAGATCGGCGCGATTGGAGGCGAGGATGATGACCACTTCATTGAGCGATTCGATGCCATCCATCTCCGTGCAAAACATCGGCACGAGCGTCGAGAGGATGCTCGAGTAACGCGACGCGCGCCGCGTGCCGAGGATCGACTCGGCTTCGTCGATAAAGAGAAACGGCAGGAAGCCTTCCTTGCGCTTCTCGCGGGCGGTGGAAAAAATTTCGCGCACCATCCGCTCGCTCTCGCCGACCCACATGTTGAGGATTTCCGGCCCCTTGATGTGCATGAAATACTCGCGCATCTCCTCGCCGGTTTGTTCCTTGAGTTGCTGGGTAAGATTGTAGGCGGTGGCTTTGCCGATGAGCGTCTTGCCGCAACCCGGCGGGCCGTAAAGCAGGAAGCCTTTCGGCGTTTGATGTTCGAAGCGCGCGAAGAGCTCGGGGTGCAGCAACGGCAGCTCGATGGCGTCGCGGATTTCGGCGAGTGCTTCCTGCTGGCCGCCCACTTTTTCCCACGGCAGTTCGGGCACCGAGTCGAGGAAGTATTCGTCGGAATGCGGACGCGCGAGTGCTTCGATGGCGATGCGATAATTGGAATCCACGCGCACTTCATCGCCGACCTTGAGCTTCTCTTTTAAAAGCAGATCGCTGCGCTGAATGACCACCGCTTGCACTCCATGCTCGGTGCCCACGCGCAGCCGATCGGGCCCGAGCAATTCGTTGATCTTCACGACAGGCCCCGTCTTCTCGTAGCCGAGATCGCCGACGATTACGTAAGCCTCGTTGACCAGCACGCGCGTGCCGCGGCGCAGGGAGGAGAGATTTACTCGCGGATCGACGTTGCAAAAATAATCCGCCCCGCCCACGACGATCTGCGCGGTGTCCTTGGCCGCCGAGGCGAGGAAGGTGCCGATTCGGTTCGCCGGCGAGCTGAGTTTCTTGACGATGGCGTCGAGCTTTTCCAGCGTCTGCCGCGCTTCGGTCATCGTGTCCTCGAGTTCCGCCAGGTCGATGCGCAGTTCGAGCAGCTCGCTGCGCGTGGGATCGCCCGGTGGAAGGGAGGCGGCAAGGCGATCGAGACGCTCAAGCGGAGTGAGCGGCCCGTCGTCGGGGGTGAGATCAAATGAGTCTTCCATCGTGGCTTGGGATGCACAATACGCGCCGCCGCGATGCTCGCAAATCACGCATCGCGCGCGACCAAAAAATCGCGCAGATTTTCTCGTGGACGGTCGGCCTGCGCAGAGACGCCGAGGATTTGGCAGAATAAAGGGAAGAAAACTTTTCACGGAGGCCGCTCCGAGATAAGTAGCGCGCCATCGCCTGCCGTCTTCTCATGAAAAATCGATTCCTCCTCCTCAGTCTTTTGGCCGCCTTTACTCGCGCTCAATCCGCTGCGCCTCCTCCAAACATCGTCTATATCCTGTGCGACGATCTGGGTTACGGCGATGTGCATTGTCTCAACGGCGAAGGCAAGATCGCAACACCGCACATGGATCGCCTCGCCGCGGCGGGGATGATCTTTACCGACGCGCATTCGAGTTCATCGGTCTGCTCGCCCACCCGCTACGGCATCCTTACGGGCCGCTATAGCTGGCGTTCGCGGCTTAAGAGCGGCGTGCTCGGGGGCTTGAGCCCGCGGCTGATCGAGGAGGGCCGGCTTACCGTGCCTTCGTTACTAAGGCAACATGGCTATGCGACCGCGTGCATCGGTAAGTGGCATCTGGGCATGGACTGGGTAAAGCTCCCCGGTAAGGAGGTCTCCGAACTTACCATCGAGACACCTGAACAAGTAGGTAACGTGGATTATTCCCAACCCACTACCAATGGCCCTACCTCCGTCGGTTTCGATTACTACTTTGGCATCTCCGCCTCCCTCGATATGGTGCCTTTCACCTTCATCGAAAATAACCGGGTAACAAAACTGCCCACCGAGACGCGTAAGTTTCCCATGATGACTGGCCGCGAGAATTGGTTCACCCGGGAAGGACCCACCGCTCCTGGATTCGATACCGCCGACGTGCTGCCCACACTTACGAGCAAGGCGGTGGAATATATCGGCCAGCGGGCGGCCGACGCAAAGGCAGGCAAGCCTTTCTTTCTCTACATGCCGCTGAACGCCCCGCACACCGCGATCGCGCCCACACCCGAGTGGCTGGGCAGGAGTGGGCTGAATCCTTACGCCGATTTTGTGATGCAGACCGACGCCAGCATCGGAAAGGTAATGGAGGCGCTGGCAAGTAACGGACTTGAAGGTAACACGCTCTTCTTTGTTACCAGCGACAACGGTTGCTCGCCTTCGGCCAAGTTCGATGAGTTACTCGCCAAGGGGCATAACCCGAGTTACCAATTCCGAGGGCATAAGGCGGACATCTTCGATGGTGGACATCGGATCCCATTTCTCGTGCGATGGCCGGGGCACGTGAAGGCAGGCGGCACGAGCAACCAGACCATTTGTCTTACTGACCTCCTGGCGACCTGTGCCGAGATACTCGGAGAGAAACTGCCGGGGGCCGCCGGGGAAGATAGTGTGAGCATTCTCCCAGCGCTGGAAGGCCGGGCCACCGCGGCGCTGCGCGAAGCCATCGTGCATCATTCCATCAATGGTTCCTTCTCGATCCGGCAGGGTCCTTGGAAGCTGGAACTTTGCGGTGATTCCGGCGGCTGGAGCGCGCCGAAGCCCGGGACCAAAGAGGCACAAGGTCTGCCGCCGGTGCAACTTTACGATCTCTCCTCGGACATCGGCGAAAAAAAGAACTTACAGGCCGAGCACCCTGAGATCGTGGAGCGGCTAACAAAACTCTTGGAGAAGTATGTCGCCGACGGACGCAGCACACCCGGCGCGGCGCAGCGGAATACCACCCCGGTAAGTCTTCATCCCGTGGCCGCCGCAAGAAAGAAGGCCGGCGGCGGAAAAGAGTGATCCTCCATGCTGGTCCGGTTCATCCTGGTATTGCTCAGCGTCACTACGGTCGCCGCAGCGGCGGAGAGGCCAAACCTGGTGTTTATCTTCGCGGACGATCTCGGCTATGGCGACCTGGGTTGTTACGGCGCCACGGACATTAAGACACCGCACATCGACCAGCTCGCTCGCGAGGGAACGCGGTTCACCGACTTCTATGTGGCGCAACCCGTCTGCACTGCATCGCGCGCGGCGTTACTTACTGGCTGTTACTCGAACCGCGTGGGAATGGACGGCGCGCTCAACCACACCAGCACCACCGGCATTCATCCGCGCGAAGAGTTATTAAGCGATCTTTTCAAGAAGCAAGGTTATGCGACGGCCATCTACGGCAAGTGGCATCTCGGACATCAGCCGCCATTTCTGCCCACTCGCCGCGGGTTTGACGAATGGTTTGGGATACCTTACTCGAACGACAATGGCCCGCTGCATCCTGTAACACGCGGCATCCCTTCGCTGCCGCTGTATGAAAATGAATGCGTCGCGGAGCTCGATCCCGACCAAGCGCAATTCACGCGCCGCATCACGGAGCGGGCAGTTAGCTTCATCGAGCGAAATAAAGAGCGCCCTTTCTTTCTTTACGTGCCGCACATTATGCCGCATGTCCCGATCTTCGCCTCAGCGTCGTTCAAAGGCACGAGCGGTCGCGGGCTCTACGGCGACGTGGTGCAGGAGCTCGATGGGTCGGTGGGTAAGATCATGGCCGCGCTGCACGAGTACGGTCTGGACGAGAAGACGCTCGTCATATTTTCCTCTGACAATGGACCATTTCTCTCCTACGGCGAGCACGCGGGGTCGGCAGGACCGCTGCGCGAGGGAAAGCTCACCACCTTCGAGGGCGGCGTGCGGACGCCGTGCATCGCGCGCTGGCCGGGGCATGTCCCGGCAGGGCGTCTGTCTGGGGAAATCGTCTGTGCCATGGACTTGTATGTTACTTTTGCCAGACTTATCGGAGCATCGCTGCCCGCGGTGAAACTCGATGGCGTGGATGTTACTCCGCTGTTACTCGGTGAACCGGGGGCAAGGGGACGCGACGTATTCTGGTATTACTCGGGAGAAGAGTTACAAGCGGTGAGGCAAGGCGACTGGAAGCTGCACTTGCCGCACGAGTCTCTCGTCGTCGCCGGCGAACCGGGAAAAGGCGGAAAGCCGTCCAACTACGACCACTTGAAACCCGAGTCGATCGAGTTATCCGGCATCCGCGGCATCGCGAGCCGCCACGGTTACCGCGTCGAGAAGATCGGGCTCTCCCTCTACAATGTGCGAACCGATCCCGGCGAAAGAAACAATCTTGCCGAAGAGCGGCCGGAGACTGTAGCGCGCCTGCAGAAGGTAGCGGCAGCGGCGCGCGCCGATCTGGGCGACACGCTGACGAATGTTCCCGCCGCAAACATCCGCCCCGCCGGAGACGTCCGCCGGTAGTCAGTCACTTCCTCTTTATGAAACAGACCCTTCTCGCCGCACTGCTCTGCGCAATCACGTGCTCTCCCTGTTTTGGCGCTTCCCGGCCAAACATCCTCTTTGCCATCGCGGACGACTGGGGCTGCCATGCGAGCGCCTACGGCACTCCGTGGATCGAGACGCCTGCCTTCGACCGCGTGGCACGGGAAGGCTTGCTCTTTACCCACGCCTATACGCCCAATGCCAAGTGCGCGCCGTCGCGGGCCTGCATCCTCACGGGACGCAACTCGTGGCAGCTTAAGGAAGCGGCCAACCATATCTGTTACTTTCCTCCCGAGTTCAAAGGATGGGCCGAGGCGCTCGCCGAGCATGGGTGCTTTGTCGGGCATACACAGAAAGGCTGGGGCCCGGGTATTGCGAAGGATGTGAAAGGTAACTTGCGACTAATGACCGGCGCGGCCTTTAATGCGCGCAAGGCGGCGGCGCCTACCAAGGAGATAAGTAATAACGACTATGCCGGTAACTTCGAAGACTTCCTCGCGGCGGCGCCCACGGACCGGCCCTGGTGCTTCTGGTATGGCGCGGTCGAGCCGCATCGCAGTTATGAATTTGGCTCAGGCGTGGCAAAGGGAGGTAAGAAGCTCAGCGACATCGACCATGTCCCAGCCTACTGGCCGGACAATGATACCGTGCGCAACGACATGCTCGATTACGCCTTCGAGGCCGAGCATTTCGACCGCCACCTTGGCCGGATGCTGGATTCGCTGGAGAAGCGCGGGCTGCTCGATAACACACTTGTCATAGTCACTTCCGATCACGGCATGCCTTTTCCCCGCAGCAAAGGTAACGCAAATGCCATGGCCAATCATGTGCCTTTCGCGGCGATGTGGAAGCAAGGCATCGCCAGCCCCGGGCGCGTGATCGGCGACTATGTAAGCTTCATCGATCTGGCGCCTACCTTCATTGAATTGGCAGGCTTAAAGTGGGCCGATACGGGGATGGCGCCTTCTCCCGGTCGCAGCCTCACGGAGTTATTCCGCTCGGATAAGTCGGGGCAGGTAATTGCCGCGCGCGACCACGTACTTATCGGTAAAGAACGCACAGATATCGGCCGGCCGCATGATTGGGGTTATCCGATTCGCGGCATCATCAAAGGCGACTTTTTCTATCTCGAAAACTTCGAATCCACGCGGTGGCCGGCGGGCAATCCCGAGACTGGTTACCTGGATTGCGATGGGGGCGCGACCAAGAGCTTTATCCTCGAAGCCCACCGCGCACAGCCTGCCGACCCGCACTGGGCCTTGTGCTTCGGACTTCGGCCCGGCGAGGAATTCTACAATCTGCGGCGCGATCCCGATTGCATGACTAACCTCGCGCTCGCGCCGCAGAGTAACTCCGAGCAATCCGCGCTACGCGAGCAACTTTACTCCGAACTGCGCCAGCAAGGAGACCCGCGCATGGCGGGCGAGGGACACTTATTCGACGAATACCCACACGCGAATCCAGAGAACGTGGGCTTTTACGAACGATTCATGCGCGGCGAGAAGTTAAAAGCCGGATGGGTATCGCCCACGGATATCGAAAGGCGGCCGCCGGCAAAAACCGATGCGCCGTGATCGGAGAGCGGGCTCAGCCATTGACCAGCTTCATCATGTTTTCGGGGTAACGTCCGCCGGCGGCGGCGCCGGGCGGGGCGATTTCCTCGATGCGCTGCAAATCCTGCGCGGTGAGATCCATCTCGAACGCGCGGAGATTTTCCTCGAGAAAACTGCGACGCTTGGTGCCAAAGATCGGCACGATGTCTTTGCCTTGCGCCAGCACCCACGCGAGTGCGAGCTGCGAAGACGTGCAGCCTTTCTCACGAGCCATGGCCTCGATGCGCGCGACGAGGTCGCGGTTGCGCTGGAAGTTTCCGGCTTGGAAACGCGGCGCCTGGCGTCGGTAATCGTCGGGCGCCAGGTCTTCGACGCTCTTGATCTGCCCGGTGAGGAAGCCGCGTCCGAGCGGCGAATAAGGCACAAAGCCGATCCCGAGGTCGCGGCAGGTTGCAAAGATTTCATCCTCTGGCTCGCGGCTCCAGAGCGAGTATTCGCTCTGCAGCGCGGCGATGGGATGCACCGCGTGCGCGCGGCGGATGGTTTGTGGTCCGGCTTCGGACAAGCCGAGGTGGCGCACCTTCCCCTGGCGCACCAACTCGGCCATCGCACCCACCGTATCCTCGATGGGTGTCTGCGGATCGACGCGATGTTGGTAATAGAGATCGATCGCGTCCACGCCGAGCCGGCGCAGACTGGCCTCGCAGGCACTGCGCACATATTCGGGCGCGCCGTTGACGCCACGTTTCCGCGGATCCCCCGGATCGCGCACGAAGCCAAATTTAGTGGCCAGCACCACCGAGCCGCGCCTGCCTTTGATTGCTCTGCCGACGAGTTCTTCATTCGTCCACGGGCCGTACATGTCGGCCGTGTCGAGCAGAGTCACTCCGAGGTCGATGGCGCGGTGGATCGTGGCGATGGACTCCGCATCGTCGCGCTCTCCGTAGAAATCCGACATTCCCATGCAGCCCAGCCCGAGCGCCGAGACACGCAGACCGCTTTTGCCGAGTTCACGTGTGTTCATGGTTGATGTCGTAGCTTTGAGAGTTAGAGCAGCGGAGCGAGCGGGGCCACGATCCATTCCGAGAAGCGCTCCGAAGCCGGGCGCTTCTTGAAGTCCTCGAGGCGGTAGGGTTTGGATTGCTGCAAATCGCGCTCAAAGACGGCGTTCATCTCCGCGCCGAAACCTTCGTCGTAAATCGTGATGTCGAGCTCCTCATTGATCTGTGCGGAGCGGGAATCGAAATTCGACGAACCCAACACCGAGAAGACACCATCCACGATCATGGTCTTGGTGTGGATCATCGTAGTTTCATACTCAAAGATTTTCACGCCTCCTTCCATCAGGTCGCCGTAAGCGCCGCGGCCGGCGGACTTGGTCATAGGTTGGTCGTTATGCCGGCCCGGCAGCAGCAGGCGAACGTCCACTCCCCGTGCGGCGGCCGCAGTGAGGAGTTTGACCTGATTGTGGCTCGGCGCGCAGTAGGCGTTGGTGATGAAAATGGTCTTCTCCGCCGAGGCAAACGCAACGGCCTGCACGAGAGAGAGCGGGGAGACGGAAAAGGAATGCGAGGCGATGAGCTGCGTGCGCAGTGTGCCCGCAGGCGGCAGCGGCGGGAAGTCCGCAACGCCGCTGATGGTTTCGCCCGTCGCCCGCACCCAGTGTTGCTGAAAGGCGCCCTGCAACTTCGCCACGATGGGTCCTTCGAGCCGTGCATGCACGTCGCGCCAGTGGTCGGGCGAATCCGCGTGGCCAGACCACTTGTCGGCAAAGCCCACGCCGCCCGTGAAGCCAATCTTCCCATCGACGACGAGGATGCGCCGGTGCGTGCGACGATTCAGCTTATCCACGCGCCAGGAGCGCGCCGGGTGGTAGTAGGCAAAAGTGCATCCTGCCTGCCGGAAGGCCGCCTCATCTGCATCGGAAAATTCCGTGCCGGAACCGATGCCATCCAGCAGCACCCGCACGCGCACGCCGGCGCGCGCCCGCTCGCACAAGGCATCGCGAAACTGCGCGCCGACTGCATCGGAATAAAAGAGGAACGCCTCGAAGTTGATGCTCGCCCTGGCAGCACGGATGGCCCCGAGCATTGCCGGGAAAATTTCGTCGCCATTGTGCAGGAGCTTCACCGCGTTGCCCTCCAACGGTGGCGGATCGGCCAGCGCATGAGCGGAACCGAAGAAGGCGGGATCGCGCGTGGAGAAATCGTGCTCAGAGCGATAATCGACGACCGCGCGCTTGAGAAATACGAGGCCGAACGCGGCGACCGCCAGCAGCACGACGAGAAGGCTGAGAGCCACGATCCAGAGAATTCTCCAGCGATTGTGTTTCTGAGTGGGTTCTTTGCTCATCGAAGAAGGGCAGCTTGCATTCGCACGCGGGCCTCCGCGCAGATGGATGAAACGAGCGAATCGGCGTGGCGGCGCGTTACGCCCGCCGACCGCAGGCGGTGCGAAGAGGAGGCGTGCGCATCGCCACTTACAATGTTCACAGTTGCCTCGGAGTCGATGGGCGCTGCGCACCCGAGAGGATCGCCGCAGTTATCTCGGAGATGAACCCCGACGTCGCCTGCTTGCAGGAACTCGACGTCGAGCGCGCGCGAAGCGGCAAGACTGACCAGGCCGCGGAGGTCGCGAGGATGTTGGCAATGCGGTTTCACTTCAACGCCACCATCGAGGAAGCAAGCGGACGCTACGGCGATGCCATCCTGAGCAAGACACCCTTCAAGCTGAAAGCGGCCGGCTCCTTTCCCGCCGTGCCGCGTCCAGTCCCCCGCGAAGCGCGCGGCGCCATCTGGATCGAGACCTGCGTGGAGAGCCGCCCATGGCAAATCATCAATACCCACCTCGGCCTCGGCCACGGTGAGCGCCGCCTTCAGGCTCGCGCGCTCCTCGAGGAATGGATCGCGCCGGCGCTCGCTCATCCGCCCGTCGTGTTGTGCGGCGATTTCAATTCGCGGCCCTCATCGAAGGTTCACCAGATCCTCGGCGGAGCGCTGCGCGACGTTTCCCGCCAAAACGGATGCAACCCTCCACGCACCTTTTCGACACGATGGCCGTTGGTCTGCCTCGACTATCTTTTCGTAAGTCCAGAGGTCCATGTGGAGCACGCCGAGAGTTGGAAATCGCCGCTCGCCGCTCTCGCGTCGGATCACTTTCCCATCGTGGCGCAAATCTGTGTCGCCTGATACCGGAGCGCAGCGAGCAGCGGACGCTCGTCCGTGCGGGGGCGGAGGTCGTAGCTGCGACGCCCTCGTCGCAGGAAGTGCCCGCGGCGCCTCGCCGCGCGGAGTCACGCGAGCGAATCTCAACCGCGCTCATCGAGCGCGGGTCGGTTCCGCCAGGTAGCAAGACGGGCAGACGTAATGGCTCCCGACATCGATGCAGACGGCGCTCATCGACTGTGGCTTTGCCACGCCTTCAGGCCTTCGCCTCCGTGAACGCAAAGGCGCCTTCGCAGATGCTCTCGCGCACCGGCCGCCGCCCGCTCGGCGCTTCCATCGCGCGTATCTGATCCGGGAGAGCGGCGGGATCGCCCGGACGCCCGAGCGCGAACATCGCCGCCACCGCATATTGCTCCGGCACCTTGAGCGCCGTGCGCGCTTTTTCAAAATCGAAACCCGCCATTCCATGCGCCGCCAACCCCATCGCGGTGGCCTGGAGCGCGGCATTCTCCCACGCCGAGCCGACATCGAAAATATGCACCGGATTCGGTTTGCCGTTTCGCGCAAAAGTCTTCCGCGCCAGCGCCACCACGAGCACCGCGGCATTCTTGCACCACGCCTGATTCGCCTCCATGAGCAGATCGAAAAGCAATGGCCACTGCGGCGTCTCACGGCGAGCGTAAAGGAAGCGCCACTCCTGCTCGTTGTAAGTGGAGGGCGCCCAGCGTGCGGCCTCGAAAATGGTGAGCAGTTCCGCTTCGGTCAGCGGCTCCCCGCTCATCGCCCGCGGCGACCAGCGGCGGATGAATAGCGGCTCGATCGGATGCTCAGCGGTGCGGTGGTCTTCGGCTTTGGGTAGTTGGCTCATGGCGTGATGGTCTTGGAAAGTGGGGAGGGTCCGGCAGCGTTTGGCGGATGTGAGAGTCGTTAGCTGCCGCTTTTCAATCAAGCCCTGTGCGCGACGTTCGCAGAAAATTTCCTGTCACGTTTGTGCGCCTCCTGCGGGATGACGGGAGAAGATTGCCATGCCTGACCATTCCGACTCCCATGCCAGCGAGGCGCGCGCCGCCCAACTGGTGCTCGCCCATCACGGATTTGTGAAGGCGCGCGCGGTGCGGCTCGCCCCGTGGCCGGGACTGGCAGATGACATCACGCAACAGGTCTTCCTCGAATTTTTCGCAAAGCAGCAGCAGTGGAATCTCGACGCGGACCTCAGGCCGCTGCTCGCCACGATGACGCGCAATGTGGCGATGCGCTGCTGGCGCGAACGCACGCGGCAGGTGCCCGAGGTGGTGCGCGATCTCGCCGAGCACATCCGCGCGCTGGCCGAGGCGGTCCCGGAGTCCGCCGACTCGCGGTGGGAGGATGAACTCACGGCGCTCAAACGCTGCGTAGAGAAGCTGCCCGATCAGAGCCGCTCACTCGTGGATCTGCATTATCACGGCGGTCTCTCGACGGTGGAAATCGCGGGGCAACTGGCGATGAAGGCCGACGCGGTGCGGCAGGCGATTTGTCGCGTGCGCGGGCAATTGCGCGAGTGCATCGAGCGCGGGCTGAAACCGGGAGGCGTCCATGCCTGAGGCCACGAACCAGCCCGATGACGCCGCGTTGATGCAGGCTTACCTCGAAGGCGCGCTCACGCTGGAGGAAGCGGCGCGATTGCATCTGCGCTTGCTCGAAAAACCTCCTCTCGCGGAAGCGCTGCTCGCTGAGTTGCGCACGGACGCAATGCTTCGTGAGATAAACGCCGGTGCGGAAATAGCGTCGCCGAAAATCACGCGCGTAGAGTTTCGTTTGCCGTTGCGCGTGCGCTGGCTCCTGCCACTGGCGGGTGCGGCGGCGGTGGCGCTGTGCGCGGCGATTTGGTTTTTAAACGAAAGGCCCGCCGCACGACTCGTGTCGGTGAGCGGCGAGTTGTCGCTGGTGCGCGGCGCGGAGGCGCTGCCTGCGCGGGCGGGAACGGGATTGCGCGCGGGCGATGTCGTGCGCAGCCAGACGGGTGCGGATGCGGAGATTGTTTTTCGTGGCGAGGCCACGCGGCTGCGGATGACGGACGCGGCGGAGCTGGCCCTCAATCAAATCGCCGGCGGCAAGAGCGTGGAGTTGCGCTGGGGCCGGCTTGATGCCGAGGTCGCGCCGCAGCCCGCGAAGCATCCGCTGCAACTCGCCACGCGCCATGCAGTGACCACGGTCTTCGGCACGCGGCTCACCCTCGCCGCGCGGGCCAATGGCACCTGGCTGCGTCTCGACCGCGGCACGGCGCAATTGCGCAAGATCGAGACGGACGCTGCGGACGCCGTCGCCACAGTCGCGGCGGGACAGTTCGCCGTCGCGGCGCCCGGCGTCGCGCTCGCGGCGCATCCGGCGGCGGCGTTTGAGGAAATGAGCGCGCCGCTCGCGGTGTCGCTGGCAGCGGGGATGCCCACGGGCTTCGGCGAATGGCTGCCCGCGGGCGATGGCGTGCGGCAGGTGGAAGTCGCGCGCGCACCCGACGAACGCCGGCGCGCCGACGGCACCTTCGACCGCAGCAAGCCGAATCTTTATTCCTTCTACTATCTGCCCGTCGCCACCGCCGGGAGCTTCCGTTTGCGCGCGACGATCGACCCCGGCGAGACGACCACGGACACGCGCGAAGAAGGCGATCTCAATCTTTGGCGCGTGGGCTTCGGCCTGCGTTATCCCGAACACGAAATCGGGCTGCACCTCGCCGTGCGTAATGAACCCGATCGCCCGCGCCGTGCATGGCTGCGCACGCTCTGCCTCATCCCGGAATGGAATCGCTTTGTTTCCGTCCCGCTGGCGAACGCACCCAATGCGCGCGTGACCGCCGGGCCGGGCAGCAGTTTCCGCCTGTTGTGGGAAGTGCGCCGCGCGGGCAAATCGACGCTCCATCTGCGCGGCAAACTTTGGCCCGCGGACGAGACCGAACCGGCGGAGTGGACCGTGGACACGACTACCGACGCCGTGGAGGGGCCGCTGGGCGCGGTGACGTTCGAGACCTTTCGCGCTGCCTGCACGTTCCGGGATTTCACCGCCGAGTTGCTGCCATGAACAGGAATGACGAAGGACGAATGTCGAATGTCGAAGGAATGACGAATGCGCGAATGACGAAGATTTGCGCGCGCCGCCTTCGTCAATTGGGGTTGGCCATTCTTTGGTCATTCGCCATTCGTCATTCGATATTTCTCTTCGCCGAAGACATCGCGCCGGAGCAGTGCGCCGCGACTTTCAAGAACGACATCGCGCCGCTGCTCAAGAACTACTGCTACTCGTGCCACGGCGGCGGAAAGAAAAAGGGCGGCGTCACACTCGATCATTTCCCGACGCCAGCCGCCGCTATTACGGATCACAAGCTCTGGGAGGCGGTGCTGGAAAATCTCCGCACCGGCGAGATGCCGCCCGACGACAAGCCGCAGCCCACACTCGCCGAACGCGAGAAGCTGATGGGCTGGATCGACTCGGCAGTCTTCGCCATCGATCCAAAAAATCCCGATCCCGGCCGCGTGACCACGCGCCGGCTCAATCGCACCGAATACAACAACACCGTGCGCGATCTCACCGGTATTGAGTTCCAGCCTGCGGCGGATTTTCCCGCGGACGATTCTGGCTACGGCTTCGATAACATCGGCGACGTGCTCACGGTGCCGCCGGTGCTCTTCGAGCATTACCTCGACGCGGCGGAAAAAATCGTCGCCACGGCCATCGCGACCGATCGTTCGCCGCGCCCGCAGACGCGCCCGGTGAAGCTGACTTTCCCTGATCCGATGATGAAAATCTCGGCGGACGAGCGGCCCGCGACCACGCGCCTGCGCTTTCCGGTCGCAGGCAGTTACAAGCTGCGAATGGCCTGTTTCACGCAGAAGCTCGGCGACGAGGACGTGAAGATGGAAGTGCGCCTCGGCGGGAAGGTCGTGTTCTTGCAGGAGGTCATCGGCTCGCACGACCAGGTCGCCAATTACAGCATCCCGCTTCTGATCGCGGCGCCGGGCGCGGAGGAGCTTTCCGTGCGCATCACCAATCCGCTCGACAAGCCGGTGATCAAGCAGGGACGGGCGCTCAAACGCCGCGTGCTGGTGAAGTCAGCGACGTTGATCACGCCGGTGCTGCCGTTTGAAATTCCCGAATCGCACCGCCGGCTCCTCGCGCCGGCGCAGGGCGCGACCGATGCCACCGCGTTGCGCGCCGTGGTTGCGCAGTTTGCGCGGCGCGCGTTTCGCCGGCCGCTGCGCGAGGGAGAAGTCGAACGCTTCGCGAAGATCGGCGACGACTCGCGCGCGGTGCCGGGCGCGACCTTCGAGCACAGCGCGCAAGCGGCGCTCGCGGCGGTGCTCGTCTCGCCGAGTTTTCTTTTTCGCACCGAAGCGCAGCCGCAGCCCGACGATCCGCGCGCGACGCATCCGATCGACGAATGGTCGCTCGCCTCGCGGCTCTCGTATTTCCTCTGGAGCACGATGCCCGACGACGCGCTCTTCGCCGAGGCGCATGCCGGCGCGTTGCGGAAGAATTTCGACGCGCAGGTCCGCCGGATGTTGGCCGACCCGAAGGCGCGCGCGCTGGTGGACAACTTCGCCGCGCAGTGGCGGCAATTCCGCAACATCACGCTGACGGCCATTGATCCGAAAACATTCCCGATGTTCACCCCCGAACTCGCCGCCGCGATGGAGCGCGAGGTGGCGATGTATTTCGAGCACCTGATCCGCGAGGACCGGCCGGTGCTGGAGTTGCTCGATTCCGACTACACCTTCGTGAACCCCGCGCTCGCCGAGCACTACGGCATCGCGGGCGTGAAGGGTCCGCAGTTCCGCCGCGTCACGCTGCCCGATGCGCGCCGCGGCGGCGTGCTCACGCAAGCGGGCATCCTGCTCATCACGTCGAATCCCACGCGCACCTCGCCCGTGAAGCGCGGCAAATACGTGCTCGGAACTTTGCTCGGCACACCGCCGCCGCCGCCGCCGCCGCCCGAGGTGCCTGCACTCGCCGAGGGCACGACGAAGAAGCCGCTCACCGGCACGCTGCGCCAGCGCCTCGAACAGCATCGCGCCGATCCGACTTGCGCCGCGTGCCACGCGCGCATGGACCCGCTCGGATTCGGCTTGGAAAATTTCGACGCGATCGGCCGCTGGCGTGACACCGATGGCGGCGACGCGATTAATCCTTCGGGCAGACTCGTGAGCGGGCAGGAATTCCAAGGCCCGGCGGAACTGCGGAAGATTTTACTCGGCGACAAGCGCGCGGACTTCGTGCGCTGCCTTTCGGAAAAAATGCTCACCTACGCGCTCGGCCGTGGCCTGGAGCATTACGACAAGCTGGCTGTGCGGCAGATCACTACGGACTTGGAGAAAGGCGGCCACCGCTTCTCCGCGCTCGTCTCCGCCATCGCGCGCAGCGTGCCATTTCAAATGCGCCGCGGCGAGGGCGAACGGATCGCGCAAGGCGCGAAATGACGAATGACGAATGACGAATGATGAATGAAGAAAACAGTTGTGAAGCCTCACGGGCGGCCTCGCCCACAGCATTCGTCATTCGTCATTCATCATTTTCTCACCCGCCAAATTCCTAATATGAACCACACCCTTCCCTCCCCCGCCGCACCTTTCTCCGCGGCATCGGCGCGATGTTCGCGCTACCCGCGCTCGAAGCCATGCTCCCCGCCGCGCGCGCCACCGCCGCGTCCGGCCCGCGCCGGCTCGTCTTTTTGTATCTGCCAAATGGCATGCACATGCCGCACTGGACGCCGAAGGCCGACGGCGCGGGATACGACTTCCCGCCGACTCTCGCGCCGCAGCGCGCGCACGTCAGCGTGCTCACCGGACTCACCCACGCGCAGGCGCGCGCTCTCGGCGACGGCTCCGGATCGCACGCGCGGGCGAATGCCACTTTCCTCACCGGCTCGCATCCCAAGAAAACCGGCGGCGGCGACGTGCGCGCCGGCGTCTCCGTGGATCAAATCGCGGCGCAGCGCGTCGGTCGCACCACGCGGCTCGCGTCGCTGGAGATGAGTTGCGACACCGGACGCACCGCGGGCACCTGCGACTCGGGCTATTCGTGCATTTACCAAAACAACCTCGCGTGGCGCAACGAGACCACCCCGCTCCCGCCGCTCACCAATCCGCGCTCGGTCTTTGAGCGGCTCTACGGCGGCGACGGCGCGGGCCGCCCGCTCCGCCCCGCGACGCGCCGCTCGATCCTCGACCTCACGATGGAAGACGCGCGCACTCTGCAAAAAGATCTCGGCGCGAACGACCGCCGCAAGCTCGACGAATACTTCACCGCGGTGCGCGAGACCGAGTTGCAGATCGAGCAGGCGGAAAAGTTCGCCGGCTCGCTGCCCAAGCCGTCGATCGCCAAACCCGACGGCATCCCCGAGCAATACACCGAGCACTTTCGGCTGATGTATCGCCTGCTCGGCCTCGCATTGCAGACCGACTCGACGCGCATCGCCACTTTTATGGTCGCGCACGAAGGGAGCAACCGGCCCTATCCGTTCCTCGGCGTTTCCGACGGGCACCACGAGCTTTCGCATCACGGCGGTTCGGCGGAAAAGCAGGCGAAGATCGCGAAGATCAACCGCTTTCACATGGAGATGCTCGCGGAATTTCTCGGCGAACTCGCGACCTGCCGCGAAGGCGCGGGCAGCGTGCTCGACCACTCGATGATCGTCTGCGGCAGCGCGATCTCCGACGGCGACCGGCACAACAACGAAGACCTTCCCGTGCTCCTTTGCGGCGGTGGCGCGGGCGCGCTCAAGCCCGGGCGGCACATCCGCTACGCCGACGAAACACCAATGTGCAATCTCTACGTCTCGCTGCTCGGCCGCCTCGGCGCGCCGGTGGAAAAATTCGGCGACAGCAACGGGCGCCTTGAGGATGTGTGATCAGCATCATCTTCCAATGAAAGCGGTCGGGGATTCTTTGGCTCCTGCTCTCTTTCGCGCGATCCCCGCCACATCGGCGAACGCCGGCGAAAACAACGCGCACCGCATTTTTTGAAACGCGCATTTTCGTGTCACGTTTTGCCGTCTCGCGCGGGATGAAAAGAATGAACCCCCCTTCGCTCCCCGGCTGGCGGTTCGCGTGGCTTGCGGTGCTCGTGTTCACACCGCTGCCGCTCCAGGCCACGCCGCCGGCCTTGCGGCAGCAGGTTTCCTTGAATGGCAACTGGGCGACTGGCGGCGCGGTGCCGGATTACATCGGCGTCACGATCGGCACCACCGCGAAGACTTACGAGCGCACCGTCGCGGTGCCAGCGGGGTGGACAAACAAGCGGATCAAGATCGAATTCGGCGCGGTGAATTGGAGCGCGACGGTCTCGGTGAATGGCACGCGGGTCGGCACGCACATCGGCGCGTGGACGCCGTTTGCCTTCGACATCACGAGCCTCGTCACGCCGGCGCAGAGCTTTACGCTCACGGTGGTGGTGAAAGGGATGAAGGTCGCGCCGACGAGCCTGCCGGAACACGTCGCGGGCGAGGAGCGCATCGTGCAATGGCCGATCGGCTACAATGTGCTCGACGACTCGCGGAGCGGGATCATGGACGACGTGTGGCTGCGCGCTTACGGCAAAGTTTATATCGAAGACGCCTTCATCCAGACCGCGTGGCGCGCGCCGCGACGGCTCACGGTGGATTACACTTTGAAGAACGCGAATACGACCGCGCAGACAGTCACCATCACCGGCAGCGCAGCACTCGCCAGCGGCGGCGCGGTGGAGAAATCGGTAGCTGCCTCCGTCACCCTTGCGGCCGGAGAGCGGCGGGTCGTTTCGGTAAGTAGCGATTGGCCGAACCCGAGCCTTTACTGGCCTAACTCGCCGACGCTCTATCATCTTACCAGTTCACTTACTCAAGGATCGACAGTGCTCGACACCGAGACGCGCCGCTTCGGCTTTCGCGAAATCTGGATCGCGGGAAATCAATACGTGCTCAATGGCGTGCGGCTGAATCTGCACGGCGATTGGGCGGAGTTTGGCAGCGCGTATTGGGGTGAAAGCAAGACGACGGAGGCGGCGCTCCCCGCGTCGTATGCCGAAGTAATGAGTCTGAATGTGAACATCGTCCGCTGGCATAAGCATCCGCCGGCGGCTTATGCGTTGGAACTTGCGGATGAAACCGGCCTGCTCATTACCGCGGAGTCGGCCATGTATGGCCGCGACTATCTGAATCTGCACACGCCGGCTGAACGCGCGACCTACATGACGAACAGCGTGGCGTGGATTACTCCCTGGGTCGTGGCGACGCGCAACTACGCGTCGGTCGTGCACTGGTCGGCGTGCAATGAAATCAGTTACCCGCCGCAGGGCGACTTCGCGCTCGCCGATTTGCGGCAGTGGGGCGCCGCCATTGCCGCACTCGATCCGACACGGCCGATTATTTACAACGGCGACAGCGACGGGCGCTTTCCGGGCAAGACTGAGGAAACCAGCGATACCACGGTCGATACTCATTACCCGGAACTCTTTCAGCACGAACCCACCGGCGACCTCTATGCGTGGGCAAACAGCGGCACAAGATATCGGGTGCGTCCCGACAAACCGACCAGCATCGGGGAGTTATTGAGCGAGTCCGGCGCCCCGCCCACCGACACGCGCAATCGCTGGTGGAAAGGCACCTGGAGCCGCGGCCTGCGCGAAGGCGAATACGCGGGCATCTCGCCCGCCATTTATCGCTGGGCCAAAGATGAGATGAGCACGCCCGCGGTGGCTAACTTGCGGAACAGCTATGCGCCCGTTGCGCTGTTCGATCGCGATTACGACGCCCTCGGCATCGATCCTCTCTTCGACGACACCGCGCTGCCGTCGTTGGCCGAGGCAGTGACGGCGAATCGCACCTTGATCCTGTATAACGACGAATTCCGCGATTCGTCCGTGACCGTCACGCTGCAGGTGAAATCCGGCAGCACGACTTACGCGACGGGGACCAAGACTTACACGCTGCCGCTTGGCGATCATACTGACATCCCGTGCAGCTTCCAAGTGCCGCGCGTCGCGCCGACGGGCGGGACCGGCGAGATCCAAGTCGTGCTCTCGACTTACAAACAAAGCGTCCTGAAATTTCAGGAAACCAAGCGTTTCAAAGTAACTAACGTCGCGGGTTCGGGAACGACCAACAGCGTGGTTGCTTTCGGTAATGTGGCGCCCGCGCTCGATCTCAACGGACCGACCGGCGGCACGGGCAACGAGGTGACCTTCTTCGAGCAAACGCCGGAGTAGTGGCGCCCGGCGGGACGTTGTCGGACTTGGAGGGCAGCGCACTCACCGCGCTCACCGCCACAATTACTAATCGCCCGAATGGCAACACCGTCGAGTCACTCTCGCTCGACGCCACCGGTTCCGCAGCGGCCACCAGCGCAGGTTTGACGGTCACATACACCGCGAGCACCGGCGTGCTTTCGATCTCCGGCTCCGCATCGGCGGCGACTTACCAGGCGATCCTGCGCGGCATCCAATACAGCAACACGAGTAACACGCCGAACACCGCCGACCGCATCGTGACCCTCGCGGCCAGCGACGGCGCCGGCAGCACGACACGCACGGCCACGATCAACGTCCTCTCCGTGAACGACGCGCCGACGCTCAACGCCCTCGCGAATCCGCCCGTGTTGCCGACGGATGCCGGACTGCAAACCATCAGCCTCAGCGGAATCACCGTCGGTCCGGGCGAATCGCAGACGCTCACCGTCACCGCCGCATCCTCAAACACCGGCCTCATCCCGAATCCGACGGTCACTTACACCAGCCCCGCAGCGACGGATTCTCTAAATTTCACGCCGGCGAACGGACAGACTGGCACGGCCACGATCACGGTCGCTGTTGCCGACAGCGGCGGCACCGCGAATGGCGGCGTCAATAGCTTCACGCGCAGCTTCGCCGTCGTCGTCGCGCTGCGACTCGACGCGGATAGCGGGACCGTCGCGAAGGAAGGCGCGGGCTTTCGCGTCGGCTTTACCGGGATCGCCGCCCGCACTTACACGATTCGCTACAGCAGCACCCTCGCCGTCGGCTCGTGGATTGCGCTCGGCACGGCGACGGCGGACGCGCAAGGCCGCTTCACCTTCCTCAACACCCCGCCGCCCGGCACTCCGCGGCGCTTCTACAAAGC
Source organism: Chthoniobacterales bacterium (assembly GCA_038238555.1). Taxonomy (GTDB): domain Bacteria; phylum Verrucomicrobiota; class Verrucomicrobiia; order Chthoniobacterales; family Chthoniobacteraceae; genus JANNXQ01. The sequence continues at coordinate 13,950 of JBBRXP010000014.1, read as the reverse complement.
GACCGACCCGTAACGCCGCAGCCCATGAAACTCCGGCTCTTCTTCGCGCTCATCGCCTTCGCCGCGGCCATCGAGCCGGGCGCAAACCCTGCGCCCTCGCAGGAGATGAAACTCAAGCCGCAACTCTGCCAGCCCGACGGCCTGCTCTTGGTTGAAACCTTTGCCGCGTCCAGCGCAAAATGGCACGCGGGCCACGGCGACTGGACCTTTGTGGACGGCCATGCGCGCGGCGCGGAGCGGGCGGCGGATCATCACGGCGCCGACCTGGGGCACTCCCAACTTTACCGCGACGCGATCTTCCAACTCGTCTTCAAATTCGAGGGCAGCCACACGATCGACGTGAACTTCGTGAAGAACGACGCCGGGGGAAAATGCGAGCATGTGGGCCGCGTCACCTTCACGCCGACGGCGCTGAAACTCCTCGCGCAAACCGACATCGGGCCCACCACGAAGAATATCCCGCTCGTCGAAAAGCCGGCCTCGCTGGCGGACGATCGCTGGCACACCGCGCTCATCGAGATCATGGGTGATGAAATCGCCGTGCAACTCGATGGTGGCGAAACGGGGCGCGCGCGACACGAGATTTTCGCCGTGGATAAGACTGGCGTCACGCTCGCGACCAACGGCGTCGCCGCGGCCTTCGATGAACTCTCGTGCTGGAAAGCCGCGCGCAAAGAGGAGGCGAAATGACAAATCCAACGCGGCGACCACAAGGAATGTCGCCCTTCCCCGGTGAGCTTTTGGTTCTGATCGTCCTCGCTGCTTCAGCGCTCGCCGCCGAGCGCAAGCCAAACTTCCTCTTCATTCTCGCCGACGATCTCGGCTGGAGCGACCTCGGCTGCTAAGGGCACGCGCAACTCAAGACGCCGAACCTCGACCGCCTCGCCACGACATGAGTCAGCGTCGGACGGACGTTCCCACCAACCGATGAAGAGTTACTCGCTTCGGCACGCTGTGATCAAAGCGGGAATGATGATCCTGACCGCAGTGCTCACGCCTGAAGGCAGCGCGCGCGCCGGAGTGAAGGACGGCTTGCTCGATATTTATTGGGTCGATGTGGAAGGCGGCGGCGCGACGCTCATCGTCACGCCCGCCGGCGAATCAGTGCTCATCGACACGGGCAGTGCCTTCGAGCGCGATGCCGGCCGCATTTTCAAAGTCGCCACCGAAGTCGCCGGGCTCGCGCGGATCGACCATCTCGAGACCGCGCTCGTTTGTCCGGTCAATCGCGTCGGGGAGGTCGATGTGTATCAGGTCAATCATCACGGGCTCGATGTGAGCAATAACCCGGTCTTCGTCCACGCGCTCGCGCCGAGGATCTCGGTGATGAACAACGGCGCGCGCAAAGGCACCGCGGCCTCGACGCTTGCCGCGCTGCGCACATCGCCCGGACTTGCGGCGATGTATCAGCTTCACAAAAATGTGCGCGACGACGTGGAGAACAACACGACCGACGAACTCATCGCGAACCTTGCGGAAAAGTGCGCGGGGAATTTCATCAAGCTCGCCGTTGCGCCCGATGGCCGCAGCTACACCGTCACCATCCCCGCGAGCGGCCACGCGAAAACTTATCGCACTCGAAAGATTCCATGACGAAGACGGAGCCGAATGGCATTGAGTTAAGAGCTTTCCGGGATGCAGGCGGGGCCGCCCGCGCTCCGAGACACAAGGGGTCTCCCAGCACCTTCGCTGCCCAACTCCTCATCTTGCTCAGCACTGCGTCATTCGCCGCCGCCGCGGAAACGGTGACCGCCGAAGAAGGCGCGAAACTTTACGCCGGCACGATCCAGCCGATCCTCGAAAAGCACTGCTACGAGTGCCACAGCCACGCGAATGGGAAGAGCAAGGGCGGGCTGATTCTCGATCATCCGACGGGTTGGCTGAAGGGCGGCGAGACCGCGCCGGCGGTCGTGCCCGGCGAGCCGGGAAAAAGTCTGCTGCTCTCCGCGGTGCGGCATGAGGACAAGGATCTGCGGATGCCGAAGGAAAAACTCGGCGACCAGGACATCGCGTATCTCGAACGGTGGATCACGCTCGGCGCGCCGTTTCCACCGGCACTGCTGGCGAGTGCTGGAAAGAAGAATCCGATCGAGGCGGCGAAGACGCACTGGGCTTTTCAGCCGGTGCGGCCGCCTGCGGCGGAAATCCGAAATTCCATCGACGACTTGCTTTCTGAAAAACTCGCCGCCGCAGGCTTGGCGCCCGCGCCGCCGGCGGATCCGCGCACGCTGATCCGGCGTGTCACCTTCGATCTCACTGGGCTTCCGCCGACGCCGGAGGAGGTCGCCGCCTTCGAGCAGGAGTGCCGCTCTGGTTCGTCATTCGTCATTCGTGATTCGTCATTGGAGAAGCTCGTCGAGCGTCTCCTCGCCTCCCCGCACTACGGCGAGCGCTGGGCGCGGCACTGGCTCGATCTCGTGCGCTTCTGCGAGACCAACGGCTTCAACCGCGATTGGACGAAACCAAACATGTGGCGCTACCGCGACTACCTCATCGCGGCCTTCAACGACGACGTGCCGTATGACCAATTCGTCCGCGAGCAGATTGCCGGCGACCTGATGCCGCCGCGCGCGACGGCAGATGGAAAATTCAACGCGCGCCTGGCCGCGACCGGCCTGTGGTGGTCGCATGTGCGGCAGCGCGGCGCGGATGGTGCGGACGTAGCTGAGCAGGTTTAACTCAAAAGCCTTCTGCCACGCCGCGTCGTCGAGCTGGTCGAAGGTGCCCGTCGGCGGTCCCCCGGAATTATTCACCAGCGCGAAGAGGCGGCCGAAGGCCGCCACCGTCGCGTCCACCAGCCGCGTGATGTCCTCCGCCTTCGTCATGTCGGCGACGGTGAATTGCGCGTCGCGCCCCGTGGCGGCTTTGATTTCCGCGACGGCGTTTTGCAACTCCGCTTCGCGCCGCCCGGAGAGCATCACGCGCGCGCCCTCGCGGGCAAATTCGAGCGCGGCGGCTTTGCCGAGTCCCGCGCTCGACGCGCAGACGAGGACCGGTTTGTCGATGAGTTCGAGATTTATAACGGGCGCGATGCTCTGCGAGCGTGGAAAGTCTGTAAACCGGAATTCGTTGCCGCGATGGAACCACGCCCCTCAGCATCCCGCCATGAACCCCCAGGCGCTCCTCCTCCTCGTGGCATCGCTCGCGGCTGCTCGCGGGGCAGTCTGGGCTATGCGGACGATGGCGCGCTCTACTTCCGCTGGCCGACGGCGTGTTGCGGCGCGTGGTGCTGCATCGCGCGCACCAGGGGCGGGCGGTGGCGATGGTGTCGTTCACGTTCCTCGAGGGCGACGCTGAATGACGATGCGAGCTACACACTTGCCGGCCATCTCGCGCCGGGCGCCCCTTCGCACGGCGGCGCGTCGAGCAGCGGGCTGGCGATGCACGCCAAGACGGATTTCACCAAGCTCGGCGCGCAGGAAGGCTACGTGACCGTCTATCTCAGCGGCGGTGAACGGCTGGAACATTCGGCAGTCACGACGCCTACTCCGTGAAGCGCCGCACGAGCGATGCGGACGACGTTGGCTTCTTCCGCGCGATGTTCGACACGCTCATAGCGGAGGGTGTCGTCGAGCGCGCGGCGCGCCTGCATCCCTGCAATGGAGGGGAGGGACTTCATTTCGCAGAGGCTAATTTGAAGAAGTTCCAAAACTCCTCCGGCGCGGTGATGTCCTGCTTCTTCGGGCCGGTGCCGGTTTCCGCACGGTCGCGCTGCATCGGCCAGCCGTGGCCGTGGCCTTCCATCGTGTAGAAGACGACGGGCGCTTTTGCCAACGTGAAGGATTTTGAAGGGATGTGGTTTCGCAAAGTGTGAACCCACTCGAAAACGAAAATTGCAGGCGTTAAACCTGATGGCGGTGAAACGTTCGCGCTGAGGTGGGCACCGGAGAAAGCGAAGAGAGAATTGCAGCGTCTCGCGAAGTGCGTCTAGACAAAAAACGACTAGACAATATCGGTATTCTCTCTGAATCCTCAGCCATGTCCGATTCGAGCTTTGCCAACTGGCTGAGAAGCCTCCGCGAACAACAAGGCGTCCCGCTCCGTGTCGTCGCGGCCGCGACGGATTTGGATTCCACGCTCTTGAGCAAGATTGAACTTGGCGACCGCCTGCCGACGGACACGCAGGCCGAAGCCCTCGCGGGCTATTACAAGATTCCCGATGACGAGATGCGCCGCCGGGTCGTGGCCGGTCGCATCATGCAGCAGTTCGGCGATGACCCTGTGCTGCACGACGCGATTTCCATCGTCCGCGAGGAAGCGGGCGGCGCGTCCGCACCACTGCCGCCGCGTAAGTCCGTGACCTACCGCGCCAAACGCCGCCCTTCGCGCTGAATCGCCAACTCATTCCTGCCATGCCCAAGAAATCCAAACCCGAAGTCAAAGCGCCCGCCCGCGCCTGCGGAACTCAAGCCCGGCTACATCGCCGACTTCATCAGCGGCGTGCCTGTGAAGGACACGCCCGAGGAGCGCGACGCGGTGCAGATTTTCTCCCACCGCCTCGTCGAGGACTTCGGCTACCCGAAGGACATCATCCAGACGCGCCCGCAATATCGCGTCCGCAAGCGCCCGTCGGACGAGGAGAAATCCTACCCGGTGGACATCGCCGTCTTCCGCGGGGAGATGAAAATCGAGGACGACCTTTTCATGGTCGTCGAGTGCAAGAAGAAGACCCGCAAGGACGGCGTCGCGCAGCTCAGGCTCTACCTCGACATGTCCGCCGCCGAGGTCGGCGGGTGGTTCAACGGCCGAGTCCGGGCGAATGGCATTCCGCAAACCTCTCGCGAGCCTTGCTTCCTACTACTTGGTTCCACGTTACTACACGCCCGAAGCTAAAGATGCGTTGAAGCGATTCGCACGGCAGACCGGCGCTGAACTGGTGGCGGTGTCCGATTTGGTCGCAGACAAAAAGCTGCGCATCTCAAAGGGTCACGAAATCGGCAGCGATGCCTATAGCACCGGCGACATCCCTTTCATCCGCACGTCGGACATCGCAAACTTGGAAATCACTCACGACCCAACTTTCGCCGTCAGCGAGGATATCTACGCCGAGTATGTGCCGAAGCAGGGTTTGCGTCCGCTGGATGTGTTGTTTGTGAACGATGGCCGCTATCGCATCGGCAACGTCTGCCTGCTGACCGAGCACGACGTTCGCATCGTCATTCAAAGTCATTTTCGAGTCGTCCGTTCTCTCGATCCCGATTTTCTCGACCCATTTTTGCTGCTCTATCTTTTCCGGCATCCCGTCGTGCGGATTCAAGTCGAGGCGAAGACCTTTATCCAAAGCACCATCGCGACTCTCGGCAGCCGCATCAAGGAACTCATCCTGTCCGTGCCGAAGGATGTTTCTTTGCTCAAGGGCACGCTCGAAACGCTCCGGCGCAATATCACCGAACGAGCGCGGCTTCGGGCTGAACTGCAAGCACTGGAATAGAGACACCCATGACCAAGCTCCTGCCCTCCACCTACGCCCCGCTGCTCGCCGACTTGAAGGCCCGCGTGCGGGCGGCGCAGGTGAAGGCGGCGGTGTCGGTGAACCGGGAGTTGATGCGGCTCTACTGGCACATCGGCCGCGCCATTTCGAAGGCGCGGCAGGCGGGAGGTTGGGGCGCGAATGTCGTCGAGCGGCTGGCGAAGGACTTGGCGGCGGAGTTCCCGGAGATGGGCGGGTTTTCTTACACAAACGTAAAGCGGATGCGCGCTTTCGCCGAGGCGTATGGAGCCATCAAAAATGGCCCACAATCTGTGGGCCATTTGGCTGCTTCGGAGACCGGCGACGAACTTGGCCCACAACCTGTGGGCCAATTGCCCGGCGCAATTGTCGCACAGGCTGCGCGACAATTTGAGGATGAGCCGCCGGAACCGCTTTCCTTGCTTTCATGGGGCAGCTGCGCGGAAGACATTGGAGAATGGCTGGAGCCGGGCGGTGCTGACGGTGCAAATCGAATCGCGGCTGCATGAGCGCAGCGGAAGGCCATCACGAACTTCGAGCGCACGCTGCCGCCGGCGCAGTCGGACATGGCGCGGGAGGTTTTGAAGGATCCCTACACGTTCGACTTTCTCACGCTGGGGGAGGCGGCGCAGGAGCGCGACCTCGAGCGTGGGCTGGTGGAGCATGTGCAGTAGTTGCTTTTGGAAATGGGCGCGGGGTTCGCGTTCGTCGGGCGGCAGGTGCATGTCGAGGTGGGCGACGAAGATTTCTATCTCGACCTGCTGTCCTATCATCGGCGGCTGCGCTGCTTCGTGGTGGTGGATTTGAAGATGAAGCCGTTCGAGCCGGAGTTCGCGGGCAAGATGAACTTCTACCTCTCCGCCGTGGACGACCAGATGCGCCACGCGGACGACGCGCCGAGCATCGGCCTGCTGCTGTGCAAGGACGCGAAGAACCGGGTGAAGGTGGAGTATGCCTTGCGCGACGTGAAGAAGCCCATCGGCGTGGCCGAGTGGCAAACGCGGCTCGTGGAATCACTGCCAAAGAAACTGCGCGGCTCGCTGCCAACCATCGCGGACATCGAACGCGAATTGAACAAGCCGCGCCGCGTTGCGGCGAAGGCGAAGAAGTCGAAGGCATGAAATCCAAACGCCCATCCAAATCCAAAGCCATCCAGCCCGCCACGGCTGGCTTCGACGGGTTGCTGCGCGGATTGCGCGAGTTCATCGCGGAGAGCCGGCGGCAGGTGCTGCGGGCGGTGGATGTGGTGCAGGTGCGGACGTGCTGGGGCGTGGGGCGGCACATCGTCGAGTTCGAGCAGGGCGGCGCGGCGCGGGCGGAGTATGGGGCGAAGTTGCTGCCGCGGCTGGCGGAGAAGCTGACGAGCAGCAGCGCGGCGCGCGCGACAATCCCACGGTGGGCATCATCCTGTGTGCGGCGAAGGATGCGTCCATCGTGCTCTACTCCGTGCTGCACGGAAACGAGAAGCTCTTCGCCACGCGCTACAAGCTGGTGCTGCCGAGCGAGGGGCAGGAACTCATCCGCGAGCAGCGGCTGCTGGAGGCACGCACGGAGCGCAAACGCCGCCGGAAGCGGTAGGGCGCTGTCCTGCGGTGCCGCCGAACCCATTCCGATAAGCGGGTGTCCCTTTTCGTGGAGTGACGGACGCCCAGGCTGGCGCGCAAAACTTTTCCGGCAAATGCGGCGGAGTTGTGGCGAGTTCTGGCATGTCCCCATCAGCACGCGAACGGCACGACCGCTTTCTCCGGCTCTTTGCCGAAAATGAAAATGCGGGGCGCGGGTCTGCGCCGCCGTTTTCACCACGGACTCAGCAGCGGAATGACCGAGCGGCCAAAGCGCCGGTAGTGTTTGAAATGACGGTCGAGCGTGAGGACGCGGCAGTGCTTGTGCAGTTCGGAGAGCCGCACGAGGCAGGCATCCGCGAGCGCCATCGGCGTGTCGGCGTAGCGCTTCATCAGGACTTCGAGCGCGGCGGCTTCGTCGGCGATTTCCAAAGCGGGGCGCAGCGTGCCTTGCCGGACTGCTCGCACGATTTGGACCGGTTCGTGCCTTGCCCGGCCGAGCAGAAACGCCGCTTCGGTTAGGACCGGCTCGCACGTCAGGAAGGGCCGGTAGCCCTCTTCGGTCAGAGCGATGATGGCGCGGAGAGCCCAATCGTGCGCGGGGTCGCGCTCATCGTAGAAGGCCACCAGCGGTCCAGTGTCGATGATGATGACCTCCCTCACTTGCCGAAATCGTGCCAGTATTTCGGATTGGTGTTCAAATCGCCCGGGCCTTTGAACATCGGTCCCGCTTCGAGCAAGGCGTCCGCCATCGTCCTTGGCTTCTTCGCGCGCCGGGCGCCGTTGGCGTAGCCGTTGCGTTTTTCTTCCAGCGCCTCGCGCACGAGTTCCGAACGCGAACGGCGGGTTTGCTTCGCTTCGCCGGCCAACCATTTGGCGAGCGATTCCGGAAGTTTCACGGAGAGCGTCTTCATCATGCCGCAGGGTAGGACGCATCTGCCACGGCGGCAAGACGCGAGTTGTCACTCGCCCCCCATCGTCCGACGACTCGGGCGTGGGTCGTCGCGGCGTAATGCGCTTTGAAATGTCGCATCATTGGATGCCTTTTCCGCGTTCGGTGATGGAGCGATTTACTCCCCCGACCCGCATGGGCATGTTAACCATTTCTGAATCCGGGCATATATGACAAAGCCAAATGAACCCGGACGAAGACGGCGAGTTTGTGAGCGCATTGACGGCCGTCCAATTGCCGCTCCGGCTCCATTGGGTGCCGGGCTACCTCCATGCAGCAGCGGGCAAAAGAACGAACGCCGACGAAATCGCCACCTTGCAGGAGGATGCCCGGCTGGCCGGTGAACTCGGGTTCGACGCGGAGTTTCTGGAGTACATCCCTTTCGTCGAATGTCCCGGCGTCCGTTTTGCCAATCAGGCGCTTTTTCATCCGCAGAAATATGTAGCTGGGCTGCTGAAAGTATTGAAGGAGCGCGGGTGCCAGCTTTTTGAAAACACCGAGGCGAGTAAGATTCAGGTGGAACCTGCGGTGGTAAAGGCGAACGGGCACACCATTCGTTGCAAGTTCGTCGTCATCGCCTCGCATGTGCCGTTGCAGGGTGCGACCGGCACCATGAGCGCGGCGCTCTTTCAGACGAAGCTGGCGGCATAATCCTCCTACGCCATCGGCGCGCAAATCGCGAAAGGTACGGTGCCGCTGGCTTCGTTTTGGGACACCGGCGATCCTTACTTTTACCTCCGCATCGATCACCGGAAGACCCACGACTACGCGATTCTCGGCGGAGCGGACCACAAGACCGGCCAGACCCGCGATCCCGAGCGGCACTACGCGCGCGTGGAGAAGCGACTCCGCCAGCTCTTTCCAAAGGCGAAGATCGACCATCGCTGGTTGGGACAAGTCATCGAGACGAACGACGGCCTTCCACTCATCGGCGAAACCGCGCCCGGACAATTTGTGGCCACGGGCTTTTCGGGCAGCGGGATGACCTTCGGCACCCTCGGCGCGATGATGGCGGCGGACGCCTTCGCCAAGCGGAAAAATCCGTGGAGTCAGCTTTTTGATGTGAATCGGAAGAAGCTGCTCGGCGGTGCCTGGAACTATCTCGTCGAAAACAAAGATTACCCGTTCTACATGGCCAAGCAGTGGCTCGCGAAACCCGATGCAAGTTCGCTCCGAAGCGTGAAGCGTGGCGAAGGAAAAATCGTCCTGCTCGACGGCAGTAAAGTCGCCGCGTATCGCAACGACAAAGGGAAGCTGTCGCTAAAGTCCGCCGTTTGTCCCCACATGGGCTGCATCGTTCGGTGGAACCACGCGGAAAAGACGTGGGATTGTCCGTGCCACGGCTCACGCTTTGAGGCAACGGGAGAGGTGATGGCTGGCCCGGCGGAAGCGCCGCTCGCCGATAAGGACGACGCGAAGCCTGAATAGGTGCTCGCCTCAGACTTGCAGCTTTCCTTCGATGGAATCGTCCATCGTTTTGCCGATGGTTGCGCCGATCAGCATTTTGATTCCAGCTACGGCGTTACCGTGTTTCGTGTCCCAATAGTGGCCCTCTGACGGAGCGACTTTGATGACCGTGATGCGGGGATCATCGATGCCTTCGGTGAACCAGTCTTGATGATGGGTTCCCATAGTTCTTGGATCTTCGTTTTCTCGCGCGAGATGGTCGCGTGACCGTTGAGTTGCAGGAAGTCGGAGTGCGGGGAGCCTTGGAAATACAGCTTCACCGAAGGATCGAGCGCGATCTCCGCATTCTTGTGGCTGTCAGCCACCGGACTAACTCATCCGATACCGTGGCCAATATCAATGTTACATTGCACTAGGGACAAGCCGGTGGTTCTGGGAGGAGCCACCGGCTTTGGGCGTAGCTGCGACGCCCTCGTCGCAGGAAGCGCCCGCGGCGCCCTCCGCGCGGCGAGGCGTAGCCGCTACGCTTTCAAGCCCTTCCGCCTTCCGCCCACCTTAGCCTTCTCCTTGTCATACTCGTAGAACGGTTCGCGAAACAGATAGAGCAACCAATGCGCGAAACCCGCGAGCGGCGAGTGATAACCCAGCCACGCGAGGAAAGAGTTATTAAAGCAGATAAGTCCCGGATAATCGGTCCACTTGCGAACGAGATAGAACGGCTCTTTTCGATAACTAACAAGATCGTCATTGATCTGAATGCTCTCGAACGTCGTCCACCATCCGCGCGACTTGAAGTAACGTAGATAACCTACCCGCTCCTCAGCGATCTGCATGATGCGGCAACACGCGCGGTCGGCAGCCACGAGATCGTCGGACCCAAGCACGAAGCCCATATCCACCACGTCGCCGAGCATCGGTCCCGTGCGATTGAGCCCGTAGCGCCCGTCGATGATCGAGTAGGCGCGCGGCAGCCGGCTGCTAAACTCATACATCACCTCCGCAAAATACGGATGCAGCTTTAGCCGCACCGAGGGCTCCTGGATGCAGCCCCACTGGTTCTTGATGGACATCGAGACCAGAGAGTTCATGTGAATCTTCGGCACCGGCAGCGTGATGAAGGCGTCGATCTCGTGAAGCAACATCCGCGGAAATGGAATGCGCAACGTTTTCCATCCCGCACGCACCTCGACCCACTCCGGCTCCGTGTAACTAAGGTTCACCAGTTCCGCCCCGGTCTCTTTCGCCAGCTCATAAATACCCATCCCCTTGAATACCTCGTCCATCGAAAAGCGGTTATATCCCCCGCTGTCCGCCTCACCGATAACCACCTTGTAACCACGCCCGATAAGACATTGGATAACTGCCTTCAGACACTCGAACGAAGTCATTACTCCCGGCCGATAAGTCGGAAAAGTAAGGTTCGGCTTGAGAAACACTCGCGCACCGGCGGGCACCATCTTGAAGAAGCCGACTCCTTCGAGCACAGCTCCGATGACTTTGGAGTAACCAGCCTCCTCAAGTCTTTGGAGGAAGACGATGGGGTTTGGATTCAAGCGAAGAACGCCGCTGCTTTACTTCGCACTCACCGCCAGCGGCGAAACCGACGAAATGACCATCGAGCTGATCGTCCATGGACGATCCATCAGATCCGAAACGATCACATAGGAGCCCTTCGGCGGGACCAGGATGAAATCGGGATGTGGCACAGGGAAGGTCCGCCCATCCACGAGATGAATCTCGTAAGGGCTGAATGGGAGCGCGGCATTAAACTGTCGGATGCTTTCGATGACCATGTGCGAACAATAGACCTCTCATCCGCCGGCTCGCAACACCTGCCGCGCCGATTTCGCGTTACACGAATCTTTCGTACACTCGAATGGTTTCTTGAGCACAGCGTTCCCATGAGTAGGTGGCGGCCAGGTTTTTCCGAATCGCACTTACCCGCTCGAACGAGAGACTGAGCACTTCGGCGAGCGTCGTTTGGAACGAATCGAAATCCGTGAGAGCGAAGGCGCCGGGTGTGTGGGCGCCGAGCACCTCATGCACCGCCGTATCGCGGACGTAATGAACAGGCGTCCCGGCGTTGTAAGCCTCCAGCGCCGGGAGACCGAAGCCTTCGATCTCGGACGGCAAAAGCAGCGCCCGCGCCGATTGCATCAGAGCACGCAGTTCCTTCTGAGGCAGCGGGCGGAGGTGAGAGGCCCGTAGAATCGTCGCAAGAAGAGCCGATTGCTCCTGGGTCATGTTACCCACAAGCTTAAGCTCAGGAAGGTCCTTCCTTACTTTGGCCAGGCGGGACCAATAATTCAGGAGACGGTCCGTCTGCTTATTGGGCTCAGGAGAGGCAAGGTGTAGAACAAAGTCCTCCTTGGGCGCCGGCGCGTTTCGAGCGATCTCCCAATCCACGGCCAGGTAAGTAACTGTAATCGGCGGACAATGTATCTTATAGCGATCGCAGAGTTCCACGATCGCCCGGCGGGAACACTCCGAGATAGTGATAATTGCATCGAAACGAGCAATCGACGAGCGCAGCATGTGAAGCCAGTAAGCATAGTCCCACTTATTGCGATACTCGGGGTAATGATCCGCATGGAACTGAATATAGGTGTCGCAAACAGTACCTATCACCGGCTTGCGGGGCTTAAGGAAGGCAGGCAGAAAGCCTTTCGGGTAATGCCACAGATTCACTGCATCGGAATTCCATAACGGGTGAAGCTGGTCGGCAATGACTCGCAGGCCAATCGAATCCGTGCGGAACGGAAGCACGGACACCGAAGCACCGGCGATCTCCGGAGAGCAGGCGGAAAGAGATGTCTTCAGCGAAAGATGAAGATCGGGATGCCGGCTCAATGCGGTAAGCAGAGCCACGGCGTAGGCGGTGATCCCTCGCGAACGATCCCGGCCCAGGTTTTGATCGGCCAAATAAAAGCCAACACTCATCTCACGCAATCGATCGTGCATCGTAGCAGGCCGGTTATAAGGACGCATTGCTTCCCCTGGCGCATTCTTAGCCAGTAGGCTCGTATAGATGGCCTCCAGCCGCTCCTTGGTCTCACTGAGCGGGAAGGTTGAAGCGATTCTTTCCTTTGCGGCCATACCCATCCGCGCCCGCAACTGCGCGTTCTCGATCAACACTGCCAGCTTGTCCGCCAGGGCGCGCGGATCTGCGGGAGGAACGAGAAAGCCTGTTACTCCATCGGTTACTTGTTCTGGAGAACCGCCGATGTTGGTGGCGATGACCGGCAACCCATTGGCCATCGCCTCGAGCACCACTCCGCCGAAGGGCTCAGGCAGGGCCGACGGCAGGACGACAAGGTCGGAAGCGGCATAGACAGACTGCGGATCGGCAAGTTCTCCCGTGAAAACGACGTTATCGAGCGCGGCGTTTTTCACCTGTGCCTTGAGTTGAGTTAAATGCGATTCGTTACCCGGCGATGTGGAACCCACGATCATGCAAGTTACTTCCATCCCGCGCGCCTTTAGTAAGTCGAGCGCCGCAATCAGGTTCTCCTGTCCCTTTCTTATTAACTTAATTCGGCCAATGCAACTGACGACAATCCTTTCGGGCAATATCTTCCAGGCCGCCCGAAACTCATGTCTTAGCAAAGGGCGATCGAAAGCAAACTCATCAGGCGGCAAACCATTGTGAATGACTTCCACTTTGGTCGAGCCCTGAAACTGGCGCGCCACCGCATCGGAGACCGCGATCACTCGGTCCGAGATGCCTTGGATAAACGCGGAGTAGATTCTCCAAGTGGCCGAAAACTCCTGAAACGAGTCCCGAATGTGCCAGATGTGCGGCACGCCTGCTAATCGCGCGGCCAGCGCAGCGGCAATGACGACGCCGGTATTGGTGTGCACGACGTTGATCCTCCTCCGTTTGATAAGGCGCCAGAGAGCGAGGACGCTCCGCGGCACATTTAGAAAAAAGGGTATGAGTCTCCAGGAGTGGAAAACGTCGCGCGTAATGATCGTAAGATTGGTTAGCACAAAAATCTCGACCTCCAGTTCTCGCAGCTTACTAACTAACGGCCCGTTTTCCGGCACCACCACCAATGGCTCGAACCGGTTGCGGTCCAGGACGCGGAGGAGCCGCAGCAGCGAGCGGCTGGCGCCGTAAAGGTCCGCACTGTTATGAACGTAGAGGATGCGTGCGCGCACGATGGTTAGCCGCCGTGATAATGATTGCGGACGTAAAGAAACTTTCCACTTTCGCTCTCCGGCAGGCGCGCCTGGCGGGTAATGGCGAGCGTGGCTCCCGTGCCGAGCACTCTCTCCAGATCGCGACGGAGAAGGTATGTCAATTTCTCGAACACATGAGCGGGACAAGAGGGTTCCAACTGGAGCGCAAGGGCGTAAGTCGCGGCGCTCTTTTGGACAAACTGAAAGCGCTGGATCGCGCCATCGCCGTGAACCACGCCGACAAGATGGCGAAGGTAAACCGGACTTACATAACCGCCCGCCGGTGTGGTGATGAATTCCGTGATGCGTCCCTCGACACTCTCCAGCAGAGGCAGCGGGAGCCCGCACGGGCAGGACTTATTGCTCAATGTGCCTATGTCGCCGATCTCGTAGCGGAT
>JBBRXP010000013.1:0-54468 GCA_038238555.1 Chthoniobacterales bacterium | reverse complement strand
GTAGGCATACGCCATGTGCCCGTGCTTGGAGACGCCAGTGACGAAGACGGTCGCTGCAGTTATCGGAAGCCTTCACCGCGGCGATGACCGCGTCGGTGTAATCGAAATCCTCCCAGCCGGTGATGCGCGGGTTGTCGTTGTTCCAGACGTTCCCTAGCGAGTTGCCCAGGAAATTGCCGGTCACCACGACGAAGCCCATGGCTGTGGCCTTGGCATCGAAATAAGGGTTGGCGACGCCGAGGGTGAAAAGGGCGCCGAAGGAAAGAAGCATGGGCCGCGGCGTCGTCAGCGGCAGATTGTCCGGCCGATAGACATGGTAAGAGCGGCTCTGGGTGATGGGCGCGCCGTTCGCGTCGGTGGTGCGCAGCGTGAAGTTCACCTGCACCGCCGTCGCCGCGAGCGCGGTGCTGGCGAAAAGAACGAGGGAGAGGAATGGGAGGATTGTTTTCATGGAGATGCAGGGGCGCGCGGATCACGGGTCTGAAATCTTCAGGCGCAGAAAACGGCGCGGATTCGTGGTGAAAGGAAAATTGTCGCGCACTTTGAAAACACTCGTCGTGTTTTGCAGGACGGTCGTGTCGGTCGCATTCCATAGGTTCAGGTCGGCGCTCGATTCCGCGCTCAGCGTGATGCCGGTGGCGACCGGGTTCTTCGCGAGCGTCGTGGTAAGAAAGCCGCCCTCGATCGTGCTGCTCGACGGCACGGCGTTCGGCGCGAAGGGATCAGTGGCGGTGGCGTATTCGAAGAGGTTAGTGATCCCATCGCCGTCGGTGTCGATGAGGTCGCCCGCGATGGCGGGGTTGAGCGCGCTCGCGCCGAAATTCGCGGTGCGCCAGTCGGCGATCGGCATAAGCACCGGCGTGCTCGTCACGGTCAGGACGAGCGTGGCGGAATTAGTTCCCGCGCTATTAGTGCCGCCGATGGTTACATTAGTCGTTCCGGTCGCGGTCGGTGTGCCGGAGATCACGCCGGTGCTGGTATTCACCGACAGCCCGGCGGACAGCGGACTGGCGCTGTAAGTGATCGGCTTCGAGCCGCCAGAGGAGATGATTGTATAGCTGAAAGGCGTGTTCACCTGGACAGACGCCGTGATCGGGCTGGCAATGTCCGTGGGTGCCTTGACCGAGCTCGTCACGAGCATGAATTCGGTGGCGCTCGTCGCGTTGCCCGCCGCATTGCTCGCGGTGCAGCGAAAGAGCTGATTGAGGAGCGTGGCTGGCGGAGTGGTGTAAGTGGCGGCCGTCGCGCCGGGGATATCGACCATGTGGGAGGTGACGGTTCCCTTCTGCCATTGGTAACTCGTCGGCCCGCGCTTGGCGGCGATTGAGAAGGTGGCCGTCTGGCCCACAATTACTCGCTCGCGCACCACATTGGTAATAATGACTGGCGCTCCTGCCGCGGGATTCACGGTGAGGGTCGCGCGCCTGCTGGTGCTGGTGCCAGTGCTGTCGGTCACCAGGGCGCGAAATGTCGCGCCGCAGTCGGGCAAGATCGCCGCCGGGATGGTGAACGATGCGGCGGTCGCGCCCACAATGGTTATTCCGTTCTTCTGCCACTGGACGCTCAGCGTCCCCGTGCCGCTCGCAGCGAGGGTGAAAGTTACGGGTTGCCCCGCAGCCACGATCTGATCGGCAGGATGGGCGGTAATCGCCGGGCCGGCGGGCGCGGCATTTACCGTCAACGACGCAGAGGCGCTGGTCAGGCTGCCCGATCCATTGCTAACCGCGCAACTGAACTGCGCGCCGTTGTCGGCGGCGGTGACGGGCGGCGTGGTGTAATAGTTGGCAGTCGCGCCGGAGATGGCTGTGCCGTTTCTCTGCCATTGGTAACTCAGCGTCGCATTGCCCGTGGCCGCCACCCAGAAGCTCGCGGGCTGGCCGCTCACTTGCGTGTTAGCCACCGGCGGCGAAACGATCTTCGGCGCGGCCTGCGCGCTGGTGAGATACTGGCTGAAAAATGCCCAGAGAGAGTCGGGGCTGCTATGGCCGGTCTGGAAGCCCGTTACCGGAATGTTATGATTCCCGCCGATGACCGTCACGAAGGCCACCTGCATGGCCGTCCCGTTACGCCACGTCGTTTGCGAGACATTCCCCGGCAGCAGCGGCGATGATTCGTAAGTCGTCACCGGCGTCGCATCCAACAAACCATTGGCCGTGCGCCACGCATCCACGGTGTCCTTCACCATGGTGTAGGGCACGTTCGTATCCAGGGTGCCTTCGAAGACGATCATCGGCACGGGCGCCTGCGGAAAATTGCTCGTTAGGCCCATAAACTCATCCATCGGCCCGGCCGCCTTGATCATCGAGGGCTGCTCGCACGCATAGGCAAACGACTGGTGACCGCCCTTGGAGATGCCAGTGAGGAAGACATCGTTGCAGTTGTCGGACGCCTTGACGAGATTGATGACCGCAGTCGTGTAATCGTAATCTTCCCAGCCAGTGATGCGCGGATTGTCATTGTTCCAAACCGTCCCGGGAGTGCCGGTTGAGTTGCCCGAGAAAGAGCACGACACCACGACGAAACCCCTCTGGCTGGCCTTGGTATTGAGAAAGCCCTGGGGAGTCTGATTGGCAGTTGACTCAAAGACGAGAATCATGGGCACCGGCGTGGACTTTGATAGGCCAGCCGGACGATAGACCCAATAATACCGAGCCTCGACGAGCGGCGCGCCATAGGCATCGGTGGTATTCAAGGTAAAGTTCACCTTCACCGCCTGCGCGTGCGCGGCGCTGGCGAGAAGAACGAGGGAGAGGAATGTGAAAATTGTCTTCATAGGGTCTGTGACATTATTTGCTGCCAGCACTGGGTTCCCGCGGAATTTCGGCCGGCTTCAAGCAGCCGAGCTTTACCAGGAAGTCATCCGTTCGTTTCACAACATCCCAGAAGACCTCGTTAGGATCGCCTGCTTGATTGCGGAAATTGAAGAACGCATGGTCCTGGCCTTCATACGGAACCAGTTCACAGGCATTGCCCGCCTCGTTCATCAGGCGGCAGACACGCTCGGAGTTTTCAAACTTAACCGTATGGTCGCTGGTGCCGTGAAACATGATGGCTGGCGGCAATCCTTTCCGAATGTGATGCGCGGGCGAAAAGGCAACGGGATCAAGATTCAAACTTAGCAGCGTCTTGGCGAGCGGCGCATAGCCTGTGTCTGTCGTGTCCAGGAGCGGATTGAAGAGAACTAATGCGAAGGATTGGGTGCTGACTTCGGCCTTGTCCTGAGAATCGTTAAAGCCATCCAAGGTTGCCGCACAGGCGGCCAGATGTCCGCCGGCGGAACCGCCGCCAGTTACCACGCGATTAGGATTGATGCCCAGCTCCGCGTCATGCGTGCGCACCCAGCGGATCGCGGACTTTGCATTCTGAATGCATGTTGCCAGCGGGGTCTTCTCACCTTTCAGCCGCCACTCCGCCGAGATGGCCACCATTCCCCGATCCGCGAAGTATCTGGCTTGAGGAAAGAATTGTTCGGCAGCCCCGCCGCCGCCATGGAACAGCACGAGCACTGGAAGGTGACGATCCTGACGCTGCTTGGACTCAAAGATATGCAGCCTGAGGCTGCCATTCTCCACAGCCTTGTAATCCACCGTGCGAGAAGCAACACGACTTTCAATGTCACTCCAAGAACATGGTTGCTGGGCCGCGACATTAGCCTTCGCGAGCGCGAGAAGCACCTTCACCTGCGCGCGCGCGGCGCTGGCGAATAACAACAGACTCAGGAAGGAAACGATTATCTTCATAATATGCGGCGCGGGGATCACGGATCCGAAATCTTCACACGCTGAAAACGACGCGGGTTTCCTTGCAGTTATCGGACGCCTTCACGCGGTTGATGACTTCGGTGGTGTAGTCGTAGTCCTCCGGCCCGACCCATTGTGAATAATCGTTGACCCAACTAATAGCTTTGGAGTTACCCGGGATGGCGCCCGTTACGACAACGAAGCCGGCCTGCGCGGACTTGTTGTTGAAGGTCCCGTCGGCCGGGCCGCCGACGTTGGCTTCCATGATGAGCACCATCGGCAGCGGCGTGGTGGTGGGATAGCCATTCGGGCGATAGACATAGTAGTAGCGGCTTTGCGTTAGCGGTGCGCCGTTCACGTCGGTCGTGTTCAGTGTGAAGGTGACCTTCACCGCCGTCGCCGCGAGCGCGGCGCTGGCGAAAAGAACGAAGGAGAGGAACGAGAGGATTGTTTTCATTTGAGGCAATGCCAACGACTCACTTCATTTCGATTTTCCAAAGCCGCGCTGTCTTATCAAAGCAGCCGGTGAGCAGCACGCGGCTGTCGCGTCCGAAGGCGATCGCGCGCACGAGGCCGCCATGCTGGAGCGGCGCGCCGATTGGTTTTCCCGTGGCTGCGTCCCACACGTGCGCCGTGTCGCCGTAGCAGCCGGTGGCGGCGAGTTTGCCGTCGGGGCTGAAGGCGACGCAGCGCACGCCGGTCGGATGCGTGAGCGGCAAGCAGAGCGGCTTGCCCGTGGCCGCGTCCCACAAGCGCGCAGTCTTGTCCGTGCTGCCGGTGAGCACGCTCGTGCCGTTCGGGTTGAAGACCGCGGCGCGCACTTGATCGCCGTGCGGCAGCGGTGGAGTCATGGGCTCGCCGGTGCGCGCGTCCCACACGCGCGCGGTGTGATCGAGGCTGCCGGTGAGTATTTTTGTGCTGTCGGGACTGAACGAAAGCGAGCGCACCGAGCCTTCGTGTTTCAATTCGATGCCGAGAAGTTTGCCGGTCATCGCATCAAACAAGTGCGCGACATTTCCATTGCCGCTGATCGCGCCGAGTTTGGAATCTGGGCTGAACGCGACGGCGTAGAAGCGCTCGCGATTTCCGATGAGATCGCCAATCGGCTGGCCCGTGTGCGCGTCCCACAATCGCGCGGTGCCATCCGCCGCGCCGTCGTGGCTGCTCGTGAGAATGGCGCCGCCATCCGGCCGGAACGCGAGCGAATAGACGAAGCCGGGATGCGGCAAAGTGGCGCGCAATTTTCCTCTCGCGACCTCCCAAAGCTTCGCGCCCTTTTCACTGCCGGCGACGACCGTCTTGCTGTCGGGACTGAACGCGACGGGATACACGCCGCCCTCGTGCGCGAGCGGTTCGCCGTGGAGCTTGCCCGTGGCCACTTCCCAGATGCGCAGAAAATGATCCGCGCAACCGGTGGCCGCCCACTTCCCATCCGCGCTGAGCGCGACGCCGTGAATCGCCTCTGGATGCATGAGCGGCGGGACGAGGGGCGTTACATCGTCCGCGAGCAGCGGCGTCACACTCATGACGATGGTGATGAGCGCGGGGAGTTGATTCATAAGGCGACCAGCACGCGAAAGCCTGTCATCGTCAAAGCCTCGGTCGGCTTGCGGATGGCGGAGCGGCAGTTCAGCACGACCGCCGCGTTCGCCGAGTAGGCGCCACCGCGCACGACATGATTTTTCGGATCGCCGTCCTTCGGGCCGGTAGGATCGGTCGCGTCTTCGAGCGGCTTGCCGTCGTAGAGGTCGCGCGTGAACTCGCGGATGTTGCCGTGCATATCAAAGACGCCCCAGGCGTTCGCCAGCTTCTCGCCGCCGGGATGCGGCTTGCCGCCGGAGGTCGCGCCATACCAGCCGGCCTTGTCCAAGTCGGCGATGGTGTTGCCGCTGTGATACGCGGTGGTCGTTCCGGCGCGGCATGCATACTCCCACTGCGCCTCGGTGGGCAGTTGCACTTCGCGGCCGAGTTGCTTGCTCAGCTTCTCGCAAAAGTCCTGCGCGTTCTGCCAGCTCACGTTATGCACCGGCACGTTGTCGCCTTTGTTCGGGCTGGGATTTTCGCCCGTCAGCTTTTCATACTGCGCCTGCGTCAGCTCGAATTTGCCGAGGTAAAATGGCTTGGTGAGCGTGACCTTGTGCTGCTTCTCCATCGCCGATTGCTCTTCGGTCTTCGCCTCACCGGCGGGACTTCCCATCACGAACGACCCAGCGGGAATGAGCACGCCCTCCCATTTCACACCGCCGCCGAGTTCCAGCGCCAGCGTCGGCGCGAGGCTCGCGCGCTTCGCATATTCAGCGACGGTCTCTTTGCCGTCCCACTGCGGATAATTCCCATCGGCGGCGACGGAAAGTGCAACGAGGATGAAATACAGAACTGCGGTTTGGATGGTCTTCATTTGGAAATTGCAGCGGTGTTGCGCGGAGCGTTTGCGGGCTGCCAGGTTTTTCCGACGAGCGCGAGGACGTGCGGACGCGGTTCGACATTTCCCGCCGCGTCCTCGGCGGAGGCTTGCAGCTTCGTCTCCGCCTTCGCCGCGGGCACGGTCGCTTCCCACTCGGCAAAATTTCCGCGCACAGCCTTCGCCTCCGCGCCGTTCACCACCACGCGCTTGATCGCGCCGTTGTCGCTCGTGGTGCCGCGCACGAGCCACGCGCCATCGTCTTGCCGCACCGCGCGCGTGATGACCGTCTCGGGCGGTAGATCGTCCACCGGCTTCAGCGCGCCGGGGAAATCTTTCTCCACCGGCTGCGTGCCGTGAGGAGTGAAGTTTGGATTCACCGAAATGTCGTCGAGCGTCACGCGGCGGTAGGCGTGCCGGTCGTAGTTCGCGTTCCAGAGCGCATACTCGGCGTGATGCACGTCGAGGCCGTCCAGCATCACCGACGGCGATCCCGGGTGAAAGGCCCAGTGGACATTCCACACTTTCAAATTGCGGATGATGAACGGGTGCTGCGCGTCCGGCCCGACGCCGCCCACGTCGCCCTTCAACTCCGCGCTCATGCCGCCGAGATTCAGCGAGTGGCGCCTCATGCAGTGGATTTCGTTGTCGTCGAAACGCACGAACGGGAGCGTGCGGATGTCGGTCGCGCGGCGCGTGCCGTCGGCTTGCGGGACGTTGAGCGCGAGGTCGAAGCCGGTGTTGGCCGCGGCGTCGAAACGGAAGCCGTATTCGTCGCACTCGGCGGCGACGTTGCGCGTGAAAGTGTTCAGCGAGTTCGCCCACCAAAAGCCCGCGCCGTCGTTGTGATCGAAGGGCAGCACTTGCAACGGCAGCGGCTTCCCGCCGCACGCCTGCACGGCGAGATTGTGATCGAGCACGTTAAAGACTTCGGTGCCGTCTTCCAAAAAAAATCCGTGGCCGACGCTTTGGTAGCCCACGCAATCGCGCACCACGAGATAGTCCGTGCCGTGAATGGTGATCCAGCGATTGCCGCTGTCCCAGATGCTCGCGCCGATGACCGACGCGCCGCGCATCGTGTCGCGCACGAGATGGAAGTGAATGCTGTAACGCCCGAGCACGCCCTCCTTTCCGAGATGCCGAAACTCCGCGTAGCTGATCGCGCCCGCCGAGCCGCGATGATACATCGTGTGACCGCGCGCCTTCGCCGGATCGGCGGATTCGACGATCACGTTGCGCGAGAGATTCGCGACTTCGCCGCGATACGCGCCGTCGCCGAGATGCTCGAAGGCGAGCGGCAGATCGAGCGTGAGCTGCGTGCCGCTCACCGCGCGGATGATGCGCTCCTCGGTCTGCGTGTTGTCGCGGACGCTGGGTTTGAAGGTTTTCGCGCGCTTGTTTTGCCGCGTGGTGCCGGTGAGGAAAACGCGGTCGCCCGCGCGCCAGCCCGTGACGGATTCGGCGAGCGGGATCGTGGTGTCACCCGGCTTGGCGGTCGCGCCGAGCTTGACCCACGTGTGGTTTAATTCCGCTCCGTGAAATTCCATCCGCCCGCCACAGCACACGATGGCCGGGCATGACTGCGGGTCCATGCCGTCGAAATAAACGAGCCGGATCAGCGCCGTGTGCTTTGCGTCCACGGGCCGCGCCGCGGTACCGACTTCGAGCGCGGGCTTGGGCTGCGACGGGTCCGCGTCCGGCAGATGCGCGTCGCAATTGAAACCCTCCTCGCTCGTGTCATCGCCTGCCTGGATTTTGATGAGCCCCACATCCAGCCGCGTATCTCGGTCGCACGAAAAGCTCAGCGTGCCCGCGATGAACACCGCGCGCGCCTTGGCCGTCGTGTCGAAGATGACCGCGTGCCCGTGGCGAATCTGTACGTTCGCGTCCGCCGGCGGAACTTTGCCGCCCGCCCAAGTCGTGCTCACCGACCACAGCCCGCTCTGAGCGGAGCGGATGAGTTGGGTTGCGCTCGCAGGAGCGGTTGAGATGGCCGCGAGCGCGACCATCATTCGGAATAACCAGCGTGGTGTTTTCATAGTCATAGAGCTCTCGCCGCGACGCCATACATGCCGACGGGCGCCCCCTTGGCGTCTCGATTTCCGGGGCCGAGCGTGACCGTGCCGGCCTGCGGCACGAGGCGCTTCCATATTTCGAAGGGAAGATGCGAGCGTACGGGGGCCTCGATCTCATCGAGCAAAATTTCCTCGCCTGTGCGCGTGAAGTTTTCCGTCAACCACGCCTGGGGAATCCCGCGCCGCGGCATGAGCACGAACAACTCTACAGGCCGCGCCACTACGATCTCGATGGCGTAAGAGGGCCGTTTGAGTTCGCCGAAAAAGGTCTGCACCACATCGGCATCGGTCAACGAGGCGGGGAAGTCCTGCCCATCCGCTGCCTTCCAGACATGCGGGCGATTCGTATAGACTGCGGCTCCCGGCCGCAGCCCGCGCGGCACGATGCGGTAGAAATGAAAGCCCTCGGCCGCGCCGAAATTATCGCTCACCGAGACGATGTTGCATTCGCTCGGCGGCGGCTGCGTGGACCACTCGCCGGGTTGCAGGCTGCCGGTGATATTGACAATGCGCGCGAGGGCTTGCGTCGCATCCACGCGCACCGCTTCGCCCTGCTCCAGCGGAGCCGCGCGCTGCGTTTGCCGCGGACGGAAGAGATCGACGCTGCCCTGGATGACCATCACGTCGGTCGAGCCATCCGCCCGTGCCTCGACTCCGAATTGCGTGCTCACGTCCACCACGCGCGTCACGGGAGTGTCGAGGATGAATCCCTTGCCGCGCGCGCCGCAATCGACGGTGACTTTTCCATGCAGCACGCGCGCGTGCATGGCGTCGATGAAGCGAAGCTCGGCGGGTCCGGAGACCGCGAGTTGCACATCCGAAGACAGGCGCAGACGCGCCTGGCCGCCGCGAAGATCGAGTGAGTCGAGCCGCACGCGATCGTGCACGCGCAGTGCGCCGTGCGGCCCCGCGATCTTTGCATCGACGAGCTGCAGCACTTCGACCTCCACTTGCGCGAGCGAAGTTTTTTCGGATCGCCATTGCCACAGCGAGAAGCCCATCACCGCGGCTGCTGCCGCCGCCGCGAGCGCCCAGCGCGCGAAATGCGCCGGCCTCGCGACGGGTGTCGCTTCGACCGCAGTCGCAAACTCCTCCAGCGCGCTGTCGAGGTGCAGGTATTCCACCGCGAGTGCGCGAAATTTCGCGTCTTCGACGATCGCACGTTCGACCGCCGCCACGTCTTCGCGCGTGGCGACGTCATCGGCGTAACGTTGCAACGCTTCGAGCCGCTCGTCGTTCACGCGAGGCCCTCCCGCGCGAGCACGGCGCGCGTGCAGTCGATGAGCGCGAGCCGGATGCGGTGCAGCATTTTGTAGAGAGCCATCGCGCTGCGGCCCTGGCCCGCGGCGAGCCGGTCGATGCGCGCTCCCGGCGCGTAAGCCGCGCTCACCAGCGCGCGCTGATCGTCGGGCAGCTTGCCCACGCATTCCTCGAGCGCTTCGCGCTGCGCATCGAGCTGGCGGCTCACCTGCTCGGATTGTTCCGCGATGATGGCCATCGCGTCTTCGCCAAAAAAATGCCGGTCGCGTCCCCGATCGCGCCGCCACGCCATCACTTCCATCCGCGCCATGCCAAAGGCCCAGGGGCGGAACTCCGCCGCGTTGGCGAGTTCACCAAATTTCCGCCACAGCGCCACGGCGACTTCCTGCATGACCTCGCGCGCATCCTCGCGCGTGGGCACGAGCGAGCGCACAAAGCCGCGCAGAGACGGCTCGTGTTCGGAGTAGAGGCGGAGGAACTGATCGTCGTGAGGGTGGCTGGACTGCATCTGCCTCAACACACCGCCAATGGTTTCCGTTTGCCGAAATTACTTTCCGCCCCTCGCCGGTTGAAACGGAATCTCGACAAACGCGGGCATCGCTCGCGGAGGCGCGGCCTCGAGATCGACCTCGAAGGGGCGCGCGATGCTGTTGCCCGCGAGGTCTTCGAGCTTGCTCTCCACCAGCACGCGATGCGGCCCGCTGCGCCACGGCGAGTCGGGTGTGAAGCGCCAGACGCGCTCGTGATCGTCGGTCGCGACGTGGCCCATCACCGGCCCGCCGCTCGCATCGACCACGCTCAAGCAGCGCAGCAGTAACGCGTGATCGAGTGGCTCGGCGAAGCGGATCACCACAGGATCCATCGTGCCAGCGCGCAGCGGAAGAAGCGGTCTCCAAGTCGCGCAGTCGAGCTGCTGAATCGCACGCTCGGTGGTGCGGAAAGTCTTGCGGAAATCCTCGCCCGCCGCAGCGCCGCTCTCGCGCGGCCACTTGCCGGAAATCACAAGCGTGCAACTCCGCTGCGGCAGGAGCACGGGGCCAAGCTCCGTGTTCAAATTCACGCCCGTTTTCTGCCGCCCGGGGTGCAGCCAGAGCGTGAGCCGCCGGCCATCTTCGCTCCACAGCTCCGTCTCGCGAAACGGCTCTGGCACAGCGTTGCCGCGCTCATCGAGCAATCGGCAGTAGTCGAGAAACACGCCCTGCCGCATCGGCTCGGAGAAGTGGATGTAGAACTTGAGATGATTCGCCGGCACCGCATCGCCGCTCGGATAAATGGCCTCGACCGGCGGCTCGGCGCTCCCGCGGAGCACGGCCACCGAACACAGCAAGAGCACGAGCGCCAGCCGCCGGGGAGCGCGCTCGTCCCGGGCGCCGGTGCCGGCGTCGCGCCGGCACGGACTTCCCGAGGCACGGCACAAGAAACCGCGCGCGCTCACTCTTCGGCGCGTCTGCAAAGTCCGTTTTGGCGCGACGCCAAAACCAGCACTCGCGACGAGTGCGCCCCCCGGCGGAGTCTTCTCCGGCGCGATCTTCATTTTCGCGGGCGCAGTTCAACGGAGTCATCCGCTCGGACGACCACCACACGGCCATCGATCGGAGAGACGGATCGCAACATCGGCGTCTTCGGATCAATCTCGTCGAGGTTCGCGCCGGGAGTTAGGAATTCGAGATCATCAATGAGCGACTTACCCGAACTCGAAATGTAATCGGGAAGCAAAGCCTGCAGCGAAGCGGGCAACAGGCCATGAAAATCATCCGCATAGAGCCTCAACGCGAGACCGACTTGCTTGACATTACTCAGAGCTTTCGTAGCACCCCCTGGCTGCAACTCATCCCCAAACGGAACCGCGATAGCAAACAGCAGTACCAACGCCGCCACGACCGCTGCAATCCCGATCTTTCGAGCGTGGCTCATTTGGTGGAGTTAGCGCTTCGCGGTTATCTTATCCGCCAGTTATCCCAAAGTTACTTACGGCAGAGGCACCGCTTCCACTTTGAACTTATCCCCGCTCTCCCGCAGCACGGCCATCGTGGCGTCGTCGAGTTTCGCGATGTGCACGGCGCCCGAGAGCGAGTCCAGGATCTCGATGCCGTCCGGCCCCGACTTTTGTTTCACGTCGCGGCGCGCGGCTTGTTCATTGATCTGCTCTGGCATGGCGCGAGTGAGATAGTCGGTGCTTACTCGCACGCCCCAGTATTTCGACGCACCAAAGAGCGGCTGGTGAAAGCGCAGGGTGTTCGAGACGATCCAACTGCCCTTTGCATTGGCGTAAGAAAAGAGATCGAGCGGACGATTGCCCGAGCCGAGCTCCACCACGCTGGTGCCGCGCACGTTGGCGCCCGAGGCGAGATCGGCGATCGGGAACTTGGCGATGGGCGTGCAGGCAAAGGCGCCCACGACGGAAAGTTTCCCGTGATCGTCATACGGGATGAAGCTCTGGATGGGCGCCTTGGTCTCCCAGCGCTTGTGCGAGACGTGATAAGTCTCCGCGCTGAAAATGCTGCCCGTCGCTTCCGCGCTCAGCGGCAATGGGATCGAAAAAATCTTGCTGCTGAATTCCTCGTTGCTCTGCCCGGTGAGCAGCACGCGATCGCCGGCGAAGGCAAGATCCGAGATGTTCTTGATCGGTCCCGCCTCCGACTTCGGCAGCGCGACACGCACATGCGGGCGCGTGGCAAGATCGAGCACGGCGACTTTTCCCGCCGCATCCACCGTCACGATCGCCACATTCTTTGCCGCGATGTTGCGCACGGAGAAATAAATCTTCCCGCCCGCCGCCATGTCCACGATCTGGATTTGATCCGCCGTGGTGTGCAACGCCGCGGCGATGGCCGCGCCTGCGTCTTCGATGGTTTGCGTGAGCCGGGCGCCGCCGGCCGCGTCGCCCGTCTCGACCGCCACGATGGCCGCCGCAGTGGGATCGGCGATGAGCAGCAGCCCGTGCGGGCCAAAAGAAATGGGACCGATGGACTTGAGGGCTGGATCGCCCTTGATGGGATTCTTGAGCAGCGAATCAGCCGCCGACTGAGCCGACACGCCGCCGAGGAACAACGATGCGAGGAGAAGGGTGGGAAGTTTCATAAGAGATGAGTTACCAGCGATGCGCACAAGGGTCGAGAAAGATGAACGCGTCGGCGAGCGGATGCTGCCCGAAAACGAAATCGAGGCGTACACGCATGCGCAACACGTCCCGCGGCACTGCCCGACCAAGCTGAACGGCGGCGCTGACCCGAGATCGCGCTCGACATCCGTACGCCGCCGCCGGCACTTTCTCGCTTCGCACCCAACCCCCCAACCTTCCATGAACAAATACATCGCAGAATTCATCGGCACGTTCTTCCTCGTGCTCACCGTCGGCTGCACCGTCCTGCCCGGCGCGGCTGGCGTCATCCCGCCGCTCGCCATCGGCGCGTCGCTCATGGTCATGATCTTTGCCGGCGGCCACCTCTCCGGCGCGCACTTCAATCCGGCCGTCACCCTCGCTGTCTTCATCCGCGGCAAGTGCGATGCCAAAGACGTGATCCCCTACTGGATCGCGCAAGTGGCCGCCGGCATCGTCGCCGCGTTCGTCGCGATGTTCCTCACCGGCAAGAGCGGCACGGCGGCGATGCTGCCCAATGTGCCCGCGATTTTTTTGGCGGAGTTTCTCTTTACCTTCGCGCTCGCCTACGTGGTGGTGAATGTCGCGACGGCGAAAGGTACGGCGGGAAATTCGTTTTACGGACTGGCCATCGGCTTCACGGTGATGACCGGCGCGTTCGCCGTGGGCGGCATCTCGGGCGGCGCGTTCAATCCCGCAGTCGCGGTGGGCGTCACGGTCATGAAGCTGCTCAATGTCTCGCAAGTGTGGATCCACATCCTGGCCGACCTCGCCGGAGGACTCGTGGCCGGGCTCACTTTCAAGATGCTGAATCCGGAGGACATCTAAACGCGGAACGCAGCGCGTGGCGCAGGCATCCTTGCCTGCACTGCAAGCTGGAAGCTTGCAGGACAGCCGCAGGCATGGATGCCTGCGCCACGCGGCCGAACGTTCAGCGTGCTTTGCGCGGCGCGTTGGTTCGCATTTACTGGTGCACATGCGATTCCCGTTGTACGCGATTTTCATTTTCATCGCCGCCGCCCGTGCGGAGGAAAAGCGCGGCGATGCTCCCGACGCGCCGCCTTCTTCGCCCGCAAAAGAGCTCGTGCAATTCCACGTGCCGCCGGGTTTTGAGGTGCAGCTGGTCGCCGCCGAGCCGGAGATTCAAAAGCCGATCAATCTCAACTTCGACTCCGCGGGACGCCTGTGGGCCACCGGTTCCGCGCTGTATCCGTGGCCCGCGCGCACGGACTTGAATGGCACGCCGATCCCGGACTTTGACAAGACATGGCATGGGATGACGGAAACCTTCCGGGTCGGAGATCGAGCACCAGAGCCGATTCGCGCGGGACGCGACACCGTGCGCATCCTCAGCGATTTTGCCGCCGACGGGCGCGCGCGGAAGATCGTGACCTTCGCCGACACGCTCAACATTCCCACCGGCATCCAACCGCTGCCGCGCAAGCCCGGCGCGCGCGGCGACACTGCGATTCTTTTTTCCATCCCGAATATCTGGCGCGCGGAAGACACCGATGGCGACGGGCGCGCGGACCAATTCGAGCCGCTCTACACCGGCTTCGGCTTCACCGACACGCACGGCATGGCGTCGAACTTTCTCTACTGGATCGACGGCTGGATCTACGGCTGCCACGGCTTCCGCAATCACAGCGAAGTCCGCGACCGCGCGGGCCGCGTGACCGTCTTCGACAGCGGCAATACCTACCGCTTCCGGCCCGACGGCTCGGCCATCGAATACTACACGCACGGCCAGACCAATCCCTTCGGCCTCACCGTCGATCCGCTCGGAAATTTTTACACCGCCGACTCGCATTCGAAGCCCGTGATGATGCTCATCCGCGGCGGCTATTACGCGGGCATCGGCAAGCAGCACGACGGCCTCGGCTTTGCGCCCACCATCACCAATGATGACCACGGATCGAGTGCCATCGCCGGCATCGCGTATTACGCCGACGACAAATTTCCTGAGGAATTTCGCGGCAATCTTTTCAATGGAAATCCCGTGACGCGCCGCATTAATCGCGACCGGCTCGAGTGGCACGGCTCGACGCCGCGCGCGATCCGGATGCCGGATTTTCTGACGTGCGACGACCCGTGGTTTCGCCCCGTGCAAGTGAAGCTCGGCCCCGACGGCGCGCTGTGGATCGCGGATTTCTACAACCCGATCATCGGCCACTACGAAGTCCCGCTCACGCATCCGGGCCGCGACCACGCGCACGGCCGCATCTGGCGGGTCGTGTGGCGTGGGGAAGACGCGCGCGCTGGGACTCCGGGTAGCACACGCGTCCCGCGTGTTGGCGAGGGCGTCCCGCCATCGCGAACTTCCGAAGACGATCGCACTGTGAACACGCGCTCCGAGGCCGAGGACGCTCAGGAAGTCCGTCGCCGCGAGACGCCGCGACCAACACGCGAGACGCGTGTGCTACCCGACCTCACGCCGCTCGATGCCGCCGCGCTGGTGGAAAAACTCGCCGATCCGAATCTCATCGTGCGCACGCTGGGGACCCACGAATTGGTCGAGCGCGTCGGCGGAGATGCTATGCCGCCGCTGCGCAACGCCATTAAACCTTTTCCATTCGGAGTGAACGAAACCGCTGCGCAACGCGCTCATGCGCTGATCGCGTTTATCCGGATCGCGGGGCCAAAGATTGGGATGGACGACTACGAATTGTTCAGCACGCCACGTTTTTCCGGAGAGGAAATATCCCGCATCTACGCGCTGAAATTCACAGCCGAAGAGCACCAGTGGTTCGACCCGGATTTCGAATCGATCTCTCATGCGTTGTTGCATGACTCCTCCCAACTGGTGAGTCGCGCCGCTTGGGAATTGATGGCCAGATGGCCAACGGAATCCATTCTCGGCAATCCGATCGGATACCTGCGAGGCCTCGACACAGATGATACATGTCTCGTTTACCAAGCGAAGGTGGCGCTTCGGGATTACCTCAAGCTTCCGAACGCGCTTGAGGACCTGGAGCAGTCGAAGTTCCCCGCGGCACACAGTAGCGATCTGATTTTCGACGCACTGCTCGCCGTTCCCACGCCCGAGTCCGCCGAGTTCATCCTCAGCCAACTCCATCGCATCAAACTCGACGGCTCCCGCGCCGGTGAATTTCTCCAGCACGTCGTCCTGCATTTGCCCGAGAAGAAGCTCGGAGAGTTGTCGGCGGTGCTCGACCTGTTTGAGAACGCGCCCGCCTCGCAACGACTCAACATCGCCGATCACCTCAACCAAGCGGGCCGCCAGCGTGACGTGAAGCTCCCTGACGATCTCGCCGCGTGGTCGCAGCGCGTGATGCTCGAAGCACTGGGCAGCACCGACGCGAAGCTGCTCGACTCGGCGATCGCCGCCGTGCGCGATGCAAAGATGGATGGGAAATTCGAGCCTCTTCAGAAAATCATGTTCGACACGAAAGGCAACGGCGCACGTCGCGCAGCGGCTCTCGAGGCCCTCATGAATCTGCCCGATGCAAACGCGGTGGCCGCGAAGGCGCTCAGCGAACCGTCGCCAATGGCACTGCGGAAGAAGGCTGCCGAATTGCTCGGGCAGAAAGGCGACACCGCCACGTTGCTCGCCGCGCTTCCAAACGCGCCCAGCGAACTCTCCACCGTCATCGCCGCCGCGCTCGTGAAGACCGATGCCGGATGCGCGCAGTTGCTCGATCTCATCGAGGCCGGAAAAGCCTCCGCCACTCTGCTGCGTCCCCGGCTCATCGCCTTCCTGCTTGCCGGACGCGAAGGCGGACTGCAAGTCCGCGCCACATTGCTCACCAAGGATCTGCCACCCGAGGACGCGCGGCTCGACTTCGCGATCGCACAGCGCGCTGCATCTTTCGCAAAAGCGAAGCCCGACGCCGCGCACGGCGCGCAAATTTTCCAGCAGCAGTGCGCCGTGTGTCATCGCTTCCGCAATGAAGGCGGCAACGTCGGCCCCAATCTCGACGGCGTGGCGGCGCGCGGTGTGCAGCGGCTCGTCGAGGACATCCTCGACCCGAACCGCAACGTCGATCCCGCTTTCCGGCAAACGACCATTGAGACGCGCGACGGGCAGTTCTTTGTCGGCGGCAATGTGCGCGAGCAGGACGGTGCGGTGATGCTCACCGATGTCGCGGCGAAAGAAATCCGCGTCCCGCTCGCGTCGATCAAGACGCGGACGCCGTCGCGATTCTCGCTCATGCCGACGGCCTTTGAGACGCAGTTGCCAGCGGCGGATTTGCTGGACCTCCTCGGCTACCTGCTCGCGCCGAAGTAGCGGCGCTCCGAGGCGCTTACCGCGCCGCCAATACTTGCGCGGTGAAAGTGCCGGCCACCCGCGCATCGTCGCGCGTGACCAGTGAGATGCGGCCAGTGACTTGCCCGTTGGCCCCG
The DNA here is from genome assembly GCA_038238555.1 of Chthoniobacterales bacterium. Classification (GTDB taxonomy): domain Bacteria; phylum Verrucomicrobiota; class Verrucomicrobiia; order Chthoniobacterales; family Chthoniobacteraceae; genus JANNXQ01. The sequence goes on along the minus strand of JBBRXP010000013.1, from coordinate 37,527 downwards.
GACTCGAACTCGAGCTGAAGCTCGTAGTCTTCGATGAAAACTTTCGTCATCGGCAAGTCCTTCGCCTGGTCACGCCACGAGAGGTGCACGTGGGGCGCCGGCGCGGACTGCGCCGCCGGCACTTTCCATTTTCGGCCTGCGGGACTTTCGGTGTCTTTCAGAAAAAGAAAAATCGACACTTCGCGATCGGCGAAGAATCCCTTGCCCTGTCGCAGCGTGAGGATGCCATCTTTCACCGTGGCCTGCTCAACGCTGAAAGGCTGGCCCGCGATCTGCCCCGAGGCGGGCGCATTCATCGGCGGCGGCGCGGGCGTTTCTTTCGGCACGAGCGCGGCGCGCAGCGCGGCATTGTAGAGCGCGATCTCTTGGGTGAGCGCGAGCGCGGCACTCTTATTTTTCGGATCGAGCGCGGCTTTCTTTTGGAGCAATTCTTTTTCCTGCGCCTTGAGTGCTTCGAGCCGTTCGTCGATCCGCGCCGGCACCGGTGCGGTTGCAATTTTCGGAAGCATGCTCAGGGCTTTGTCGGCGAGCGGTCCGCCGTGCGATCGCACATAAGCGACCGCAGCCGGAGGAATCAGACGCGCTGCGAAATGCCATTTTACCGCAACGAACACTCCACCGGCGGCGAGCGAGACCGCCGCGAGTCCAAGGAAAAACGGACGCTTCCCGCGCGTCCAATCTCTGAGAATCAAGACGAGGCATGCGCTCGGAATCAGCAGCACCGCGAGCCCCCATCCGACGTGCTTTCGAAAGCCGAGCACGACCAGCCACACCCACGCGGCCATGCCGAGCGCGGCGGCCAAAGCGAGGAGCACGACGGAAAAGTGAAAACTCACAGCCCGCGAGGGGAGCAAATCGCGAGCCGGAACGCCGCCGTCCTCGTGCGGCCTCCCCTCCAAACGCCGTAGAGTGAGCCTGCCGACAGGCTCCTCGCTGCCTGAGTGCCCTACGAGGACGGCGGCGCTCCATCGCGCTCCTTTACGAACTTCGCAAAGATCGCGTTGGCTTCTTCGAGCGTCTCCTTGCTGCCCACGTCGAACCACGTGCCGGGCACCTGCCAGGTGGCCACCGGCGTGCGCTGGTAGAGCCACTGCACAAAGCGGCCAGGCTGGTCGGGATTGTTGCCCGCGGCGATGTAGGTCGGGATCATCGCCACCACTTCCTTCGGGTAAAAATACAGCGCGATGCCGATGAGCGTGCTCTTGGGCTCGGCGGGTTTTTCCTCGAAGCTCGTGATGACTCCGGCGGCGTCCACCGCGACCACGCCGTATTTTTTTGCCTCCGCGAGCGAGCCGACATCATACACGCCGAGCACCGGCCGCGGGGCCTGCGCGCAGAAGGTGCCGAAGTCTTCGAGGCTTTGATTAAAGAGGTTGTCGCCGGCGACCACGATGAGATCGCTCGACGCGAGCCCCGCACGGGAGACGCAGAGATTGATGTCGCCGATGGCGCCGAGCTTGTCTTTGTCGGTCATCGAGCCGTCGTTGAAGACTTCAAAAGCGAGCTTCGCGTGAGTCTCGTTGTAATGCTCGGCCCACGCCTGGAAGTCGGCGGCGAATTTGTTGTTGGTCACCACGACGACTTTTTGCAGGCCCGCGATGGGAGCGAGATTGTCGATGACCCATTCCATCATCGGTTTGCCGGCCACATCGAGCAGCGGCTTGGCCCTCTCAAGCGTGAGCGGGTAGAGGCGGGTGGCGTAGCCAGCGGCGAGGATGAGGGCGTTCATGGGGGAGTGAAAGTGAAAGGTGAAAGTGGAAAGTGAAAGCGCTTTCCACTTCTCACTTTCACTTTCACTCTCCACCGCCGTGATTGGGCTTCTCGTCGAGTTCTCCATCGTCCTGCTCCTCTTCTTCGCCGCATGGCGCAGGCAGAAGCGCGCCCGCGCCCGAGCTCGCCGGGTTCGGAGCGCACGGCAAATGGAATTCGAAGAGGTTGAGTGATGAGTGTTGAGTGGCGCCTGTGCTTCGGAAAAACCGCCACTCAACACTCAACTCTCAACACTCAACTCCCTCGTGAAGCTTCTCCTCATCGACGGCCACTACTACGTTTACCGATCCTTCTTCGCCATCCGAGAGCTGCGCAAGCACGATGGGACGCCGACCAACGCCATCTACGGCTTCGTGAAAACGGTGCGCCGCATGCTGGCGGATCTCACGCCCGATCTCGGCGCGGTGATGTGGGACACGGGCCTGCCCGCGCGCCGCACCGAGTTGCAGCCCGCTTACAAACAACATCGTGCAGAGATGCCCGCCGAGATGCGGCCGCAACTCACCTTTATCCAGAATCTCGTGCCGCTCCTCGGCTTCACGAGCCTCGGCGTCGAGGACACGGAGGCTGACGATCTCATGGCCTCGTATGCTTGCGCCGCGCGGACGCGTGGCGATGAAGTGGTGCTCGCGACCAACGACAAGGATCTCTTCCAACTCGTCTATGAACGCGTGCGTGTTTACTCCACAAACAAGACCGACCTCGCGTCGCCAAAGGACGCCTTCGCGCTGCTCGGCGATGAAGCTGTCCGCAGAAAATGGGGCGTGGCTCCCGGCCAGCTCGGCGACGTGCTCGCGCTCGTGGGCGACAGCGTGGATAACATTCCCGGCGTCGCCGGTCTCGGGCCGAAGACCGCGACGGCGCTCATGTGCGAGCACGGCGGTCTCGATGCGATCCTGGCGAACCTCGGCGCGGTGAAAAATGAAAAACTGCGCGCGAGACTCGAAGCCGCGCGCGCGCAGATCGAGCAGAACCGCGAGATGGTGCGCCTTGATCGCGACCTGCCGCTGCCCGTGCCGCTCGCCGCCCTGCGCATCGCGCCCGAGTATCCCGGCCTCATCGCCGCGCTCGCGTCGTGCGAGTTTGGTTCGCTGCTGGCGGAAGTGAAAGCCGAGGCCGCCCGCAGCGCGCCATCCGCGCCGCCGAGGGTCGCAGCGCCGTCGCAAGGGGAACTGTTCTGAACTGGCACTGCGCGGCGCGAGAAGTTGGGGAGCACACGCGTCCCGCGTGTGGGTCGCGGCGTCCTCGCCGCGACGAACTTTCAGAACCGCTCCGTTCAGAAACCGCTCCCCGTCTCGAACACACGCCGGCATGTCTTTCAGGCGCGGAGCTCCTGTCCGGAGCGGACGGTTTCGAAAGTTCGTCGTCGCGGGATGCGTGCGCTCCGCAGAGGTCTCCGTCCCGGCTCACTCCTTCAAACTCACCACATACTCCACGATGTCGCGCAGTTCGCGGCGGGTGAGGAGATCGCCAAGGCCGGGCGGCATTCCGCTCGCGGCGTTTTCGCGGGCTTTGATGTCGGCCTTCTTCACCTTCACGGGCACGGCGCCCGGCGCGGGCATTTGCAGAGTGAGGTCGTCGGCAGTCTCGGCTTTCACGATGCCGCCCTGGAGGTCGCCGTTCTTGAGCGTGACCATGATGGTCTGAAATCCCTCCGCGATCTGAGCGTTCGGGTTCACGATGGATTCGAGAATGTAGCGGCGGTCTTTTTTCGAGCCGATGCCCGCGAGATTGGGCCCTGCGTCGCCGCCATCCTCGCCGACCTTGTGGCAGCGATAACATTGCGCGACTACGTGTTCCTTGAAGAGCTTCTCGCCGTTGTCGGGATCGCCGCCGGTGAGCGCGGCCGCAAATTTTTCCAGCGAGTCGCCCGCCGACTGGTTGGCTTCGCGAGCTTTGAGTTTCTTTTGAATGTCGGGGGCGCTGCGTTTCGCGGCGGCTTCGAGAAGTTCGAGCTGCACTTCGCCGGGCATCCGGCCGGCCTGCATCTCGCCGAGCATGGCGGAGAGCGCCCGATCCGCAACGGGGCTCTGGATGTCGCCGAGCGCGGAGACGATCGCCTTCTTCCCGGCGATGTCGGAGCCCGCAAACGCTGTGCTGAGGCGGGTCGCAGCCTGGTCGGGCTCGAGCTTGCCGAGCATTGCGCTGGCGGCGATGCGCAGTGAGGCGTCGCGGTCGGTGAGCGCAAGCTTGATGGCCTCCGCAAGTTTCGGATCGTTGAAAGCGCCGAGCGTTTCGAGCGCGCGCGCGCGGACTTTCGAGGCGACGCCCGGCTTTTCCATGAGCGCGAGCAACGCGGGCGCCGCGTCCTTTGCGCCGAGTGCAGCGGCGGCGTCGATGGCGGCGAGCTGCACTTTGTCGGCCTTGGCGGAGAAGAGCTTCGGCAGCGCCGCGCCGAGCGCGGCGATGGCGGGCTGCGCGATGCGCTCGCCGAGCGGGCGGAAGAGACCAGTGACTCGGTCGCGTTGCGCGGGCCGCGGCCACGCGCCGAGTTGGCGGAGCGCTTCGATGCGGAGCGGCTCTGGCGCAGGCCCCGCGGCATAGTCGGCCAGAGTGCGCGCGGCGGCGGGCGTGCCGAGCCGGAAGTTCGCGTTGAGCACGCGCAACATCACATTCTCGTCGGCCATCGGCGCGGCGATGAATTTTGCGAGCGCGGGAAAAGCGGCGTCGATGCCTTCGTCGTTGATCGCCCGCGCCGCCTCCTTCACGAGCAGCGGATCCTTGTCCGCGAGAAATTGCGCGACCGCTGGGCTCTGTGAGCGCCGCATCGCGAGGAGCGCCGCAAGCCGCACCGCGCGCGACTCATCTCGCGCCGCCAGAGCAAGCGTGTCTTCGCCGCAAGCGGCCAGCGCCATCATGCCGGCGTGGCGCAGGAATTCGTCCTTATCGTCATTCGCGCGAAGCAAGGCCAGCACAGGCTTCGCGGCCTCCTGCCGCCCAAATTTTGCGAGCCCCTGCGCGGCAAAGAACCGCACGCGCGGGGCCGGATCCTCGATCGCTTGCACCAGCGTGTCGAAGGCCGCCGGCACGCGGCCATCTCCGAGCACGTGCACGATCTGCGCGCGAAATTCCGAGTCCTTATCCCCCGCAAACACGAGAAGCCGCTCGAGGATTTTCGCGCCCGCGTCCGCGGACTCATATCCCGCCAGCCGCGCCACATGTCCGAGACCCCATACCGCGTGCACTCGCGCCAGCGCATCGCTGCCGGACTTTGCGACGGCCAAAAATTTTTCCGCGCCATCCGATTTCCCCACCAACTCCCACTGGGCGTTGAGCCGGATGCGCTGATCTTTATGCGCAAGCAGCTTTGCCAGTTCCACGCTCGAGCGTTGCTTGAAGCCTTCCTTAAAAAGCCGCTCCACTTCCGCGACCTGCCGCGCTTGCGCCGCGCGCGCCGCTGGGTGTTCGAGCTTGAAGATGCGCCCGCGGCCCGTGCCCTCCCAGCCTTCGCCCCACTCGCTGAAATACATCCGGGAGTCCGGCCCGAAATCGACATCCGTGGCCTGCACGTGATCCACAAAAGCCGCCGGCGATTTCTCCTTCTCAAAGCCCGCGCCGCTTTCCCGCACCCGCCACCACGAAATGGCGGAGCGCGCGCTCGAGCCCTTGAAGCCGCAGACAAAAAACGCGTCGTCGTATTCCGCCGGCAAGCCCGTGCCCGGATAATGCGTCACGCCGCTCGGGCCGTCGGGGATGTTGAGGATCGGCGAAAGAACAGATGCCGGCGTTCCTTCTTTGCGCGGCTCCCAGAGATGCTCGGTGAGCCACATATTGTGCTCCTTGCCGAGCGGCGGATGCTGCCAGCCCACGCGCCAGCCGGCGTCGCCGCCTTCGACGATATAGACCCAACGCTCGCGGTCGCCCTGGTCGCAGTCGTTGTCGCCGGTGAAGAGATTGCCGTGATTGTCGAAGGCGAGCTCCTGCGGATTGCGCAGCCCGCGATACACGGCCTCCATGTGCGAGCCGTCGAGCTCGCAGCGGAACACGCCGCCTTCATCGGGAAAGGCGAGCGTGCGGCCTTCGCGCGTCTTCACGTGAGCGCCGCGATCGCCAAAAGAAAAGTAGAGCCGCCCATCGGGCCCGAGCGCGAGCCCGTGCATGTCGTGCCCGGTAAAACTAAAGCGCACGCCGTAGCCCTCGCTCAGCGATTCGCGCTTCGCCGCGCGCCCGTCGGGCTGCATGCCGGTGAGCAGCCACAGGTGCGGGATATTGGTGAGCCACACTTTGCCTTCGTGCGCGAGCACACCGGAGGCGATGCCGTCGAGCATGGTGTTGAATCCGTCGGCATAGACGCTCGATGAGTCCGCCTTGCCGGTGCCGTGCGTGTCTTCGAGCACACGCACGATCTCCGTCTCCTTCTCCAGTTCCGGCCAGTCGTTCGGAAAATTTTTCTTCGTGTAAGCGATTCGATCCCCGGTCGTGCGCGAAGCCATATCGTCTTCGAGCATGAACATGTAGTGCCGGATATCGAGCACGCTGGTCCGCAGGCGATAAGTCTCCGCAGTGAAGATGCGCCCCTGCGCGTCGATGGAAAAAGCCACGGGATTTCCGAGCATCGGTTCCGCCGCCCACACCTCCACCCTGCACCCCGCGGGAACCGCAAACTTCTTCAACACCTTGAGCGGCTCATCCGAAGCCGGCTGCAACTGCGGCTCCGGCGGACGTTCTTCTTTTTTCAGTCCCTTCTTCGCCTGCGCGCCGCCACCGGAAATCTCCGCCGCGGACGAAAAAAAAATCGAGCACCCCACGACGCAGGCAACGAGGAGACGAACACAAAAAAGAGACGCGAGGCGGGGATGGTAGGAAGCGGTCATAGCGGAAGGACTTCTTCCGCGAGAAAATCCGAGTCGCGCGTGAAGACGATGCAACCCAACTTAGCAGCCCGATCAAGCAGCGCGGGATCGAGCAGCCGAGCGGCGCCGTCGTCCTGCGCCGCGACCACATCCGCACCGCGCCGCCTCAGCGCGCGCGTGATGGCTGCAGGCACATGCACATCCATGTAAAGCGCGCTCACCTCGCCACCTTCGCCTGCCGGAGCCGCCGTTGCAGAGGCCATTCGCCGAGTTCCGCCCTACACGCCGCCACCTCTTGCTCCGCCCTTGGCATCTCCTGCTCAAACTCCGCTTGATGGTCGTAAAAGAACGCAAGCGCCGCGTGAATCTGCGCCAGCGTCAGATGCGGGAACTGCTCGCGAACGGCTTCCGCGCTGCATCCGCAGGCGAGATGATCCAGTGCGAGTTCGACAACCTTCACATGCGCATCGTCCACCCACGCCACCCCGTGTTGATCATGAATGATGTGGGGGATGGTCCCGGCGATCGTTGGCATGGCGCAGAGCGTAGCATCGCCGCGCTGGCTGGCACAAGTGCCCAGATGGATCGGAAACAATCGCTCTCCTCGGGTTACCTCTCCGGATCGCGGGGGAACTTCACGTAAGGCAGCCGCGCGCCGCGATGGGTATAATGGTCGGCGCGGATGCGCGAGTTAGGCAGGAAGTCTTCGCAGCCGCTCGCGCCGATGATGTCATCCTGATCCACGCCATCGCCCGAGATACCGATCGCGCCGATCACTTCCCCATCGCGATACAACGGGAAACCACCGGGAAAGATCGTGATGCCATTCGGCAGATTCAAGTTACCGGGAAAGGAACCGGTGTTCAGGTTGCGCTTGAGAGAGACGGCTTCCTGAAAACCGAAAAGCGGGCCGTAAGGACGCCCATCGAGACCGGGGGGAAAGTTATGTTGCGCGAGGAAGCCGACGGTGCGCGTGGAGATGGCTATTTGCCGGTTGGAAAAGAACACCGCCGTCCGCGACTTCTGCGCCGCCACATCCCAGGAAAATAACGTAGCCTCGCCCGCTCGAAACGTTCCGAGCACCGCCGGCGCTTCTTCGTTCCGATGTGGGTTATTCACCACCACGATGAAGACCTTTGCCGACGTGCCCACAGGCAGGCGAATACCCGCGCGAGTAATACCGGCTCTGTGCGCGGCCTTGCTAATGATTCCCTTTACGTCCTCCGCCGAAAGCCGCCGGGTGCGGCCGATGAGTTGCCGGCCTGGAACGCTGGTAAGTGGATCGTCGATGAACCTAATAACATCCTGTCCTAACACCGGGTCAAAGGTGACCGGCCCGCGCAGTTCCCCCTCGACGCCGCCGAGCTCTATTACCGGGTAAGGGAATCTCGGTGGCGGATCCTGAATCGGAAAGCCATCCACGGCGCGGCCCGGCACGCGATCGAGCGGCAAGGCAGACACATCCCGGATATCATCCACCGGCGGTCTTACATAAGGCAGGCGGATTCCGTTGATAAGTACGTTAGTCGCCACGATGTCCCGCGCCGGCCGAAATCCAGTCTGGCCCGCGAGCGCCACCTCCTCGTCCGGATCGCCGCGCGTGCTCGGCACGAAGCCTGTGGTCGCAGCCTTCTGAGTCTGCTTGAGGAAGATGGCAGCAGCCGGCGCGAGGTCGGTGGGCGAGCCATCGCCAGTAACTCCCAAGCCGCCGACAAGGTGCCCATTCTTATAAAGCGGCACTCCTCCGGGAGAGTCATTCAAGGAGCCGAGTAAGATGGGTTCGCCCCGCGTTCCAGTGGAAATGCGTGTTGTAATCGCAGGGTTAAGTGAAGCACGAAGGTCGAGAGGATCGAAAGGCTTTGAGTTATCGAATGGATTGGCGATGCGCTTCATCCGATTGATGTCGGAAAAGAACAGGCTGGAGAGACCCACTCCCACCAGCGGCCCCGGCGGTGTGTTACGCACGCCGGGCGGGAAGTGTTGCTGAATAATGTAACCAGCCGTGCGCGACGTAAACGCCTCATGGTCGCTGCTCAGAAACGCCGCCGTGCCCGCGCGCGTAATGGCTCCCTGGAGCAAGCCAAACACCGCGATAAGATCGGAAGGAAGGATCGCAGGCAGCGGCGGCTTGGGCACCACCGGCAGCGGATTCGGAAGCCTGCCTTTCAAATCCCACACTCCGAGGACAAATCCCTCGCGGTCGGTGACAGCGATGATCGCACTCGGATCGATCCGCTCCGCTTCGGCCGCTGCTTGCGCGATAATCTGCGCAACCTCGCCGCTGGTAAGATGCTCATCGGTAAATTGCGCGCGCAGCGCAAGCGCGCCGACTAATAGAAGGATGGCAATGGTATTCTTCATCGACGGATAACCCGAGAAGTAGTTTGCCGCCCCGAATGCGCAACCTTTGTTTAGCGTTGCCGGCGGGCGCGCGCTCGTCTTATCAGAGCGTGGTGTTGGATTGGTTCCACTTGATTGTCCCTCATATCGCCACCCGCTTGCTAGCGGGTGGGTGTGTGGCCGCCGCCTCTCTGGCATCCACGGCTCTGGCGGCTGACCTGAGGCCCAAGTTTCGCCCCACGACGCCCGCGTTGCGCCCCTTCTTTTCCCACGATGGAGAAGGTGCCCGCGTGACCGTGCAACGCGAGCCGCCCCGCTCTCCGGCTCAGTTTAATCCAGACCCCGGCGCATGGGATCGCCCCGAGCAACTCGACCCACGCACAGCAGTCGGACCCTCTTACGATCCCAATCAACTCTTTGACTTTCCTCCCGCGCCGCTGCTCCCTTCGCCTTTCGTGAGCGATGCACTGCCGGATAACTTAAAACTACCCCGCGGTTATGTGCTGGGACGCGATCCCATTCATAAGACCTTTTCTTATCGCTCCTATCCGCTCGGTCGCGAAGGGCTCGGCTATCTGCCGCACGCGAAAGGTGTGCCGAACCGCTGGTTTCTCCCGTTCCCGCACTGGCAACGTTATCGCGACCCATCGACCGAGACTCCTTACTCCTATGATACGCCGCTGCTCTGGCATCCTTACCGGCAGAGCACGTTAAAAGGAGACGCCCCCATCGCCGGGCAGGATCTCTTCATGAACATCACGGCAAAGAACTTCTCGCTCTTCGAAGCGCGCAAGCTACCCGTGCCGAGCGGGGTAAGTGGCGCGCTTCCGAATAACGCTGAGTTCTTCGGACGCGGCGAACAAATCTTCTTTTCCAACGATACTTCGCTCGCGCTCGACTTATTCCAGGGCGAGACCGCTTTCAAGCCGGTGCATTGGCTTATCCGCATCAATGCCGTGTATAACAACAACGTTGCCCGCGTGCGGGAGAATAACTTACTCGACCCCGATCCGCGCGGTCCGGGTTTCCCGAGTAACTCGCGGCCGCCGAATACCTCCCGGATCGGAGCCATCCCAGCCGATGGCAGCAGTGTGAATCCGCGGGCGGGCGATCCCGGCATCTTTACCAATGTGGCCAATCCCTCGGACGCCTTTAATTACCTCGCGCCGCAATTGCGTCCGCTCGGCGACGCCCGGGAGTTGGTCCCCGTCAACCGCACAACCCAGGAACTCGCGACTGGAAAGAAACAGCCGACGGCGAGATCCGGCCGGTCCAACGATTTTGCCGGGACACGTTACACCACACGTTACAAGAATTTCTTTGCTCTCCAGGAAGCCTTTGGAGAACTGCACTTCGGCGATCTTTCCGATAACTATGACTTCATCTCCGCCCGCTGGGGCATCCAGCCGTTCGTCTCCGATTTCCGTGGCTTTATCTTTTCCGACACCAACCTCGGCGCCCGCATCTTCGGCAACTACGACAATAACCGAACGCAATACAATCTCGCCTTCTTCGAGATGCGGGAGAAGGACACTTACTCCGACCTGAACATGATTGACTCGCGGCATCAGCAGGTGTTGATCGCGAATGTCTTTCGGCAGGATTTCTTTTGGAAGGGTTACACCGCGCAACTCAGCTTCCACATGAATCTCGACGACGGCGGCACACACTACGATAAGAACGAGTTTCTCACGCGTCCGCAGATCCTCGGCACCATCCCCGAGTCCAGCTCCACCGCGCTCCGCGGGCATGAAGTGAAGGCCTTCTATCTCGGCTGGACTGGCGACGGACATATCGGCCGGCTCAATATCACTCACGCCTTTTACGAGGCGTTTGGCGAAGATACCTTCAATTCGCTCGCGGGCCGCAGAGTGGATATCAACGCGCAGATGGCCGCGCTCGAGCTCAGTTACGACCGGGATTGGTATCGGCTGAAGCTTTCCGGCTTTTACGCCAGTGGCGATTCCAACCCGACCGACGGTGTGGCGCGCGGCTTCGACACCATCCTGGATAACCCGTTCTTCATCGGCGGCCCGTTCAGTTGGTACTCCCATGAAGGCATCAACCTCGGCGGCACGTCCGTGAACCTCAAACAACGCGACTCTCTAGTAACGAACTTCCGCACTAGCAAGACGGAGGGGCAGTCGAATTTCGTGAATCCCGGAGTGGTGATCGCCGGCATCGGCAGCGACCTCGATCTTACTCCGAAGCTAAAGGCGTTTGTGAACGTGAATTATATCTGGTTTGCCCAGACTGAACCGATCAAGGCCGCGCTTCAGACCAACAAGGCGCGCAGGGATCTCGGTCTCGATGCAAGCCTCGGATTTAAGTTTCGCCCGCTTCTTACCGATAACATCGTCTTCTCCGCCGGCATCGGCTTCTTCTTCCCCGGCGGCGGTTATCGCGACATCTATCGCAGAAACACCGCACCCGTCCCCGGCCTGGGGCCGCAGGACGATCCGGGCAAGGTGGACCAAGTTCTTTACAACGGATTCTTTACCCTGACCCTTCTTTACTAAGGTGTGTACTTAAACCCGTCATCACGCAGCTTGAATGGCTGCAAAAAGCCAGCCCAGGGCAACGCCCTGGGTTACCTGCAATCAAGAAATCGGGCCCTGAAGGGGCGCAACGCCGCGATGATTTTCGAGACCCTAAGAATCATGCGCGGACTTGTTATCTCCTTGGTCTTGGTGACGTGGTTGTTTGAAGTAAGTGCAGAAGAAGCTTCGAGCACCGCGAAGCCAACGGCGACGCCACGTCCCAACTTTGCGCCGTCCGTTCGGCCGCGAGGACCTAGTCGGTTGCCGCAGATTCCTGTTGCACCTGTGATTCCACCGGCCCCACCCACTCCGCTGGCTCCGCCCACGCCGGAAGCGCTCGCTCCAATGCCGGAACTTACTTACTCAACTCCGCGCGAACTTGGACTGGAAGCACTCATGAGTTCGGGCATCGGCCCCGATGTATCAGTCCCGCTACCACGGCCCTCGGGCAAGCGGCCGCCGCGCAATCTGATCGACCAGACCATTGACGAGGCCCGGCGCAAGAGCGCGGGCTGCATGGACTGCCATAAGACAACCGACGCCCACACGATGCACACCTCGCCGAACGTCGTGCTCGGCTGCACGGACTGCCACGGGGGTAACTCATCGCGCGGACTTACTCTCTTCCAGGCGCATGTGCAGCCGCAGAATCCCGAGTTCTGGCGCTCGTCAGCAAATCCCGCGAATGCGAACGTCGTGCTGAACCACGAGTCACCCGACTTTATCCGTTTTGTAAATCCCGGCGACCTGCGCGCCGCTGCCAAGGCGTGCGGACTTTGCCACGGAGATATCGTCGATCGCGTGGGTCATTCGATGATGAACCACGGCGCGCTGCTCTGGAATGCGGCGGCTTATAACAATGGCGCGATTAACCGGAAGGATGCCATCGTCGGCCAGACTTATGGGGCCGATGGCATCCCGCTGCGCCTGGATAACCCATTTCCACCCAAGCCGGAACAGACGCGCAGGAATGGGATCCTTGCATCGCTCGTCCCTCTGCCGCGATTCAATGTAAGTCAGCCGGGTAATATCTTTCGGATCTTCGAGAAGGGCGGCATGGAGCCCTTGTCGCTCGGCCTGCCGACGCTCGACGAACCTCCCGGCAAGCCCGACCGCCGGATCTCCGCGCGCGGCCTCGGCACTTCCAATCGCACCGACCCGGTCTTTCTCGGCGCGCAAAAGACGCGGCTGCACGACCCGCTGCTGAGCTTCATGGGATCGAACGACCATCCCGGTGACTACCGATCGAGCGGCTGCAGCGCGTGCCACGTCGTCTATGCCAACGATCGTTCGCCGACTAACTCAGGTTGGTGGTGTAAGTATGGGAACCAAGGCTTGAGTTACTCCAAAGATCCCACCATCTCGAAGCGCGAACGCGGGCATCCTATCAAGCACGAATTCACCCGCTCGATCCCCAGCGCGCAGTGCATGAACTGCCACATGCACCAGGGTAACCTGTTCGTAAATCCTTTCCTTGGTTATACTTGGTGGGATCAGGAGACCGACGCGGAGTTGATGTATCCCAGGCAGCAACACGATCCCACGGATGACGAACTCGTGCGCTCCACGATTCAAAATCCCGAAGCCGCCGCCGCGCGGGGACTGTGGGGTAACCTGGACTTTCTCGAGAAACTTTCCGACCTAAACCCTCAACTCAAACATACCCAGTTTGCCGATTACCATGGACACGGATGGGTATTTCGCGCGGTCTTTAAGCAGGATAAGAAAGGTAACCGGCTCGACCTCGACGACCGCATCGTCGCGCACTCCGACTTCAAGCATGCGATCCATCTCAAGGACGCCCACATCGCAAAGGGGATGCAATGCGTGGACTGCCATTTCGAGGTGGACGTGCATGGCAACGGCCTGCTTTACGGCGAGCCGCGCAACGCGACCACGGCCACTTGCGTGGATTGCCATGGCACCATCAGCGCGCGGCCGACCTTGATAACAAGCGGCTCGGGAGGCCAGACCGATCCCAAGGATCGACGCAAGATTGCGCCGGTCGATCTTAGGAAATCCGTTACCCCTTGGGGGCCGCGCTTTGAGTGGGAGGGCAGCCGGCTCATCCAACATTCGGCGATGACGAAAGACGTGCGCTGGCCCGTGCCGCAAACCATCGACGTGATCAATCCTTCTTCCGAGAATTACAATCCGAAGGCGCGTTACGCCAAGACGCTCCAGCGCGACGGCGACACGTGGGGCGCGGCCTTTCCGAGCGAGGCGGAATGCAAAGCGAAGCTCGCGCATTCCAATGCAAACATGGATTGCCAGATCTGTCACTCCTCGTGGGCGACGAGTTGTTTCGGATGCCATCTGCCGATGAAGGCAAACCAGCGCGTGCCGCAGAATAAGTATGAAGGCACGATCGACCGTAACTACACGACTTATAACCCGCAGGTGGTGCGGGACGATGTGTTCATGCTCGGCATCGACGGCACGGTAAAGAAGAACCGGCTGGCGATCATTCGCTCATCGAGCGCGGTGGTGGTGGGTTCGCAGAATCAGAATCGCGACTGGGTATATTCCCAGCAGCAAACCGTGAGCGCCGAGGGTTACAGCGGACAGGCTTTCAATCCGCACTTCCCGCATACCACGAGCGGCAAGGGGACGACCAAGAATTGCGCCGACTGCCATCTATCGAAGAGTAACGATAATAACGCATGGATCACTCAGTTACTCGGGTTTGGAACGGGCACGGTGAACTTCTTCGGACGTTACACTTGGGTGGGCGGAGAGGGCGCGCTTCACGGCGTCATCTGGACCGAGGGCGACGAACCGCAGGCGGTGATCGGCAGTTCGCTGCACCGGAATGCTTATCCCCGAAACTATGCGGAGCACCTGGCCCGCGGACGCAAGCTCGAGGCGGGTTACGAACATCACGCGAAGCAGATCAACGATCTTACGTTACGCGGTGAGTATCTTTACACCGCCAATGGCCCGGCGGGTTTCGAGGTGTTCGACGTGGCGAATATAGACCAAAAGGATTTCAGCGAACGGATCGTGTCATCGCCTGTCTCGCCGCTTGGGCAGCGGACTTATGTGCGCACGCCATTCGCCACCGCGGTGGCGTTGCCTGCCACCCTGTTGAACGATCCGATGCGCACACACCTGCCAGAGAATGAAGAGCAGCCGATCCCGGCTTGGTATGGCTACGCGTTTGTCAGCGATCTCGAACTCGGACTGGTCGTGTGCGACGTGCGCGCGCTGCTGGATGGCAACCCTGGAAATAACTTCGTCGATAAAATGGCGACTTATAACCCGGAGGGGAAACTTACCGGCGCGGAATACTGTGTCTGCGCGGGACACCGGCTGTATGTCTGCACCCCGCGCGGGCTTGCCGTAGTGGATGTCGAGCGGTCCGAGCATCCGCGCCTGGTCGGAGAACTTGCCGGTGGCTTTCTCAAGAATCCGCGCGCCGTCGCGGTGCAGTTTCGTTACGCGTTTGTTACTGACGACGAAGGGTTGAAAGTAGTTAGTCTCGCCGATCCGGAGCGGCCGCGGCCGGTGTCGGGGGCAGTCGTGCGGTTGCGCCACGCGCACAAGCTCTATGTTGCCCGGACTTATGCTTACGTGGCGGATGGGTCCGATGGGTTGGCGATCATCGACATCGAAAATCCCGAGCATCCGAAGCTTTACCAGATGTTTAACGCCGGCGGTGTGATCGACGATGCTCAGGCGGTGCAGATCGGTTCGGTCGCGGCCTCGATGTATGGTCTGGTCGCGGATGGCAGGAACGGTCTGCGAGTGATCCAAATGATTTCGCCCGACACGGTGGAAGGCGCGGCTGGGTTCAGTCCGAGCCCGTCGCCGCGATTGATCGCCACTTATCCCACCAAGGAGCCGATGCTCGCCGTCTCGCGCGGGCTCGATCGCGACCGGGTAACAGATGAAACCGGCGCGCAAACGGTGGTCTTCGGACGCCGCGGCGCGCGCCCGCTGCACCCCGACGAGAGCCGGCGCCTTCTGCAACACGCGGATGGCTCGACTTACCGAGTGGAAAATATGCGCACTCGGGATGGCAAGCTTTTCACCACATCCGAGCGCGAGCTTTACCCGCCGCCGACGCAACTGCGTCCCTTCCCGATCCCGCTCATCCCGCTTGGCACGCCTCTGCTACCCGGCTTCATCGATCTTCCCATGATGCCGTCGGAACAGCCGGAAAAAATGCCACCCCCGATTAAGTAAAGCCATTCAGGCTGCGTGATGGTGGGTGCAACCCGCGCCCTAGTTTCGCTGCTGCGCTGGGGCGAGGCGGGAACGAATGGCTTGCTCCCATCTTAACCAGTCGCTGCCGAAAGTGTGGCCGAGGAGAAGCTGTAAGTTATCGCGCGCCGAGTGGGCATAAGGATGAGTCGGATCGCGGGCGATGGATAACAAGACAGGCAAGGTAATAGAGTCGGGCCGTTGCATGAGATCGGCGAATAACACACTCATCGCCATGCCGTGGGTATGAGGGTCGATAACCACGGGCTGCAACACGCTGGGATAGTCCGCGTCGGGCAGGCGCGCGGTGGCTTCCTCGGCGGCCTTGGCGAGCGCTTCCTCCGGCAAGCCGGGGAGCATCGAGATCAGGAAGCGCGCCTTCAGCCGGTCTGGAACGTCCTGCCGAGCGGCGATGGCTTCGATCTGCGCTTCCCATGGAAGGTCGCCCCTCGCGAGGAAGAGCGGTGAAACGACTGGCGTGGAAACGCCCTCCTGCTTTAAGATCGCGGGTGGGTCGGGTAAGGAACTTTGCGCCGGGGCCAGGGTAACATCGACGGCGCGATGCGCTTTGGATCGTTGAAGGAAACGGGTAAGCGCGAACGCAAGCAGAGCGGCGAGGAGGATGGCGATGGTTACTCGCTTCACACCGCCATTGTAACACACTGCTGGCATTGGTTTCCGTGAAACTCTGCTCGCCATGTCGCTTTGCGCGGCAATAGCTTGCGGCGAATGTTTATGTTTCTTTGCACCGTGACGATCATACGTGGCGGCGGCGCCTCGCCGCGAGAACGCCGCCGCTCCGCGCGGGGCGTAACGATTCAATGAGTGCGTTACGGGACTGGACTTGGCGGATTGCGCGCTGGCGGATACCCATCGTGCTCGGCATGGCGCTGGCGCTTTTCGGAGTTACGGAGTTACCTTTGTTTGAGAGGTTCGCTCCGCGGCAGAAAGTGGAGCAGTATCTCATCGACCTGCGGTTCCGGGCGCGCGGGCGGCTGGAACCGCATCCGCAGATCGCGCTCGTCTGCATCCGCAATGAAGCTCCGCGAGCGAGCGATTTCGCGCCGGAGGAACTGGCTGCGTCCGAGGCGTTGCGGCTCATGGTCGAGCGCTCCTTTCCATGGAACCGCGCGGTCTATGCGTTACTCCTCGACCGGCTCTTTGCGGCGGGCGCGCGGGTCGTGGCGCTGGATGTTATTTTCGGCAGCGCGCAGCATTTCGAGACCGGACCGGATGGCGACGCGGCGCTGCGCGCGGCTCTCGAGAAATACCGCGGGCGGGTGGAGATCGGGTGGAAGATCTCGGCGCAAGGCGAGGAACATGGGTTGCACGAGGTGCGCTTTTCCTACCCCCCGCCTTCGATCCTGCCGGAAGATCGCGAGGAATTCAGCGGCTACGTCTTTCATTATCTGGATAACGACATGGTATATCGGCGCGTCGATTACCGGACTTCGGAGTTACGCGAAATGAACATGGAGCCCGAGGGCGCGGACTTACTCAGCTTTGCGGCCAAGGCGGTGCGGCAGGCGACTGGAAAGGAGCCGCCGGCCGGTTATCGGCAACTGATCAATTACCAGGGTGGAGCAAAGACTTATATCCATTTGCCGCTGGAAAATGTGTTTCTCGATCGTGCGATCAACGAGTCGCGCCAGTTCGACTTCGGGAAGGTATTCAAGGATAAAATCGTCTTCGTCGGAGTTACCGCGAATATTCTGCACGACACGGTGAACACGCCATTCGGCGAGATGGCAGGAGTGGAAATGCACGCACAGGTCGCCGCGGACTTACTCGCCGGCACGACGCTGCGGGAAAGCTCGGCGCAGGCGAACCGATACTCCGCGCTGGCGTGTGTGTTGCTCCCGGCCCTGGTGTTACTGAGCGTGCGCGGCGCATTGCCGCAGACGGCGCTGCTGGTTAGTCTGGTGGCGGGTTTCTGCGTGGCGGCGCAGATCGCGTTCGCCCATTACCGCATGGTGATTCCGATGACGGCGCCGCTGCTTTGCCTGGTGGGCACAGGCAGCGGCGGAGTAATCTTTCAGTGGCTCCTGGAACAGGCGCAGCGCAGGCGGCTGCGAGGTGTGCTCAATGTGCATCTCTCGAAGAATGTGGCGGATGTTATTCTGGCCGAGCGCCAATCCTTCGAGGCGGCGCTGCGGGGAAAGACAAAGTTAGTGACCGTGCTCTTCTCGGATATCCGCAGCTTTACCTCGTGGTCGGAGAGTGTAAGTCCCGCGCAACTCGTGGCGCAGCTCAATGAATACTTCCTAGCGATGGTCGATCCCATTCTCGCGCAGGATGGCACGCTCCAGAAATTCATCGGCGACGCGATCCTCGCTGCCTGGGGCGATACTTACTCGCGCGGCGCGGCGGAGGATGCCACGCGCGCGGTGCGGGCCGCGCTGGCCATGCGCGATGCGCTGGTGCGGGTCAACGAAGGCTGGCGCGAACGCGAAGATCGCCGCGAGTTGACGACGGGCATCGGCATCAACCACGGCGAAGTTACCGTTGGCGAGGTGGGCCATCCGGTGCGGCGCGAGTTCACGGTGCTGGGCGACGCGATCAATCTCGCCGCGCGGCTCGAGAGCGCGACCAAGCAATTCCACGCCGACATCCTTATCGGGGGCAGCGTCGAGATACTTACCCGGCACGCATTCCTCTATCGCCGGGTGGATCGCGCGGCATTCATGGGCAAGAAGCAACCCGTCGAAGTCTTTACCCCGCTCTCGGCTTCCACGCTGCCGCCGCCTTCGTGGCTCGCGGATTACCATCTGGCGATTGACTTATACCGCGCGCGCCAGTTTTCCGAAGCAGCGGCATTGTTTCAGACGGTGAATGCGGTACTCGACGGCGGTGACTTCCTCTGCCGGATGTATGCGGAACGTTGCGAGGAATGCGTGCGCACACCGCCGGCGGCGGAATGGGATGGCGCGCACATTTTGAAGGAAAAGTAATTGGTTTTTTCTGCGGAGAAAGGCATTGACCGGCACGGCTCGGGGCGCATAGGCAAAGATAAGTCCTCCCGAGTTATGAATCCACGCGCTCACTTCTTTGCCCTCGTTTTACTAATACCCATGTCGGGCGGAGCGACCGATCTTTCCCGCGCGACGATCACCGAAGTGGTGCGGGATGTGAATATCATCAGCCCGGCAAGCAAGGCCAGGAAACCGGCGCGCACCCAGCAGGTTTTTTCCACTCCCGATGTCTTGCACGCTGGGCGGGAGTCGCGGGCGGAGATGGTGGCCGTGGATAAGACGGTCGTGCGCGTGGGGGCGGATACTTACTTTACCTTTGAGCCCGAGCAGCGGCAGATCGCCCTCAAGCGCGGCTCGCTTCTCTTTCAATCCGATACGGGCAAAGGCGGTGGCACCATCCAGACCGAGGCGGGCGTCGCGGCGGTGGAAGGCACGACGCTCATCGTGGTAACTACGAGTAAGGGCGGGCTGAAGGTACTGCTGCTGGAAGGAAAAGGAAAAGTAACTACGCCGGGCGGCGAGTTACGAGTGATCCGGGCCGGAGAGATGACTTATATGTTACCAGGCGGGAAGCTCGGGCCGGTGCAGGACTTTCACCTTCAGCAACAAGTCGCTGCATCCCGCCTTGTGCTCGGCTTCCGCTCGAAACTTCCGTCGCTGGATAAGATCAAGGGAGAGATTAAAAAACAGAACGCGAAGATCGCGAGAGGAGCGCTGCTCGAAACTGGATTACTCGCGGGTAACGCGCCGTATGAAGCCTATGCCATCACTTCGCGTGAGGTGCTGCTCAAGGAGGAAGGGAGCGCGCGGAGCGGCCGCTTTCATACCGCGGCGACCAGCGACTCCCCGATAGACCAAGGCACGCTCGATCCCGCGCGGGTCTTCGACACGGGCGGTAACGAGGTGCCGAGGTTTCGGTTGCCGGCGCTCACCGGCGGTGCGATCTCGCATGCACAGGCGCGCGACGGCACGGTGTTTGTGGCGCGCAATACGCGGCTCGCGACGCGCCGCATCGCCCTCGGCGATTTTTCGGACAGATCATTTTTCCTGTTTCTCTCGAGCGAAGACTTTCGGATCGATCAGTCCGCGTCGATCGGCCGCTCCGCGACCAAGCCGCTGGTGATCGCGGCGGGCCGCACAATCCAAAACGCGCCGGGCACGGTGCTCACCGCGCGCACGGCGGCACTTACTCTGATCGCGTTTGGGACGCCGCTCGATCTCGAAAACATCTCGAATGTCCAACCCTCCGCCGACGGCACGCCGCTCGCGTTGGATCGCTTCGGCATCGAGAACCGGGCGGGCGACATCCAACTGATCGGACCCACGACGATGCTTACTAACTTCGGCGTGGCAGCGGCGGGGAATTTCGGGATCGAGGCCGCGGGCTCGCTGCGCATCGCCGACAGCATCACGAGTAACCCGAACTTCAGGCTGGAAAGATTCCAACTCGGCCAGCGGGGCGGTCCCGTGGAAACGTTATTCAAAGGATCGCCGGCAACCGCGCCTAATGGCCGCGGCATTGAGGCCGGCAAGGCAGTTAGAATTACTTCGCGGCGGGAGATCGTGGTCGAGCGCGTGGACTTCTCCGCCGAGAACATTCGCATCGCCGCGGGCGGGTCTTTGAGAGTAACATCGGCGCGCTTTTCGAATGCCAACTTTAACAGCAGTCGCGGGCGCGTGGAACTGATCGCTGGACCTCTTATCGCCATCAATGGCGCGCAATTCGACGTGCTCGACGTATCGCTGGCCGCGCGGACCATCGACCTGAGTAACACAAACTTTGCGGCGGGTTCGCGGGTGGTGCTGGATTCCGCCACGGGGCTGCTCGCGCCGCGGGCCAATACGGGCCAGCCGTCGCGGCCTGGGTTTGTCAACTTCCTTACCAACGTGCTCTACGGCGGCAATCGGGTGAACGATGGCAGTCCTCTAATTGGAACCAGGATCATCATCAAATGAACGCGCGGGTCTCCATTCTTGCTTTCTTCGCTGGTGCGCAGCTTCACGCGGCGCGGCCTTTGCCGGAGACTTTCGTGGATGCCGCGCAGGGCCAGGATAGGTTTGCCCGGGAGCGGCAGTTCTTTGCTCCGCAGAATCCTTACCGTGGAGTGAGCACGGAATCCGTGCCGACGTTGTATCCCGGGGAATCGGCGGATGTCGGGCCGCAGTATCTCCTGCTGCGCCCGCATCGGCGGCGGACGTGGATCGAGGGTGGAATCGACGCGCAGTATTTCTACAGCTCCAACGTATTCCTTACCGAGCGGGACAAGGTGGATACCGGGGTGCTTCTTACCACCGTCACCGCGGGCCTGGCTCCGCCGCCCTTTGAGTTTGCCGGGGGTGAGGCGGCGCTGCACATCGGTTATCGCCACGCGCGTTATAACTACGGCCTGGACTCCAGCGCAAACCAACTTAATAACATCGACTTCGATGTCGGCACTATTTACGCGGGCTCGCGCTTTACTTTCCATGATGACTGGCATGGGTGGCTCGGGCTGGAATACAACAGGTATCTAAGCAGCGAGCGGGATTGGTCGGAATTCTACACGGAGCTACTGCCACAATGGGGCGTCGAGCGCGTTCTCCATTTCAACGATAAGAATGCGTTCTCGTTATCTTATTACGGCGGTTACCACTTTACCCATTCCGATCCGGATCCGACCACGCATGGTAATGATCGGCTCGATACCATCCTGTCGCTGGCTTATAACTACACCGTCGTCACCGGGGTGATCCTGCAACCGTATTATCGCTTCCAACACTCTTATTACTCGCAGAGCGGCAGCCGCCACGATGTCTTTAACGTGGTGGGGTTGACGGTGGCTTACTTCTTTAACGAGTGGGCGTCGGTGCGGCTCTTCACCAGCTTCGAGGCACGGGAGTCGAACGATCCGCGGGTGCAGGATTATCGGAAGTGGGACTCGGGCGGCGGAGTTACTCTGGCGGTGCGATTTTAGATGATGCAGGGGCGACAGGGGTGTCGCTCCTCCTTGGTAACTCCATGAAAAATCGCATCGAGGCACTCGTTTCGCAGGTCAGCGAAATCATCGTCGGCAAGCGGGACACGGTGCGGCTGGCGGCGGCCTGCCTGCTGGCGCGCGGGCATCTGCTCATCGAGGACGTGCCGGGCGTGGGCAAGACGACGCTCGCGCAGGCGCTGGCGGGTTCGATTGGGCTCGATTTCCGGCGCGTGCAATTTACCAGCGATCTACTGCCGGCGGATATCCTCGGTAATTCCATCTTCGACCGCGACCAGCAGCGCTTCGTCTTCCATGCAGGGCCGCTCTTTTCGCAGGTGGTGCTCATCGATGAAGTGAATCGCGCGACGCCCAAGACGCAGAGCGCGCTGCTCGAGGCGATGGAGGAAAATCACGTGACCATCGACGGCATCACGCACCCGCTGCCGTCGCCGTTCTTCGTCATCGCGACGCAAAATCCTCAGCAGCAGATCGGCACTTTTCCGCTGCCCGAATCGCAGCTCGATCGCTTTCTGATGCGCATCGAGCTGGGCATCCCGGATCGCGGGGCCGAGCGCACGATGCTGCTCGGGCTCGACCGGCGCGAGATGTTGCGCGATCTCAAACCGGTGCTCGGCGGCGGAGAGTTGCGGGAAATTCAGGAGGGGGTGCGGAAGGTTCACGCCTCGCCGGCATTGCTCGACTATCTGCAAGACATGCTGGGGGCCAGCCGGCAGCGGCATCGGACGGGGCTGAGTCCGCGAGCGGGGCTGGCGCTGCTGCACGCAAGCCAAGCGTGGGCGCTCATGCAAGGGCGCGAGATGGTGCTGCCGGAGGATGTGCAAGCGGTGGGCCCGGCCGTGATGGGGCACCGGCTCGGAAGCGATCTCGACCACGCCAGCGCGGCGGGGCGCACGCTGACGGAGGCGATCCTGCGGGAAGTGCCGGTGCCGTGAAGTGGCAAGTGCCGGCGCCGGGGGAAAATTCCAAGTTCCAAAATCCAAGCTCCATTTAATTTTCAAATTTCAAGGCACCAAATTTCAAACAGCGGTCCCCCGCGAATTCCCGTTCCTTGAAATTTCCTTCCTTGAATCCTGGAACTTAAATGGAACTTGGATTTTGGAACTTGGAATTTGCCGCCTGACACCATGCCACTTCCCAACCGCCACGCCCTCGGCCTCGCGGCGGTGCTGGGCGCCATGTGGTATGCGGGCGCGAGCCAGAGCAATGGGGCGGCTTATCTGCTCTGCTTTTTGGTCGCGGCGGTGGCCGCGGTCTCGGCGATCCATGCGTGGGCGAATCTCCGCGGCCTCACGCTGCGGGTGGAGCCGATCCGGCCGGTCTTTGCGGGCGAGCAGGTGCTCGTGCCGCTGGTGCTGGATGCGGAACGCGGCACCACGCCGCACGCAGTGCGCGTCGACGCGGGCGATGCGCTGCACGCGGCGGAATTTCCGGAGATCGCCGCCGGACATGAGCGACGGGCCACGGTGCGGTTTGCCGCGGCGCGGCGCGGGCTTTTTTCCGGCGCGCGGCTCACGGCCACGAGTTTGTATCCGCTCGGTTTCTTCACGGCGCGGCGCGTTTTTTTTGCGGATCAAACGTGGCATGTGTATCCGCGTCCCGAAGGCTCGGCTCCGCTGCCCGCGTCCTCCACGGCGGCGAGAGATCGCCGCGAGGGACCGCGTGCGGAGGGCGACGATTTTGCGGGCGTGCGCGCGTGGCTGCCCGGTGAATCGCAGCGGCACATCGACTGGAAAGCGGCGGCGCGCGGACAGCCTCTGCTCACCAAGCAGTGGGCCGGCGAGAGCAGCGGCACGCTGGTGCTCGAGTGGAACGCGCTCGCGCCGCTCGATGTCGAGAGCCGGCTGAGCCAGCTCGCGCGGTGGGTGGTGATGGCCGAGCGCGCGAGCTTGAACTACGGACTGGAACTGCCCGGCGTCTCGATCGCGCCAGCATCCGGCGAGATGCATTCCCACGCGTGTCTCAGGGCGCTGGCTGTTTTTACTTTGCCATGACCTGGCCGCGCACACGACGACCGGGCGCAGTGGAGATGGCGCCGCTCGCCGGCGTGTGCGCGGGGCTGGCGTTGGCCGCGGGGCCGCTTGTGGACAGGATCGCCGCGTGGGTGACGGCGCTGCTCGCGGTGGCGATCGTCGTGCGGCTCGTGCTCAATCATCGCTCGCAGCGTCTTCCCAGCCTGCCGACCAAGCTGTTGCTGCTGGCGGCGGGCGCGATGGGAGTGGCGGCGACCTTTGGTTCCGTCGTCGGGGTCGAAGCGGGGCTGAGCATGATGCTGCTGCTGGTCTCGCTGAAGCTGCTCGAGACAAATTCGGTGCGCGATTTTCAAGTGCTCACGCTGCTCGGTTTCTTCCTCGCGCTTTGCGATCTTTTCTTTTCGCAAGACTTGCTGATGTGGCTCTACGTGGCCCTCGTGCTGGTGGTGCTCACCGGTGGGCTGGTGCGCTTTCATCGCCGCGCGGGCGCGTGCAGCTATGCGCGCGCGGTGCGCCTGGCCTTCACGCTCCTGCTCCAGGCGCTGCCGATCGCGGCGCTGCTTTTTCTTTTTCTCCCGCGCAGCTCCGTGGCGCCGCCATTCCGCCTTGCCCCGTCGCCGCTCGCCTCGCAGGGCATCTCGGATCGGCTCGCGCCCGGCAGTGTCGCCTCGCTGGCGGCGAATGACGCGATCGCTTTCCGCGCGCAATTTCCCGACGGCACGCGTCCCGACACGGCGGACATGTATTGGCGCGGGCCGGTGCTGTGGCGCGGCGATGGCCTGCAATGGGGGCAGGGCAATCGGCTTTCCGAAGAAGCGGGCGCGCGCCGGTTGGCGGGTTCGGCGATGCGCCAGAGCATCAGCCTGCTGCCGAGCGGCGGACAGTTTCTCTTCGCGCTGGATCGCCCGGAAAGCGCGCCGCCGAGCGCTGCTTTTCAAGCCGGCGGATGGCTTCAAAACGCGCGCCCGATCGTCAATACGCTGCACTACGAAGTGACGTCGCGGCCGGAAAATCGCCAGACCGCGCTGCCGCCGGATCATTTGCAGGCGGCCCTCGCGCTGCCGCCGCGGCTCTCGCCGGAGGCATGGGCGCTGGCGGCTTCGTGGCGGAACGGCGCGCCGACTGGACGCGCAATCGTCGCCAATGGGCTTCGTTATTTTCACAACCAGCCCTTCACCTACACGCTCACTCCCGGGGCTTACGGCGAGAATGCGCTCGATGAATTTCTCTTCCGCCGCCGCGCGGGTTTTTGCGAGCACTACGCGGCGGCATTTGCCACGCTCATGCGGGCGGCGAAGATGCCGGCGCGCATCGTGGTGGGCTACCGCGGCGGGGAATATAATGCGCTCGGAGATTACGTGATCGTGCGCCAGGCCGACGCGCATGCGTGGTGCGAAGTGTGGATCGCGGGCAGTGGCTGGTTGCGCGTGGACCCGACGGAGGCCATCGCGCCGGAGCGGGTGAGCGCGGGGCTCGCGCCGCGTCTGCAAGCCGGCGCGCCGCACTCCACTGCCGCGCGCGGCGTTCGGATGCGGGGCAATCTCGCACGGCAGGCGGGCCTCGCGTGGGACAGCATCAATTATCACTGGGACTTGCTCGTGCTGGACTTCGACGAGGATCGGCAGAGGGCGCTCTTTGGTTGGATGGGCGTCGGACATTTCGCGCGCGCTGCGATCGTGACGTGGAGCGTGCTCGCGATGGCGGTGCTGCTCGCGCTGGTCGCGCTGTGGCTGCGGCGCCCGGCGCGTTTCCGCGGCGATGCGGTGTCGCGCGGTTACGAGCGATTTTGCCGCAGGCTGGCGGCCGCGGGAGTTGCGCGCGAAGTGTGGGAAGGCCCGCTGGGCTTCACCGAGCGGGCCGCGCGTTCCTTCCCCGATCAATCCGCGGCTCTGCGCCGCATCGGTGCGCTCTACGTCGGGCTCCGGTATGCGCGCACGCCGCCGCCGGTCGCGGAATTTGCCCGGGCCCTGCGAGCCATGCCGGCGCTGTCGCGCGCGCCGGTCAGTGCCGCGGAAGGCGTGTAGCTCGTGCGCCGCCACGAAGAGCGGTGGAGGTGGCAGCACGGAATTCAGCCCGCTCGATTTCCTGGCTAGCGCGCGCTGTCGCTCAGTTTTGCCGCGGGATTCTCGTATCGCTGCTCGATCGTTTCGCGGCCCGCGGCGTCGCGGAGCCGGCGGCGCGCGCGGCGGTAAAGGCGGGCGGCGCCCTCAGCATCGTCGGCTTGGTACGCGGTCTCAATGCCCTCGAGATAGGCGGTCAGTTCCTGCGGGTGATAATGGACGATCTTTTCGTATCGCGCACCGCCTCGTCGAGCCGTTCGCGACGGCGGTAGAAGCGCGCGAGCTTGTAATCGAGCGGCGGCGGATCCCAGTTGCGCGGCAGGTAAACAGAATCGAGCAATCGCAGCAGCGGCGTCGCGGCCCACGGAATCACAGCCGGCGCGATGACCACGACTGCCGCGATAAGCGCGGCCATGCCGAAGAGACTGTTTGCAAACTGGCCGAGTATTTCGCTTTCGCCAGCCACACGGAAGAAGCGCAATGCCGCCACCAGCAGCGCCGCTGAGATCGGCCAGCGTGCGAGCTTTGCCAGGAGTCGGATGTTCATCGGCCGTTTGTTCCGGATTTCGGATTTCGGATTTCGAGTTTGAGCAAGAGGAGTGGATCAACTTTTCAGCGACTTCCATGGCTCCTGGTCTGACACGTCCACGCTGAACGGACCCGCGATCTTTGCCGGCGTAAGGATCGCGAGGAATTCGCACTCGGCGCCGCTCACATTGTAGCAGCCGTGGATCGAGCCGCGCGGGATGTAGAGCGAATCGCCCGGCAGCAGCACGCGCTTTTCTTTTTCGAGCCACTGCTCCATTTCCCCCTCGAGCAGGTAGATAATCTCATCCATCTCGGGGTGCTGGTGAAAAGGATGCCCCCCGCCGGGAGTGAGCCGCGCGCGCACGAAGACGAGCGATGACGAGTCGCCCAGCCCCTGTTTGAAATACCAGTGATGGGTCTTGCCATCGAGGTGCTCGGGCTCGGTCTCATGGGTGGCGACGAAACGACGGAGGGAAGAAGGCATGGCGAAAAGAAGAAACGCTCAACGCTCAACGTTCAATGCTCAACCTTCCGGCTCGCCACGGGACGCGTGAGGTGTTTTCAATCCCGCGGTGGCTGCCCGCGGCCACGCCCCCAATGCTCACCATCGCCATTCTCGGAACCATGGACACCAAGGGCGACGAACACGCTTTCGTCGCCGAACGAATCCGCGCCCGCGGCCATCGCACGCTCGTCATCGATGTCGGCACGGCGGGGTCGTTTTTATTGCGGCCCGATATTACCCGCGAAGAGGTGGCAGCCATCGGCGGCATCGATCCCGCGGCCATCGCGGCGAAGAGCGATCGCGGCGAGGCCGTCGCGGCGATGGCTCGCGCCGCGCCGGTGCTGCTTGCGAGCTTGGTAGCGGAGCGGAAGATCGATGGCGTGATCTCGCTCGGCGGCGGCGGCGGCACGGCCATCTGCACGGCGGCCATGCGCGCGTTGCCGCTCGGTTTTCCGAAGCTCATGGTCTCGACGCTGGCCAGCGGCAACACCGCGCAATACGTCGGCGCAAAGGACATCGTGATGATGCCGAGCATCGTGGATATCGCCGGCATCAATCGCATTTCGCGCGTGATCCTGAGCCGCGCGGCGGGCGCCATCTGCGGCATGGTCGAAGCCACGCCGCCGGAGGGCGAAGACAAGCCGGTCATCGTCGCCTCAATGTTTGGCAACACCACCGAGTGCGTGCAAAAAGCGAAGACCATCCTCGAAGCCGCGGGCTACGAAGTGCTCGTCTTCCACGCCACCGGCACCGGCGGGCGCGCGATGGAAGCGCTCATCGAGAGCGGGCTCGTGGCCGGCGTGCTCGACCTCACCACCACCGAGTGGGCCGATGAACTCGTGGGCGGATTCCTGAGCGCCGGCCCCGCGCGTCTCGAAGCCGCCGCGCGCAATGGAGTGCCCGCGGTCATCGCGCCCGGCTGCCTCGACATGGTGAATT
The DNA here is from genome assembly GCA_038238555.1 of Chthoniobacterales bacterium. Classification (GTDB taxonomy): domain Bacteria; phylum Verrucomicrobiota; class Verrucomicrobiia; order Chthoniobacterales; family Chthoniobacteraceae; genus JANNXQ01. The sequence goes on along the minus strand of JBBRXP010000013.1, from coordinate 9,926 downwards.
TTTTCGGCCCGGAGACCGTGCCCGCCAAGTTTGCGGGCCGCACTTTTTACCAGCACAATCCGCAAGTCACCCTCATGCGCACCAACTCCGAGGAGTGCGCGCAACTCGGCCGGCTCATCGCATTGAAGGTGGATCTCTCGACGGGGCCGGTGACCTTCGCCATCCCGCGGCAGGCCATCAGCATCCTCAGCGCGCCCGGCCAGCCTTTCCACGATCCTTCGGCGGATCAGGCGCTCTTCGACGAGATCAAGGCGAACTTGCGCCAGGACATCCCGGTGCTGGAATTCGACTGCGCGATCAACGACGCGGTCTTCGCCGAAGCCTGCGCCCATGAGCTTCTCCGGCTCATCGCGAGCAATGGAGAGACTGCGCGAAAAACTCCGTGAGCCTGCGCACCGAACATCTCCTCCGCTGCATCCAGACATTGGAAGCCTCGCTCACGTTGCTGAACCGGTCGGCGGAAGACAGCATCGACTACGAGATCTTTCGCAACGCTGTGGTGAAGGGATTTGAGCTCACTTTGGAAACTGCGGGCAACCTGCTGCGCAAGGCGCTCAAGTCCTTCACGGCAACTCCGCGCGCGGTCGATGCGCTCAGCTTCAAGGAACTCTTTCGCCACGCAGCCAGGCACAGCCTGGTGGAGTCCGAGGCGGTGGAGGGCGCACAATTACGGTCGCGGATTTGCCGAAGAGACGCTGGCTTTGCTCCCCGAATTCCTCGCCGATGCACGCCTGCTCGAGTCCTCGCTGCGCGAAAAATTTGGCCATGCCGAGTCTTGATCTCCAACCGCGGCATCTGCGTCTGCTCCTCGAGGTGCTCGGGGCGCACGTGCCGGAAGCCGAGGTGTGGGCCTACGGCTCGCGCGTGGCCGGCGGCGGGCACGCGGGGTCGGACCTCGACCTCGTGGTCCGCCAGCCCGGCAAACTCCAGGGGGGTGCAAAAAAAGATGTCGGCTCTGCGCGGGGCATTGATTGAGTGCGACCTGCCCATCCTGGTCGATGTGCTGGACTGGGCGCAACTCCCGGAAGAATTCCGGCGCGAGATCGAGCAGCGGCACGTGATCGTGCGCAGTCCGGCCCAGTGAGTGGCGCGGAGATACGCGGCTGCGCTGCAACGCTTGACTTGCCCGCGCCCATCCGCGCCAATGCGCCCATGAAATTCCTCCTCCCCACCTTCGCTCTCGCAGCGCTCTTCTCCGGCCCCACCGCGTTGGCTGGCTCGTTTCCCGATGAACTCAAAGTCGGCGGCTTCGCCGTCGGCTGCCAGGCTTACACCTTCAATCGCTTCACCGTTTTCGAGGCGATCGAAAAGACGGCATCGACCGGCGCGAAGGTGATCGAGTTTTACCCGAAACAAAAACTGTCGCCTGCCGAGCCCGGCGTAACTTTCAGCCACGAGGCATCGCCGGAAGTGTGGGACAAGGTGAAGGCCAAGCTCAAGCAGCACGGACTCACGCCGGTGGCTTATGGAGTGGTGGGGCTCTCGAAGGACGAGGCGGAGTCGCGCAAGGTGTTCGAGTTTGCAAAAAGCTTCGGCATTCGCGTCATCAATACGGAGTCGGTGGACGCGATCGACACGTTTGAAAAACTCGTGAAGGAATACGACATCAAGGTCGGCTTTCACGATCACCCGAAGAAAGCCAGCAAGTCCGACTACCGCATGTGGGATCCCAATTACATCCTCGAGGTGGTGAAGGGCCGCGACCCGCGCATCGGCTCCTGTGCAGACATCGGGCACTGGGTGCGCAGCGGCCTCAAGCCGCTCGATTGCGTGAAGATCCTCAAAGGCCGCATCATGAGCAGCCACATGAAAGACCTCAACGAGGAGTCGCCCACCGCGCACGACGTGATCTGGGGGACCGGCGTGAGCAACGTGAAAGGCATCCTCGATGAGTACAAGGCGCAGGGCTTCGAGGGGCCGATCTCGGTCGAGTACGAGTACAACTGGGATGCCAACGTGGAGGACGCCAAGCAGTGCATCGCCTTCGTGCGGGACTACGGGAAGAAGAAGTAGCCGCGAGCTTGAATGGCATTAAGTCAAGGCCGCTTTGGGATGGGAAGACGCCGTGAAATCCTTGGCGGGACACGCTCCGTCGTGTCCCCAAACTAAAAGGGCGGAGGCGGTGCGGAGCCGGGCGCGCGCAGCTTCGCGCCGCCTCCGCCCACTTTAATCAGGGACACGACGGAGCGTGTCCCTCCAGGGTCATTGAACACAGAAGCCGTTGCGCCTCACTGCGCCGGCCGGCGGCCGGAATAGAGCGCGCCGATCCAGTTCTGCACCTTCTCGGCCATCGGCGGATCGCTCTCCTCGGCCACGCAGTAGATGTTTCCGAGCATGCGGATGAGCATCTGCCGCGGGGTGGTGGGGCGCAGGTGCGCGGGAGTGAGCACCAGGCTCTGCTGCTCGACGAGCGTGCGGCATTCTTCCAGACCCACACGCCGGCCGCCGTGGAAAGGATCGAAAAAATGTTCGCCGGCGCGCACGATGAAGTGCCCGGGCAGGCCGATGCCCGCCAGCTCCAGCCGGGCGCGCCGGGCCACGAGCATATAGACGAGCGAGAGAGTGATGGGGTTGCCGAGGCGCGAGTCGATGACTTCGGGCAGCAGCGAATTATCGATGCAGTAGTAGTCCTCGGTATTTCCGCGCAAGCCCACATCGCGGCCGAGGAATTCAACCAGCGTCTCGATCGCGTCGATCTCGTTGTCCGCCTTTCGCAGCCGGCGCCGCACTTCTGCTCCCCAGCTATCGAGCAGACTGCGCTTGCGGTGAAAATCACTCCCCGCAGTGAAGGGGGTCGCGAGCCGCCAGGCCGCATCCTCCAGATCGCCGTGCTCGCCGAAGCTCGCGCACAGTTCCGCGAAGATAGACTCGGCCTCGCGCTTCTCGATGGCGGCGATGACGTCGCGCAGATGCCGCGCCGCCACGGGATCGGCAGCCGCGAGCAGCGCCCGCAGCTCATCGAGCGTCGCGCCCTCGGAGCGCGCGAGCTGGCCTTTCACGAGCCGCAAGGTGGACGGATCGTCGTCCCGCAGAAGGCTCAACAAGGCGTCGCTGTTCTTGATCATTGATGGAGGACTTACGCATGGTCCGTGCCCGAGGCAAAGGAAGGCCGGGTTGTGAATGGTGACTAGGGATCGGTGGATGGGGGCTCAATTTTCCCAGCTTGATCGACTTCGCGGATCGGCTATTTGTCGGAACATGAGCCCCACAAAACTACTCACTCCCATCATCATCGCCGCCCTTACTTTGTTTGGAACCGCCACACTTCAAGCTGGCAAGGGCGGAGGCGGCAAGCCCGGTGGTGGCGGCGGCGGCAAATATGCCAAGAAGGAACCAGCTCCGCCGCATCACACCACCATCGTCAGCATTAGCGCCGATTCGATTTCGATAAAAGGATCGGCAGACGCCAAGACTTACAAGATCACCAGGGACACGGTGATCGAATACAAGGGCCAGCGGGCGAAACTCGATGATCTCAAGTCGGGGATGCGCGTGAGCGTGACCCCGGGGTCCGATCCCACCGTGGCCGGACGCATCTCGGCCAGCGAGGCGCCGGAGGATCCGGTGCCGACCCCGGCGAAGGACAAAAACGCGAAGGGCAAGAAGTAGGCGCGCACTCCGTTCTACCGCCCGCCGGGCTTCGCTGGGCCCAGGGGCTGGCGCACTTGCACGCGCTTGTCTCCCCGGCCGAGCGCTTGCGCCACGTCTTGGGCGTAGCGCCACGGCGCGGCGTCTTCGGTGTAAAGCGCGACGGTGGATTTCTCCGCGGCAATGGCCACAGCTTGTGGGAGGTCGAGATGCCGCAGCACATTGAGATAAGTCGGCCCGCCGCGGTGTGAGGCCGGCATGGAGTGAAGGTCGAGCCGCTTCACGTCGGGGATGAAAAGTGAGGCGTAGAGCGCATTGGCGGCCATGGTCTTTTGCGCCTGGAGCCACAGCGGCACCTTCTCGAAGCCCGGCAGGCTGCGCAGTGCGGAGGCCGCCTGGCGAATGTCCCACACCTGGCCGCTCTCGAGCGATTCGCCGAGCAGGAGGAGGCGCCGTTGGAGTTGCGTCTGCTTGCTGCGCGAAAGTTGCGCCCAGCTCGTGGGGCCGGCGCCCCGCGGGCACACGTAAGCCATCGCCCACTTCGAGTTCATCAACATCGCGCGCTCTTCGGCAAAGGCCGCGGCGTCCGGTTGCGCGCCGGGAAATTGCGACGGAAAAGCCGCTGCCGCATGTGCATGGAATTCGTTCCAGCCTTCGTCGTCGAGCACGTTGAGGACGACGAGCTCGAGCTCCTCCGACTTCAACCCGTCGCGCTGCAGCACCCAGAGCGTGGGCTGGATTGGATCCTCGCTCGCAAACTCCGTGGTCGTCAGCCGCAGTCCCTCGGCAACCGCCGACGTGGGATTGACCGCCAAACTTTTTGCAACCTTCGCGGGCCACGCGCGAAAGCACTCTTCGCGCAGCGCTTTCATCCAGCCGTCGCGAAGATGAGGCCACTCGCTCGCGGTCGGCGGCTGCGCCTTCGCGGAAAACGCCGGCACGAACCACTCATCGACCGTCGTCACCCGCTCGTCTTTCGGCAGCGCGGCAAAGACCTTGAGATCGCGCGGCGCGTGCATCCTGCGCGCCGGTTCGTCGATGAGGTCCATGCGGTCCGCGCCTTTTAAGAAACGATTGAGCCAGTTGAATGCGCCCACGTTCAACTGCTGCGTGTCCTTGTGCGGACCTTCGGCGATGTGGATGCCGATGCGGTCTTCCGCGCCGAGCTTGCGGTAGAGCGCGCGCGTGTGGTTGTAGATTTCCATCACGCCGTCGAGCGGGAAGATGGAGTCGGCGTCGGTATTGGCGATGAGCAGCGGGCGCGGCGCAATGAGCGCGGCCACGCGATCGAAATCCCAGCGCTCCGTGTTCACCATGAACATGCAATCGCAGTGCCCTTCGATCGCGCCGTCGAGGATGTGATTTTTCAACGTCGTGATCCCCGCCGTCGGCACCGCCACCTTGATGCGCTCATCGAGCGCCGCGATCCACCACGAGTAAGCGCCGCCGCCCGAGCGCCCGGTGATGCCGAAGCGCGTGCGATCCACCTCGGGCCGCGTCTCGAGATAATCGAGCGCGCGCATCCCATTCCACGCCTCCACGCCGGCGGGCGTGTAACCGCGCGAGGCCCACCACCACTTGCCCGCCGAGTAAGTGCCGTGATGCTCGCCGTGAATCTCGCCGAGCTGGATGGTATCGATGATGAGGCACACATACCCGTGCCGCGCGAACCACGTGCCGTGATGCTGATAGCCCGTTTTGTTTCCGAGACTCACGCCGTTCTCGGTCACGTTGGCGTGCCCGCACACGTAGAGGATCGCCGGCAGCGGCTGCGTCACTTCTTTTGGGCGGAAAAAATCCGCCGTCACATACAGCCCCGGCAACGACTCGAAGTGCAGCTTCTCGACGATGTAACCGTCGCCCTCGACCGTGCCCGTGACCTTGGCGTTGAGCGCCCCGCGCGCCGGCCACGGATCGAGCCCCAGCATGCCTTGGAGCTCGTGCCGCATCCGCGCCTGCACCGCCGGCCAGTTCTCCCGCGTGATCTCCCTCTGCCAATCCGTCCCCGAGAGCTCCGCCACTCTTTTCTGAAAGTACGAATCAAATGGCGCGGGCAAAAACTCGCGCGGTTCTTTCTTCGGCGATTGCGCAGCAAGCGGCGATGCGAGGAGACAGGCGGCGAAGAGAAGCGGAACGGTGTGGAGAAACATGGCCGCACCTGTATCGCAAATCGCGCCGGGGGGGCGCTCTAAATTGTCCGGCCGGCTGCGGTCACGAAGGGGTGCAGCTCTTGCATGAGCTGGGTGAAGCTTTGAAAATCCACCTGCTGTTGGCCGTCGCTGAGGGCCTCGGCGGGGTTGGGGTGCACTTCGATGAGCAGGCCATCGGCTCCCATCGCGGCGGCGCCGCGGCAGAGCATCTTCACGAGGTCGGCGCGGCCGGCGCCCTGACTGGGGTCGATGATGACGGGAAGGTGGGATTCTCTCTTGATGATGGCGACGGCGGCGAGGTCGAGGGTGTTGCGCGTGTAAGTCTCGAAGGTGCGGATGCCGCGTTCGCAGAAGAGCACGTTGGGATTGCCGTGCGCCATGATGTACTCGGCGGCGAGCAGCCATTCGTCGATGCGCTGGCTCAGGCCGCGCTTGAGCAGGATGGGCTTGCCGGTGCGGGCGGCGGCGATGAGGAGTTGGAAGTTCTGCGCGTTGCGAGCGCCGATCTGGAGGATGTCGGCGTGCGCGGCGACTTCATCCACGTGCGCTTCGCTGAGCAGCTCGGTGATGATTTTCAATCCGGTCTCTTTCTTCGCGAGCGAGAGCAACCGCAGTCCTTCGCTGCCGAGGCCCTGGAATTCATACGGCGAGGTGCGCGGCTTGAAGGCGCCGCCGCGCAGGATGGTCGCGCCCGCCGCCTTCACCGCGCGCGCCGTGGCGAGCAGTTGCTCCTCGCTTTCCACCGAGCACGGCCCGGCCATCACGGTGAAGCGCTCGCCGCCCACGGGCAGGCCATCGACGTTCACCACGGAATCCCGGGGGTGCGACTCGCGGCTCACGAGCTTGAAGCGCTTTTGCACGGGCATGACTTTCTCGACCTGCGGGAAGGCGAGGAGCGACTCGAGGGTGTGGTGCGTGCGCTCGTCGCCGATGGCTGCGACGACGGTCTGCTCGGTGCCAAAGATCGGCCGCGGGTCGTAGCCGAGCTTCTGCACTTCGGCGATGACTTCATCGACCTGCGCGCGCGGGGTGTTGGGGCGGATGACGACGATCATTTGGGGAGTGGTGAGTGTTGAGTGTTGAGTGGCGCAACGGAGCAGGCGACGTTTTATCCCGTGCCCTGCGGCTCTCAACGAAAAGAAAAATCCGGAACTGGAACGGCGCTTGATCCCATGTCCGCTCGCCACTCAACCCTCAACTTTCTCCCACGATGCAGGATTTCACCGCTGGCGCTCTCTCCGCTCCGCCTTCCACGATCCCGCGCACGAGCGGCGATGCCAGCTTCGACGAGCGCATCCGCGCGCTGGTGGCCGACTGGGGATGCGGGAAGTCGTGCGAGATCGTCGAAGAGATGATCATGACTGCGCTCAAGCTTGCGCGCGATCAGACCACGATCGCGGACTTGAAACTCTTTAACCGCTCGCTCAAGGAGATGCGCTACGCGGCGCGCATCTTTGCGCCGTATCGGCAGGTGCGGAAGGTGGTGGTCTTTGGCAGCGCGCGCACTTCTCTCGATGCGCCGGAGTCGGTGCTGGCGGAGGAATTCGCGCGGCGCATGGTCGAGGAGGGCTACATGATCATCACCGGCGGCGGCGAAGGAATCATGGGCGCGGCGCAGCGCGGCGCGGGGCGCGAGCACAGCTTCGGGCTCAATATCCGGCTGCCGTTTGAACAGCGCGCAAATGCGACGATCCACGGCGACGCGAAGCTCATCAATTTCAATTACTTCTTCACTCGCAAATTGAACTTCGTGAAGGAGACGCACGCCGTTGCGCTTTTCCCCGGCGGCTTCGGCACGCTCGATGAAGGCTTCGAGGTGCTCACGCTCATGCAGACGGGCAAGGCGCGCATCATCCCCGTGGTGCTCATCGACAAACCGGGCGGGCGTTACTGGGAGACGTGGATTCGTTTCTTGCAAGAGGATCTCCTGAAGCTCGGGCTGGTGTCGCCGGATGATTTTCATCTTTTCAAAATGACGCACAGCCTCCAGGAGGCGGTCGCGGAGATCGCGCGCTTCTACCGGGTCTTCCGAAGTTACCGCTGGGTGGGCGGGCGCATGGTCATCCGGCTCCAGCAGAAGCTCCCGCCGGCGGCCATCGCGCGGCTCAATCGTGATTTCGCGGATATTTTTCGAGGCGGCGAAATCGTGCAGACCGGCGCGTTGCCGGAGGAGAGCAATGAGCCGGAGCTGGCGGAATTTCCGCGCCTGGTCTTCACGCCGTTTCGGCGGAACTTTGGGCGGTTCCGGGTGCTCATCGATGCGATCAACGCGTAGCTGCGGCGTCTTCGTCGCAGGTGGTGCCGGCGGCGTCCCCGCCGCCAGACTCGTGGTTCGCGGCGGTGACGCCGCGGGAACTTCCTGCGACGAGGACGTCGCAGCTACGACGGCGTGCGGTTTGCGAGCACGTAGTCGTGGATGGAATTGACGGTGGCCAGCGCCTGGCGCGCGGTCTCGGAATTTGGCACCGAGACGCCGAACTGTTTCTCGAGCGACACGACGAGTTCGAGCGCGTCGATGGAATCCAGCCCGAGCCCCTCGGGGCCGAAGAGCGGCTGATCGTCGGCGATCTCGGCGGTGGTCACTTTGAGCATCAGGTTCTCGACCATCATGGTCTTGATCGCGTCGCGAAGCATTGGGGAGGTTGAGTGTTGAGAGTTGAGTGTTGAGTGGCGCTCTATTCCAAGTCGGCGCGCCGGACTTAAGCCGCGCGGCTCTCAACTCTCAACCCTCAACGCTCAACTTGCCCGAATGCGCCTCGATCAATTGCTCGTCGCCCGCGGCTTGTACGACAGCCGCGAGAAGGCGCAGCGGGCGATCATGGCCGGCGCGGTCACGGTCGGCGATCGTGTGATCGACAAGGCTGGGACGCGGATCGCGGACGATGCGGTGCTGACGGTGCGGGCTGCCGAGCGTTACGTGGGACGCGGCGGATTGAAGCTGGAAGCGGGTTTGCGGGCGTTTGACATTGATCCTGCGGGCGCGGTGTGTCTCGACATCGGCGCGAGCACGGGCGGCTTTACCGATTGCCTGCTCCAGCACGGCGCGGCGCGGGTGTGGGCGATCGATGTGGGGCACTCGCAGCTCGACTGGAAGATTCGCTCCGATCCGCGCGTGGTCGTGCGCGAAAAACTCAACGCCCGACATCTCACGCGCGCCGACATTCCCGAACCGATCGCGCTCTGCACGATCGACGTGGCCTTTATCTCGCTGACTTTGATCTTGCCCCCGGCCCTCGCCCTGCTGAGCAATGGCGGCGTGATCGTTGCGCTCATCAAGCCGCAGTTTGAGCTTCGCCGCGAGGATGTGGGCCGCGGCGGCATCGTGCGGGATTCGGCACTGCACGCGCGGGCGGTGGAAAAGATTCGCGCCTTCGCCACGACGCGGCTCGGGCTCGAGTGGGCGGGCTGCATCGAGTCCCCGATCCTCGGCGCGGAGGGAAACAAGGAATTTCTCGCATGTCTGCGCGGCACATCGGCTTGATCGCAAACGACGGTAAGCCCGGCGCGCAAGAGCTGGTGCGCGAGCTGGCCGCCGCCTTCGCGCATCACGGCTTGCCGGTGACGATGGAGGCTCGCACGGCGCGACTCATCGGCGCGGTTTCGCAAGCCACGTCGGACGAGGTCGCGCGCGCTTGCGATCTGCTCGTGGTGCTCGGAGGCGACGGCACGATCCTGCAAGTGCTCCATGAATTGCGGGAACGGAGCCGGCCGATTTTTGGGATCAATCTCGGCACGCTCGGCTTCCTCACATGCGTGAGTTCGGCGGCGTGGCCGCAGGCGGTGGAGGCGATCGTGGCGGGCACTTACCAACTGAGCGAGCGCACGCTGCTGCACGTGGAAATCCACTGGCAAGGCCGCGCGATCGAGACGCACACGGCGCTCAACGACGCCGTGGTAAGCCGCGGCGAATACTCGCAGCTCATCAAGCTCGACGTGTCGGTGGACGGCCGATCGCTCAGTGAATATCACGCCGACGGACTCATCGTCGCCACGCCCACGGGCTCGACCGCTTACTCGCTGAGCGCCGGCGGGCCGGTGCTCGCGCCGGAGAGCGGGGTCTTCGTGGTCACGCCCATCTGCCCGCACGTGCTTACGATGCGGCCGGTGCTGGTGAGCGACGCTTCGTGCATCGAGATCGCGCACTCTCTCGCGCAGAGCGATGTCTTTCTCACGCTCGACGGGCAGCGC